>JANRKT010000322.1:0-6495 GCA_033763355.1 Chitinophagaceae bacterium | reverse complement strand
AAAAAACTACTGTTATGGCTTCCTACAATCTTAATATTAACGGAAAAACTTACAAGGTGGAGGCTGACCCTAAAATGCCCTTGCTGTGGGCTATCAGGGAGCTTGCCAATCTTACCGGAACAAAATACGGATGCGGAATGGCGCAATGCGGCGCATGCACTGTTCACTTAAATGGTAACCCCGTTCGTTCCTGTTCCATTCCCATTTCTTCGGTTGCAAAACAAACCATCACAACTATTGAGGGCCTTTCCACAGATAACTCACACCCCGTGCAGCAGGCATGGATTGCAGAGCAGGTTCCCCAATGCGGTTATTGCCAGAGCGGGCAAATTATGGCTGCGGTGGCTTTATTAAAACGCACACCCAACCCCACCGATGCAGATATTGATGCCGCCATGAACGGCCACATCTGCCGTTGCGGTACTTACATCCGCATACGCAAAGCCATTAAAACTGCCTCACAGATCATGGCAAAAGCTTCCACCAACTAAAAAAGATTTTTATGAAAACCGCAGATAAAAATGTATCACGCAGAAATTTCATCAGGCTCTCCGGCATGACCGGCGCAGCCCTCACCTTAGGTTATTATATGCCTGCTTTGGGAAAAGGCGCTGAAAAAATACTGACCAAAGAAGCGGCAGATAACCTGAGCATACAACTCACTTCATGGATCTCGATTGATAAAGCGGGTAAGGTAACCATACTCAACCACCGTTCTGAAATGGGCCAGGGGTCTTACCAGGTGGTGCCGCAAATGGTGGCTGAAGAATTAGAAGTAAGCCTTGACCAGGTAAATATTGCATTTGCACCGGGGCACCCGAACAAATTCGGGAGCCAGCTCACCGGTGGCAGCTCAACTGTAAGGGGCGCTTACCAAAGTTTGCTGCGCACCGGCGCCACAGCAAGGGAAATGCTGATTGAAGCGGCCGCAAAAAAATGGGGCGTAAGCAAAGCTGAATGTTATGCTGAAAATGCTTTTGTAATTCACAAACCCAGTGGCAAAAAACTGGGCTATGGCGATTTGGTTGAAGAAGCCTCCAAACTGCAGCCGCCAAAAGATGTGAAACTGAAACACAGGAGCGATTATAAAATTATCGGTAAGCCATTGCAAAGACAGGATACACCGTCTAAAGTAAATGGCAGCGCAGAATTTGGCCAGGATAAAAAACTAAAAGGCATGATGTATGCCATGGTTGAACGCAACCCCCGCTTTCATGGTAAAGTAAAAAGCTTTGATGATACCGCAGCCAAAAAAATACCCGGTGTTAAGCATGTTATTAAAGTAAAGATGCCTGTATTTTCTTTTACAAGGGAAGGTGTTGCTGTAGTAGCCGATTCTCTCTGGGCTGCTATGCAGGGCCGCAAAGCGCTGAAGGTAGAATGGGATGATTCAGGTTTTGAACACCTGAATACTGAACAACTGTATGCACGCATGAAAGAAGACCTTAAAAAAACCGGCTTATCACAAAAAACAGGCGGCAACCCCATAGCAGCTTTTGAAAAAGCGGATAAGAAATTTACCGCCATATATGAAACGCCGTATGAATCGCACAGTTGCATGGAACCTTTGAGTTGCATTGCCGATGTAAAGGATGATAAATGCGAACTGTGGGGACCCATACAGGCGCCCGACTGGATACAGCAGGACATTTGCGGAAGGCTGAACATGAAACCTGAAAATGTTACCATCAACATGACCTTCTTAGGTGGTGGTTTTGGCCGCAAAGCATTTATGGATTACACTGCTGAAGCGGCGCTTATTTCAAAAGAAATAAAAGCGCCTGTACAGGTGGTATGGACACGTGAAGACGACATGACCCAGGGCCCTTTCCGCCCCGGCGCTGTTTACGAATGTAAGGGAGGATTGACCAAAGACGGAAGGATCATGTCACTGCAGGCAAAAATGGCCGGGCAGAACATGGACCACCAATGGTCGCCCAACCCTGATAAAACTGATTTTAACGGGAGCACCACCGAAGGCTTTGCCGAACATTATTTTCAAACCCTGCGGCATTACAGTTTTGAAGATGTGCCCACTGAATCTCCCATACCTGTTATGTGGTGGCGTTCGGTTTATTCCTCCACCAATGGTTTTGCATACGAAAGTTTTATTGATGAGCTGGCCATTGAAGCAGGTAAAGACCCGCTTGATTTCAGGAAACAACATCTCGGCGGAGAAGGCGGTGAACGTTACCAGGCGGTGCTGTCAAAACTTGCTGAACTCACCAACTGGAAAAACCGTGGCAAAAACTCCGGATGGGGCATTGCCATTACCGAATGTTTTAAAAGCATCGTTGGCGAAGCGGTGAAGGTTTCAAAAACAGCAGATGGTAAACTTAAAGTAGATAAAGTGGTTGCGGTAATGGATTGCGGCTGGTATGTGAACCCCGATATTGTACGTGCACAGGTGGAAGGCAGTGTGATTATGGCTTATGGCGCTGCTGCGGTGCATGCCAGCAATTTCCAGGATGGCAAAGCGGTTGAAACAAACTTTCACCAGTACCGTATGCCGCGTATAAGCGATATACCCGAAATAGAAGTGCACATCATGGACAACGACGAAAAACCGGGGGGCGTAGGCGAACCCGGATTGCCGCCATTTGCACCTGCATTGTGCAATGCTATTTACGACTTAACAGGCAAGCGCATAAGAAAACTGCCTTTTGACATGGGTGCGGTATAGCGTTGTGGGGTAAAGGATACAGGATGATTTTTATAAACCCGGTTGATGAGAATTGGCCGGGTTTTGTTTATGTGGCTAATGCAAATACATTTCACACATTAATAATTTTTTTAAAAAAAAATTAAGAAGGTTGGGTTGTCCTAACAGCAATACAAAAAGTATAATACTAAAAAGCTGGTTTTCGGTGGCTATGTTTTTTGAACAGTGCATCTTATAGCATAAATTTATGTGTTGTGGCACATTTTTAAAAACAAATACTAACCGCTAAATGAAGTACCTTTTTACAATCACCTTTCTTTTATCAATTCATTCTTTATTTGGACAAAGCGGAACATCCTTTGTTGATTCAGTTGAGCAAACGATTGAAAATACTAAAGAGGAAATCATTAAAATCAAGGAGAGTTATTATGTCATTCAACCAATGGGCATTGCTGGTAATGTAGGCGTGTACATAGGACCACAGGAAGTTATCCTGGTGGATGACCAGTGGGCAAAACTTGTGCCCCGCATCAAAGAATTAATTTCTTCCATTACAGATAAGCCCATCTGGTACGTTATCAACACGCATTACCATTTTGACCATATTGATGGCAATAAAGCATTCGGCAGCGAAAAGGTCTCAATCATTGCACAGGAAAACTTGCGAAAACGACTGTTGAAAGACCAAATCATAACCGGAAGCAGTTTTGGACAAATCCTGCAAAGAGCCTACCCCTTAGAGGCGTTACCCTCTATTGTTTTCAAGGATTCGCTTTATCTGCATGATGAAAAGGAAACCATCCGGATACTACATTTTCCCAATGCGCATAGTGACGGCGATGCCATTGTTCACTTTCAAAAGGCAGATATCTACCACACCGGTGACATCTTTGTAACCTATGGTTTACCCGTTCTATATGAAAACAACGGAGGCGATATTTATTCCATGATAAAAACAATCGATTATCTACTATCCGTTTCTAACAATCACACAAGATTTATTCCGGGACATGGCCCTGTCAGTAACAAAGAACAGCTGGCAGCTTACAGTAAGTTGTTGACCACCATTAAAGACGAGGTTGTGAGTTTAATAAAGAAAGGATTGGCCATAGAAAAGATTATTGAACTTGTCAAAATAGATGAAAACATTGGTGGGGTTGATAAAAAGTTATTTATTACACATGTTTTCAGAATGGCATTAAAGCATGAAAACATTAATAGTAAATAAGGTGTCAGATAGTCAAAACGTGCCACAACATTGCATTGGCAATATGGCGGGGAGATGAATATATTCTCAGCTTCCCCTTCCCCGCAGAGTCTCTCCGCATGGGCTTTGTATGCGTTGGGCGGAGGACTCTGCGGATGACACGCATCATTCATTATCCTTAATTTTCGTAATATCAGCCGCTTCAGTAATCTTTGAGCTTGCACTCATAGTTAAATTTTTTTTCAGTTAAACTTAGTAACTTTTACTGATGAACCGCAGGGTCCTCCATCCCACTTTACCCGGGGAGAGACCCAGCGGGGGTAGAAAGTTTGGAGTTGCTCTTAACCAAGTCATCAAGTACAATGGAATGTATTATGGGTATTATCATGCAACAGCAGTAAAAGATTGGAGTGAATGGAGCACCAATGTTGCTGTTTCCAAAGACCTGTTGAATTGGGAGAAATACAGCAAGAACCCTATTATGAAAGAAAATAAATCAAGCGGTATACTGGTTCATGATGGATCGCAATACAGGCTATATACAATGCATTCACAGGTATGCGTGCATTTTACTTCTTCATCAAAAGATTCAACTCAATAACTTCCTTTCAATTCTTGCTTCTTATCAGCAGGATTAGTATCAAAACTATTGCTGATATCAATTGAAACCTTGTTGTCTTCAAACCGACAACTGATTTTTTCAGTATGTGGGCTTTCAATATACCTGATCAGCAATTCAAGTGTGACATCATCTTTCCAGCTATAACTGCAATCAATTTTAGGTGCTGGTAAACCTGCAAAATGTGCTTTAGCTCTTCCAACCAATGAAGGTCCTTTTTTTGTTGTGGTACCCTCTTTCCAGGAGCCTGCGCCAAATTCAAATTTATGAAGGGCTGTATCAGTTTTTAAACCAACATAGCATGTATTGTTTTTGAATTGGAACGATACAGATTCGACGTTTGATTGATTCGATTCGATTGTAAATGTTTTTCCCGAAATCGATTTTTCAACAGGCGATGTTGTTTTTGCCGGCGGCGGAAGTTTTAGTGCTGCCAGCTTTTGATTTAATACAGCTAAACTTTTACTCGCAGGTAATTTTTTCTTTTGAAAGGCAGGTAATAAATATTCCCATACAAGATTGATTTCACCCTGCATATTCGGAGTTTCGCTGGTGATGGCAATGACTGCATCCAATTCCGGCATTACAATTATATACTGTCCAAAAGCACCGTCAGCCCGGTATCCATTATACCGACATCTCCATATTTGATAGCAATATCCCTGCATCCAGTCGCTTGAGTCTTTTTTCGACTGAGGTTGGTCAGGAGCCTGGTCTATCTTCATCTTTGTAGCTTCTTCAATCCATGCTGCTGGTAATAGTTGTTCGCCATTCCATTTTCCTTTGTTGAGATACAATTGTCCAAACTTCGCCATATCTTCTGTTTTTACTCTCAATCCCCAGCCACCGCTATTGATTCCTTCCGGATCTACTTCCCAATCCATGCCCTGTATTCCTAATGGAGTAAATAGTCTTGGCCTGAGATAATCAATAACTTTTTGACCGGTTACTTTTTGAATGATGGCAGAAAGCATATAAGAGCCGAGAGAATTGTATAAAAATTTAGTACCTGGCTCATCTTTGATAGGTAATGACAAAAATGTAGTTGACCAGGGCCGGTTACCTGTAATAGCAAGACCGGTAGGGTCAGGGGCCTGGCCTACCGTCATACTTAATACATCTTTGATAGTAAGATCAGCAAGGTTTGTGGTGACAGTATCTGGTAATTGAGCAGGAAAAAAAGAAGTGACCTTATCGTTGACAGTGATGCGGCTTTCACTTACTGCAAAACCAATAGCAGTAGCGGTAAAGGTTTTACTTACTGAATACATAGTGTGTTTCAAATCCGGTCTGTAAGGATTCCACCATCCCTCTGCAATCACTTTACCGTGGCGCAATATCATAAGACTATGCATTTCATGTTTACTATTAGCTATAGCATCCAGGAATTTAATAATACCAGCAGAAGAAACGCCTTCAGCTTCAGGATTACTACGGGGAAGTTTAGATTGTGAATTAGCCCATACATTGATAAGAAGCAGCAGTAACACCGCCTTAATCTTTTTTAGTGCAATCATTATTTTAATGGTTGTGGTGAAACAATCGGTAAAGAAAGCTTTGATTTTTAAATGTACGAATTTTGTGCTCATCTGCTTTTACTGAAATAGTTCCGAATTGTAGCTATCTATTTTAGCTTTTATCAGAGCTGCGGATATGTGTAACTTTCATGAATCTTCCCTTCCCCGCAGAGTCTCTCCGCATGGCCATTGTGTGCGTTGGGCGGAGGACTCGGTTGACATGCATCATTCTTTACCCTTGTAGCCTGCACTCATTGTTAGATTTTTTTCAGTTAAACTTAGTAATTTTTACTGATGAACCGCAGGGGCCTCCATCCCACGCACTTTGTCCAGGAGAGAGACCCTGCGTGGGTAGAAAAAAGTACAAAAGATAAAAATGCAATTACAAGGAGTAGTTATAACGTTTTTAATTCTGTTTGCCTGTCATGATCTTTATGGCCAAAAATGGACACGCCAAAGCAAAAGCAACCTTGCTGACAGCATAGCTGAT
>JANRKT010000321.1:0-4563 GCA_033763355.1 Chitinophagaceae bacterium | reverse complement strand
AAACAGCCTTGCTTAGTGAAGCGCCGTAAAAGTTGGTGTTTGTTTGCAACAAAACTTTTGTCTCTGAATTTTTATACCCAAATACTTTATGATAAACAGGTTTGCCATCATTAAATATGCTGATGGCCATGCCGGTTACTGCCGCTTCGTTCATCAGCTGATTGATTTTGCCGTCCAGTTGTTGTACAGTGATGCGGCTGTTATCCAGGCGGACGATAGTTTGGGTAAAAACAAAAGAGCAGATGAAAACACAAAGCAGGGTGAAGATATTTTTTAGCATATGTGAAGATAATGATATGCGACCGGTATTTCTTCCCGGGCTGGTGAGGTTGCAAATTTTCAACAAATTGATAACTTCTCAGATCAATACTTACCTCACCTGATAATGGTTACCATACCTTTCATATCCTTCCTGCCTTTTTTAAACCGGATATGATAAACATAAGTACCGGCAGCCTGCTGCACACCATTATAAGTACCATCCCACTCAACAGTAATGCCGCTTGCCTGGTAAACAAGCCTGCCGTAGCGGTTATACACTTTTACTGTTGCGCCTAATAAAGGGTCAAGAAATGGAATGCGCCACTTGTCGTTCCGGCCATCGTTATTGGGGGTAAATGCAGAGGGAACAAAAATACCGGCAACCACTTTTACCTGCACATTATCCTGGCTTTTGCAGCCAAAAGCTGATTCAGCATAAAGTGTGTATGCAATATCTTTTGGCGGAGTAGCCACAGGGGATTCAATTGTATTATTATTTAAATAATCAGGCGGGTCCCAGTAATACACGGGGTCCTCACCGGTTACTTTGCCTTCAAGTGTAATCGAATCTCCCGCAAAAACAATTCTGTCCGGCCCTGCATTTACAAATGGGTTTGCATGCACATTAATGACAACATAATTTGATGCAATGCGGCAGGATTTTATGTTTACAGCATTCTGCTCAGTTACCGCCATCCGGTACCAGTAAGTACCCGGGCCGGTTGGCTGGCGCAAATAATCAATAGCATTTGCACCCATAATATCATTCCATGTTTTACCGGAATCGGTACTCAGTTGCCACTGGAATGCGGGCATCTGGTAAGCAGATGAAACATCTGATGTAAAATTGTAAAAGCTGGTATTGCCTTCGCAAATATCAACCGTATCGCTGCTGCCGGTGATAGAAGAAGTAATGATGGGGCCGCAGGGACGAAAAGTAATGTCATCCAGCGCAAGGTCATTACCCAGTCCGCCCGGCGCATTGTTGGTCATACGCAAAACGATAACGGGATTGTTAACCGGCGTAGTAAAATAAAATCCGTATTGCTGCCAGCGTGGTTGAGCTGACTCCATGATTTCCCCTGTTGAAAATTGCTGCAGCACAATGCCCGCCGGCGTTTCAATCCTGAAAGTAATATCAGGCCTGATGCCGTTGCGGTTCAAAACATTCATGATCCATGCGGCAAACTCGTAGGATGTATTGGGACAGAGATCTGTTACAGTAGCCACAAAAAAATCTCCGGGGGTAAAGGATGCATTTACCAGCATAAATGCGCCGCCGCCGGTATGATCGGAATTAACTGTGTGCCATGAGTTTCCGAAACAGCCGGTAGTTGAGTTGGTGATGGTGTAATATCCGTCGTTGGGACAGGAAGATGCGATATAACTGTACGCATTGGTAGGGGTATAACCTGTATTGCCGCCAAGACCTGAACCAAATGTGATGTTCACAGCGGGATCACCCAAACTTCCGTTACATAATTGGGCATGAACAAAGCAACCCGTAACGGAAGCAAATACAGAAAGAAAAAAACGCAGCAAACTGTAAGAAGACAAGAATGTTGATACCGTCACAGGTGCAGATTTACATATAGAGAGCGAATTTAAATTTTTTTTGCGGTGCGGCCAATCTTTGCACCGGGTTGCTGAATTTTGAGGTCTTCCCTGCAAATGCTGAAATATTTCTGAAAATGTCCGGACATACGCCACATAAAATGTATTACATAGCAATAGTTTGCCCTGAGGAAATAAATAAAAAAGTGCTGGATTACAAACTATGGATGAGGGACAGGTTTGGTTGTACAGTGGCATTGAAGTCACCGGCACATATCACGTTAATCCCGCCCTTCTGGCTGGCGGAAGAAAGAGAAAAAGAACTGCATGCGGCCCTTCAATCTTTTTCCGGTTATAACAGTAAACCGGAAATTCAGCTTGATAATTTCTCCCGTTTCGGCAAAAGGGTTCTTTTTATTCATGTGAAAGAAAATCCTGCACTGGAAGAATTAAAAAAGCAGGCGGAAAATCATTTTGTAAAATCGTTCACTGATGTAATCAGGATTGATGAAAGGCCCTTTCATCCGCATGTTACTATTGCCGGCAGGGATTTAAAACCCGGTGATTTTGTAAAAGCCTGGCCATATTTTGCCCAAAAGAAGTTTGAAGAAATTTTTTTTGTCAGCAACATCTCCCTGCTTAAACTTGAAGATGGGAAATGGAATGTGATTGGAGAAAACAACTTTGACATCAACAGGCCTTAATTGTAAAGCACTGTTAAAACAAATTTCTTAACGTAACCCGGCCCGATAGTTTCTTAATCTTTGCATTGTTCATTCAGTCTTAAAATTCAAATTACACAATATGAAATTCTTAACCTTTACTCTTCCTGCAGCTATTTTGCTGCTGGCATCATGCAAAAGCACCAATAACGTAAAAGAGCCCGAATATGTTGACATCCGTGATGTGCGCCTTGTTAAGGCAGGTGTGTTAAAAACCACCGCCGGTATTGACCTTATTTATTACAACCCCAACAACTTCGGGATACAGCTAACCAATGCAAGGGGCGACGTTTATATTGACAACAAATACTTTGGCCGTTTTGAACTGGATGAAAAAGTACAGGTAAGAAAGAATTCTGAATTTGTATTGCCTGTCATGTTCACACTTGATAACCTGAGCGCTGTTGCCAACCAGCATGATATTTACAAAAAGAAAGAGGCGCTGGTAAGAATTGAAGGCACGGCCCGTGTAAAAAAATCAGGCTTTTCAAAAGATGTACCTGTTAAATTTGAAAGGCTGCAAAATATTGAAAAATTAAAAAAGCTTATTTCAAAGTAATAATAAGAACAAAGTTGCCGGCTTTAAAAGGCCGGCAACTTTTTAATTTTTAATACCTATTCAAAAAAAGGCACCCCGGGTATTGCATACTTCTTCATTCCTTCTTCGTTTATCTCTACCCCAATACCGGGTTTCTCAGAAAGTGTAATAAAACTGTTCTGCACCCATTCTCCTTCATACTTCACTATTTCTTTAAACATGGGTTGTGTATGAAAATATGATTGCCACTCGAGTATTAAAAAATTG
Source organism: Chitinophagaceae bacterium (assembly GCA_033763355.1). Taxonomy (GTDB): domain Bacteria; phylum Bacteroidota; class Bacteroidia; order Chitinophagales; family Chitinophagaceae; genus JANRKT01. The sequence continues at coordinate 1,221 of JANRKT010000321.1, read as the reverse complement.
GGCACTGATGCGCATACATGTGCAGATGCCATGGCACCAAGAAATGAAGCTACCATATGCGGGGCAAAAGGGACATAATATAAATTGGCAAGGTTGGCAATGCGCTGCCCCTCTCCTAACCCGCCTGCCTTCTGCAGGTCAGGCATTACAATGTCAACAGCGCCAATTTCCAGCAATCTCCTGAACCCATATGCGAGGTAATGGTTCTCACCGGCGCAAATAGGTGTGCTGGTAGATTCGGTAATAAGTTTATAGGCTTCCACATTCTCGGCGGGTATAGGCTCTTCCAGCCACATCAGGTTTAAAGGTTCCATTCGCTTTGCCACAGCTTGTCCGGTTACTGCATCATATCTGCCATGCATATCAACACAAATGTCAGTATTAGGGCCTACCGCTTCACGGGCAGCAGTCATCTGGTCAACCATGCGTTGCAATTCAGCAGGGCTGGCTGTCCAGTTGTAAGCATCATATTTGTTGGGATCATTTGCCTGGTCAAGATCAAACTTAATGGCATTAAAACCCATTTGCTTTGATTTTAATGCAGCTTCAGCAAAATCTTTTGGGGTTGGCAGGTTACGCTGGTAAAGTGCCGTATCGCAATACACCCTTATCTTATCCCGAAACTTTCCACCGAGTAATTGATATACGGGTAAATTCAAAGCCTTGCCGGCAACATCCCACAATGCAGTTTCAATGGCTGAAAGTACAGCCACGTACATTCCGGATTGTGCGCCCTGAAAAAAACCTGATTTGCGGATGTCTTCAAACAAACGGTGAACATTCAAAGGGTTTTTTCCTTTAAGCCTCGCTTCAAAATTTTTTACCAGATAGTAAGTGCCCGGTATTGCATCTACACCCTCGCCGCAACCCCATATGCCCTGGTTGGTATATACTTTTACAAAAAGGCTGCCACGTATGTAACCGCATTTAATTTCTGTAATCTTCAGGTCAGATGGCGCTGATGCTTTTGGAGTTTTATCAATTGCTTTTTCATATCCCTGACCAAAAGAAGATAATGTAGCCAAGGGTGTTAATGCACCTGCCAATGCGGCTTTGCTGAGAAAAGACCTTCTTGAAGTTGAAGCAGCCATCGTTGATTGTTTTAATGATTTTTGAATTTTACCAGGTACGGCCTTTCAGGTATTCCTGTATTTGTTCTTTGGGTACCGGAAGTTTATCAATGTGATCGTTCAGCCATTTTGAAAAATCCCTTTCTATTTC
>JANRKT010000320.1:0-2742 GCA_033763355.1 Chitinophagaceae bacterium | reverse complement strand
AAACCAGACGATACCTTTATTACCGCCTACCGTGACCACGGCCTTGCCATTGCAAAAGGTATTACAGCCAAAGCCTGTATGGCCGAACTGTACGGTAAAGCCACCGGCTGCTCAAAAGGTAAGGGCGGAAGTATGCACTTTTTTGGGGTGAAAGAAAGGTTTTTTGGAGGGCATGGTATAGTGGGCGCCCAGATTGGTACCGGTGCAGGCCTGGCATTTGCCGAAAAATACAAGGGCACAGATAATGTATGCCTCACCTTCTTTGGCGATGGCGCAGCCCGCCAGGGGATATTGCATGAAACATTTAACCTGGCCATGCTGTGGAAACTACCGGTAATTTTTATTTGCGAGAACAACAACTACGCTATGGGCACATCGGTGCAGCGCACTTCCAACGTGGTGGATATTTATAAACTGGCAGATGCCTATGATATGCCAGGCGATTCAGTTGATGGGATGAGTATGGAAGCTGTTCATGAAGCCGTGGCACGCGCAGTAAAACGGGCACGTGCAGGAGAAGGCCCTACTTTGCTGGAGATGAAAACTTACCGCTACAAAGGCCACTCCATGAGCGACCCGCAGAAATACCGCACCAAAGAAGAAGTGGAAGAATATAAAGAAAGGGACCCCATTGATTCTGCAAAGATGGCCCTTATGGAACAGTTTAAAGTAAAGGAAGAAGAGATTGAAAAGATCAACGAAAGGGTGAAAGCGGAAGTGGAGGAATCAGTAAAGTTTGCAGAAGAAAGCCCCTGGCCTGATGATGATGAGCTTTACAAAGACATCTACGTCCAGGAAGATTACCCGTTTATTAAAGACTAAATGCAATATTGAAACATTGGGTTTTGAACCGTTATGGTTCAGCAAGCGCATATTATTAACATCAGCGATTAACCACAATTAAATAAACCAACAATTTTAAAATGGCAGAAAAAACAATCCGGGAACTTGAACCAAATGAGGTGTTGGAACGGGCCAAAGGTTTCTGGGAAAAGTACAGCAAACCTATTTTAATTGCCAGTTCGGCCGTGATACTTCTCGCAGGCGGTTACCTTGTTTACAAATATTTTTTCCAGTTGCCCAATGAACAAAAAGCCCAGGAAGAAATTTTCCGTGCAGAAGAAAACTTCAGGAAGGATTCTGTTGCCCTTGCATTAAACGGTAATGTCTCCACCCCGGGATTTCTGAAAGTGATTAAAAAATATGGCGGCACCAAAACAGGTAACCTGGCCAAATTATACGCCGGCGAATGTTACCTGCAATTGGGCGATTATGCAAATGCTGTAAAATACCTGAAAGATTTTGATGCCAATGGCGCAAAGCAGGTGCAGGCACGTGTGTATGGATTATTAGGCGATGCATACAGCGAACAAAAGAAAAACGAAGAAGCGATAGATTATTACCGCAAGGCGGGTACCGCATTTGATTACGACAAAGCTTCATCAGCCGAATATCTTTTCCGTGCAGCTTTGCTCCTGGAAATGGGCGGGAAAAACAAAGAAGCTATTGAACTGTACCAGACCATTAAGGACAAGTACCCCACAACGGAAAGAGGTTATGCAGTGGATAAGTACCTTGCGAGGCTGGGAGTGACGAAGTGAGAAGTATGAGATAAGAAGCAGGAAGTAGGAAGTAGGAAATAAGAAGCGGCTGAAAAGTTTATTTTTGCCTTTTCTATTTTTGAAATTTGATTTTTGTATTTTTTTTGACATTTGGATCTTGTTATTTGATTTTTTGTATTTCTCTGTTGGAATTTAAGAAAAATCATGTCAAAGGTTTCCGATAACTTATATCAACTTGATGCAGGCATTCTTAAAAAGGATGCCTGTGTTGTTATGGTGCGTACCGAATGGAATGCAGCCATTGTTGATGAACTGGAAAAGGGCTGCAGGAAAATACTGGAGGAGTATAATGTGAGCAAGGTTACCACCATTACAGTGCCGGGTGCTTTTGAAATACCGTTTGCTGTTAAAAGTTTCTGGGATGCCAACAAATACAAAGAAGACAAGCCCTGTGCATTTATTGCTATCGGCTGTGTGATAAGGGGCGACACACCGCATTTTGATTATGTATGCAGGGCAGTAACAGATGGGGTGGTTCAACTGAACCTGATGTTGCCTGTGCCAACAATTTTTGCTGTGCTCACGGTTGACAATGAACAGCAGGCAAAAGAACGCATTGGCGGTAAACATGGGCACAAAGGGGAGGAAGCTGCAATAACAGCTTTGAAAATGATTAATCTGAAAACCATTTCTACCAATAAAACTTAAATAACCCTTTCATTCAAAGAACTCCTTTGGAGGTGCGGACCCGGTTATGACCGTTCAGCTATTTATACCATGTTTTGTTGACCAGCTTTATCCCAAAACCGGTTTTAATATGGTAAAGGTCCTGGAAAAAGCCGGATGTACGGTTAAATACAATACCAACCAGACCTGTTGCGGCCAGCCCGCATTCAATGCCGGTTTTTGGGACGATTCAAAAGCAGTGTGCAGCAAATTCCTTAAAGATTTTTCGGGTACTGAATACATTATTGCACCAAGTGCATCATGTGTTGGTTTTGTAAGAAATTATTACCAGAAGTTGTTTGAGGATTCTTCCCAGAGCAGGGAAGTAAAAGAAATACAGAAAAGGATTTTTGAGTTCAGTGAGTTTATGGTGCATGTATTGAAAAAGGAAGATGTTGGCGCTTCGCTGAAAGGCAAAGCAACATACCACGATTCATGTGCAGGCCTGCGTGAA
>JANRKT010000319.1:0-15167 GCA_033763355.1 Chitinophagaceae bacterium | reverse complement strand
TTCTTTGGCTCAGCACACCCATTACCCAAAAGGTATAATGTTCCGCCCGGCTCTACTAACCCGATAGAAAGCCCGACTGTATTAGGGGGGCTGTTTAAAACACTATTTGTATTTACCAGCCCGACTGTACTGCCACCATCTATTGCACAACACATAATAATAATGCCCGTAATATTGCCACCCACTTCATCAATACCTTCCAGTACAATTTCCTTTGGCGCCGGTTTTCCCTCTGCCACCTCATATTGAAATATAACAGTTATTCCGCCTTCTGCTGTCCATATTGAAAAACCGGTTTTTGGAGTTACTGTAGTTGTTGCAGGAAAGTCAATCGCTTTTTCAAAACCAGGGAACCTTCTTACACCCTGCGTGGCTCCGATACCGAAGTGCTGCCTGTCTGTTTGATAAAGCAGTTTCAGTTTTACGGATGTATTTTTTTTCATCAACTTACTTATTACTGCATTGGGGTTAACAAGCTGAGCCTGCACCACTGAAAAAAACAGCAACAGGAGGAATAAAAATGATAGTCTTTTCATGCAGCTTTGTATCATAAATTTATTTTTTAAATTTCTTTACTCTTTCATCTCTGATCACACCTTTCCAGTTCATTCCAAATCCAAAATCATACACATGCCCTTCTGCATCTTTATGGCATTTCATATCGCCGGGCACATCTTCATTTTGCCTTTCTACTTCTTCCATGCTTGCAGGCATTTGCATGGGTAGCAATGCTGCGGGTTCTGCCGCCCCGGTAATAATATCAAGTAAAGCCTGGTCCTGTACACGAAAGTTTACCAGTATGGCATTCGCTTGTTTTTCAAATTCTGAAAATACCATCGGGTTATCCATAGTAACCGAAACAATAACCGGCTTGCCTTTCATTTTGGCCTGTGTCTCTGTTACCATAGCAAGGTCAGTAATATTAAATGCATTGACTGTTTTTCCTTTATAGCTTCGGTTGGTAAATTTCTCTAGCGGGTCGCCGCCGGCAATACTAACTTCTCTTGCATTGACTGAAGTATAAGGCAGGTATTGTAAACTGATAGGCACATATCCATTGCCACCATTTTTTATATCTGCTGTATCATAACCACCACTGGCCGACATAGCATTATTAATAAACACCAATGCAAAATCTGCTTCATCGGGATTATCGGTTACATTAAAATATTTTTTTACAATATTCATGTTTACCGGGTAGTCAGTTCTTTCTTTTGTCTCTATTCCTAAAAAGTTCCTGGTATAGGGATAAAACTTTTTAGGAACATAAACGGTTTTGTTTTTTGCAATGGGCAAAACATTTTGCTGGTTTTTGAGTAAGACAATGGATTGCAGTTGTGCCTCATAACCTGATTTCATCAGTTCGGGACTGCCCACTGTTTTAACAGTTGTTTCTGCATCAAGGTATGGGTTTTCAAATAGGCCCACCCGGAAGATATTGAGCAATAAGCGAACGGCAGATTGTTCCATTCTTTTCCGCATAAAAGATTCTCCATGCTCTTTTACACCCATTGCATAGGCTTCCATTATTGGAGCTACTTCATTATTACCACCAAACTGGTCAACACCAGCCATCAAAATTTTATAATGCCTTTCTGCAACAGTTAGCTTTTCAGCACCCCAACTGGTGCCGCCAATAAAATCACTTAAAGCTGTTTCATCACCCGTTACCCGCCAGTCGGTACATACCACGCCGTTGTAATTATATTTTTTACGCAATAAACCGGTGATGATATATTTATTGTAAGCGTTGCCTACGTTTTCTTTATTCATTATATCCTGGTTCCAGGAAATAGTGTAATAAGGCATGACTGCAGCAGCCATTTTTGTTTTGCTGTTCAGGTTAAATGCGCCATTTGTAAATGGTATTAAATGCGCATTAAAATTCTGACCTGGATACACGGCATATTTTCCCATTGCATAATGTGCATCCCTGCCTCCCTCACCGGTACCGCCACCAGGCCAGTGCTTTGCCATTGCATTTACACTTGCATATCCCCAGCCATTTTCAATTTCATTTTTACCATAAGATGTTTGCAGGCCTTCGCAATATGCTTGCCCCATGGTAGCAGACAAATAAGGATTTTCTCCAAATGTGCCGCTCACCCTGCTCCATCGTGGGTCGGTTGCAATATCTATCTGTGGTGATAATGCAGTGGTAATGCCTAAAGCCCTGTATTCTATGGCAACTGTTTCACCAAACTTTTTTACAAGAGCCGGATTAAATGTAGCAGCCAATCCCAACGAACCGGGCCACATAGAAATATTGCCGCCAGCCGCTGCATTAAATTCTGCATTGGCAATAGTGCCGTGCCGTGGGTCAGTACTATTGTTAGCAGGAATCCCCAATCCAATACTTTCGGCATAAGCCTGTATATTATTATTCCATTCCACCGCCAGTGGAAGAGACTTGTAAGTGGTAATTAAAATATGCCGGAGATTATCCTTTGAAAGAAACTCTTTTTGCTGGTCAGTTAATGCTGCTGGGTTTGTTTCTCCTTCTGTATATGGCTTACCATTGTATGTGCCGGCAAAATAACCGGTTGATCTTGCAGGAATGGATTGATGCCTGCTATACAGCATCAGGCCTGCAATTTGCTCAACCGTCATTTTAGTTGCCAGGTCTTTTGCCCTTACTTCAAAAGGCAAACGCCAGTCTTCGTATTTATCTAATTTTCCGTTTTTATTTAAATCTTTAAATGAAAGCCCATTAATTTTTAAAATGCTGATACCAGAGCCGGGTGAAAATGCAATAGTTTGCCCATTACCATTTTCGATAAAGGTCACATTACCCTCCGCCTTCCGCTGCGCAGAAACAGCAGTTGCAATAACTAAAAATAAAGCCAATACTGATTTCATATTTTATGATTCAGGTAATAAACCTGTTTACTTACTATCCGCTGGTGGTGTTTTACGCTTTAATATCAGGCTGTCGGGATGATAATGTGCTTTTAAAGTATCCATTTGTGCTTTTGACCAGTCAGTTATTAATTTTCGTTGCTCATCCGTTAAATCAGCTTCCTTGTGCAGACCCAGGTAAGTGTACGAAGCCAATGGCATTTCTTTTTTCTCAACCATTTCAATGATTTCTTCAAACTTGTGATTTTGTACTGCAATTGGCAGCTTGGTAAATGTTGAAAAATTCAAATGCTTCTTTCCATCTACCACATGCTTATTAAGCCACCATGCTACAGGCTGGATATTAGCATACCACGGATAAACAGTTTTATTACTATGGCAATCATTGCACGCAACTTCCAGTAAATGATTGACATTTTCTGAAACATTATACTTTGTGTGAATGCCATAAGTATCATCCCCGGATAAATTTTTTGCGGGCCTGAAAAATTGAATTGCCACGAAAACGAAGAGTAATGCAATCAGTATTTTCTTTCTCATTGTTATAAATATTTATTGCTTAACTGGCAGTGATGCATACTTCACCGCCGCTTCAAGAATCTTCTTTGTTATCTCAAGTTCCATATCATTGCGGGGCGAATAAACCATCATATATGTTTTAGCTGCAGGGCCACCACCGGCCAAACCATGCAGTTCTCCCCAGCCTTTTTCAATCACTTCTTTGGTATCTGAAGGACTAAGTATAATATGCATGGAACCATCAGTAGGATGTATATGTCCAACTTCTGCATGTGATACCGGAACAACAGTTTGATTTCCTGCGGCACTATCCTTTAAGAAAATTCCGGGGCTGTGCCTTTCCAGGTAACTCATTTTATACATGAGGTTGTAGTTGGTGTTAGTTACCTGCGCATCAAAAATTTGTTTTTGTTTGTTCCTGGTAACGGTGTCATTATGCTGGTCCATCTGGCGATGAGGTACAGCAAACGGAGCAATAAGCGGTTTGGTTCCTTGTCTTTTTGGCAAATCAACCAGCACTTTTACATCTCCGGGTTTACCAATATCACCTGCAATACGGTTTACATCCAATGGGTCCCTCATTTGTTTGCCGAGCATCTTTACTGTTCTGTAACCATCCAATGTATGAGGGATACCTCCTAAACCTAACGCAACCCAATCCTGGTAATCTTTATACTCGGCATCGGTTAAAAAATATTTTATAGCTGTGCCTACCAATTGTTTTTGTGTTCCCATTTTTTCAATACCAAGTTCCACAACATCGCCGGGCTTTAAATAAACTGGCGGTCTTTTACCCAGGCCTACACCCGATGGAGTTCCTGTAGCAATTACATCGCCGGGTAATAATGTCATGTACTTACTTACTTCGCTAACCAATCTTGCTACTTTAAAAAGCATATCGCTGGTGTTTGCATTTTGCCGGATAGCACCATTTACTTTCAACCATATTTTCAGGTTATGTGGGTCGCCTACTTCTTTTGGAGTAACCAACCAGGGGCCAAGCGGCGCAAATGTGTTGGCACTTTTTCCTTTGTCCCACTGACCAGCAGCTCTTTCCAGTTGCCATTCTCTTTCGCTGTAATCATTAATAATAGTATAACCGGCCACATAGTTCAGTGCATCTTTTTCAGAAATGTATGAAGCTTCTTTGCCGATAATAATGGCCAGTTCAGCTTCATAATCCATTTTTAAAGAATTGAGTGGGATAATTACACTGTCGTTTGGACCACACAATGATGTAGTGGCTTTAAAAAATATAACCGGCTCCGGTGGTGTTGGCGCACCGCCTTCTTTGATGTGTTCAAGATAATTCAGGCCGATGGCAACTATTTTAGATGGTCGTGCCACGCAGCTTGCAATTCTTGCATTGGAGGGAACAGGAGGACATTTGGCGATATTCTTTGTCAGCCATTTTTCCAAACGGTCAATACCATTGGTGGCGAAGAATTTTTCGTTGTAATCTTCGCCGAAGGCAGCAACGTTCAGGCTTTTACCATCGGCAGTAATTACTGCAGGTTTTTCATTTCCGGTATTGCCGAAACGGAATAATTTTATTGGCGATATTGTTTGTGCAGCAACTGTCATAAAAAGCAATTGAAATAAAACAAGCGGCATCAGATATCTTTTCATATTGAAAGTTTGTATTGTATCAGAAAATATTATTTCAGTTTATTATCAACACTGTATTTTCCTGCACCGGCAAGAAGGATTACAATAAACCCGCCCAGGTAAACAAAAGCCAGTTCTGAATGGGGTTTTTCAAGTGAAAATTTGAAAAGCAATCCAAATGCTGCGAACAGGTTAATAATAATAATGGAAGCGGATAACCTTGTTGCCAATCCAAGAATTACCAGGATGGAGCAGATGGCATCAGAGACCAGTGCAAAACTCAAACTCGCAGATGAACCAATGCCTATCGGGTCAGGAAAATGTTCTGCCATTTTGCTGAAGCCGGTAATTTTTTCAATACCATGTTTTACAAAAACACCAAAGCCCAGCCACACCCTTAATACTAATAAAGCAACATCCGTATTTAGCGGAATGAAACTCAGATTGATCAGCTTTTTCATTTGCATATTTTTATTTTTTTAGCCAAATGGAATTCACCATAAAAATTTTCATCGCAGTTTTCATGAATTTGCTCGAAAATTTTTATGGCTCATTTCATATTGCAAGTTTTATAATTAAAAAATTATTCTTCCACAAAATTTAAATCCCTGCCAAATGTTTCTTTAGATAACATGGCTGATACAACTGCAATCGCCATAATAATAATGGCAGTATAAATTCCTCCCTTTACAAACCCAACACCTTCCATATTCCTCAGCCATTGAAACAAAGGGATAATTAAAATTGCAAGCATCCCCCTTACCATATTGGGAATGGTAGTAGCTGCTGTTGCTCTTATATTAGTACCAAACTGTTCTGCCCCGATGGTTACAAAAATTGCCCAAAAGCCGGCGCCAAATCCTAAACCCGCACAGAGCCAGTACATATCCTGTGCTGTATCATTTTGGTTTAACATAAAAAACAATAACATAAAAATGGCGGTAATAGAATAGAAAATATACAAGGCCTTTTTTCTGCTTTTCAAAAGCTGGCTGAGCAAGCCAATTAAAATATCTCCCAATGAAAGAGCACCATAGCAATACATGATTGCTTTGCCGGGGTCAACGGGTTCTGTTATGCCAAAATTTTTTGCAAACTCATTTGAAAAAGATACCAGCACCCCAATTACCAGCCAGGTGGGTAATCCTATTAAGATACTCAGTAAATATTTTTTAAACCGGGCGGCATTATTAAACAGCATGAAGATATTTCCCCTTTGCACATGTTGCTTTTTAGCATTTTTAAATGTGTCAGATTCAAATACAGAAATGCGCAGCAATAATAACAGTAACCCCAATCCACCACCAATAAAGTAACAGGTGCGCCAATCATAAACCTCGTTGATAAGAAAAGCTACTACGGCGCCTGTTAATCCAATTCCTGCTACAAAAGATGTTGCTATTCCTCTTTTTTCTTTCGGCGCTAATTCTGAAACCAATGTGATACCGGCCCCCAATTCGCCTGCCAAACCAATGCCGGCAATAAAACGGATGATTTTATACTGGTCAACTGTTTGTACAAAACCATTGGCAATATTTCCCAATGAGTATAGCAAAATAGAACCAAACAAAACACTCAGCCTGCCTTTTTTATCTCCAATTACACCCCAAAGAATACCACCAATCAATAAGCCCCACATTTGCCATGATATAATAGCCTCGCCATCGGTTAATATTTTTTCATCAGAAAGGCCAAGGGAACGAAGACTGGGAATGCGGATAATACCAAATAATAACAGATCGTAGATATCTACAAAATAACCCAATGCGGCTACCAGCAATACTATTTTAAAGTTTGTGTTGGCTTTCGCTGGCTGCATTCGTTTTTGTCAATTTTTACTAAGATTGTAAAAATAGACTTGCCAAGTCCGGTAACGCTTATACTAATCGTGGCAATACTTGCACTTTTTACAGGTGCTCATCTTTTAGCAAACTGTTTACGAAAAGCCTGTGGAGATTCGCTGCATCCTTTTTTAAAGAACCGGTTGAAGTAAGTGATGTTTTCAAATCCCAGCTTACGGGCTATCTCCGATACCTGCAGATTGGTATGCAACAAAAACGATTTCGCTTCCAGTAACAGTTTATCCTGTATATGAACAGAAGCCGGTTTGCCTGTTATTTCTTTTATTTTTCCGTTCAGGTAGTTGGGAGAAACGTGGAGGCGTTTCGAAATAGCCGAGACGCCGGGTTTATCATCCTGCTTTTGTGCCAGCAGTTGCAATATGTACTCATCGAGTTCTTTCCGAAAAAGATTGTATAACCTTCTTGATGTCCTCGCCTCATCAGGAAGATTGTGTACCCTTGCATAATACACCCTTTTAATTTTTTGAAGATATACATGAAGGAGTTTCTTTATAAACTCCAACTTATCAGGTGCCTCAGAAACAATTTCCTTCAACAATTCCTTTTCCCATACATTCAAATCAGCAGCTTCTGTTTTTGTAAGGGGAAGCATTTGTTCAGCATTAAAATTGAAATAAGGGAATTCGCTATCAAAATTTTTGTTTGTAACATCAAGGCCTGCAAAAGCCGGGGTGAAATAAATAACAAAACCGGTTAATTTTCCACTCCTTGTCCAGCTTTCAAGTTTACCGGGATAGCTGAAACAAATGCAATTACTGGACAAGGCCACCGTCTTCTCACCAGTATAAAAATTCAGACTGGTATTGGTAAAATGTATGACCCTGAAAAAATTTACACGATATAGTGGCATGTGCATGAGCCGGTCATCAGGCTGATCATCTAAACGCATACACATAATTTCAGGATGCAATGGTTTTCCTAATCCATATACGCTGAAGAAATCGGGTATTGATTTTACAAAGGGAATATGATATGTGGCCGGGGGCATAAGCAAATTTATGTTTTCTTCTTATCAATCCCCTCAGGCTAAAAAGCAGAACCCAGTAAGCAGGCTAACGAAAAATTCATCACTTATTAATCACTACCGATGTCATAGACAATGAACCCGAAACAATTTTATCATTGAATAAACTAAGGAGATCTTTCTCCTCTTTTAATGCAAGTGTATAAAGCAGGGGAAGAAAATGATCAGGTGTAGGCACTGCTTTTTTTATTGCTGTGCCTAAAATATTGTAATTGCAAAGTGATCTGTGGTCGCCATCAGTTATCAGCTTATTTATTTTTTCTCTTGCTTCAATGGCCCAGTCGTATTTAAACCCGGGTTTGTTGAACTGCGCTTCGTATAAATTATGCACAATGTTGCCGCTGCCGACGATCAATACACCTTTGTTACGCAATGTTGCCAATTCCTTTGCCAGTTCATAATGCCAGGAAGCAGGTTTGGTATAATCAATACTCAATTCCAGCACCGGCACATCGGCCTTGGGATAAAGATGTTTTATTACCGACCATGCGCCGTGGTCGAGGCCCCAGTCTTTTTCATCGAGGCCTACACTGGCTTTTTTAATAAGCGATTTTGTTTCTTTAGCCAGCTCAGGTTTTCCGGGTGCAGGGTACTGCACATCAAATAATGCCTGCGGAAAACCACCAAAGTCATGAATGGTCTTTGGCTTTTCCATTGCTGTTATAAATGTACCGTTGGTATAATAATGCGCCGATACACAAATGATGGCCTGTGGCCGCGGTAATGTTTTAGCCAAATCTCTGAAACCGGTTACAAATTCATTTTCCTGTATCGCATTCATGGGGCTGCCATGACCAAGAAACAAAACCGGCATCTTATCGGTGCCGGGAAGTGCATCAGTGAGTTTGCTTATCGTATTTATATTATTGGCATAATTGCTGAGTGGCAGCAGTGATAATATTTTTAAAAAATGCTTCCTGTCCATGATACTTTTTTATTGCTGCAAAATTAACCGTTTGATTTTCGAAGCTGAATAATTATTCGTTAATAAACGCAACCGCCCTTGTCCATCCGCCACTGCCACCTTTTACTTTTACAGGGAAAACGGAAATCTTAAATCCAAAGGAAGGCAGTTTGTCAAGATTTGTCAGCTTTTCTATCTGGCAATACTCTTTTTCCCTGCCTACCATGTGAGCTGCAAATAATACACCGTCTCTTGGGTTTCTTTTGTATTCAGCAGCCTGGTATTTCAATGGTATATCCCATCCCCATGTATCAATCCCCATTACTTTTATGCCCTGGTCAATCAGCCAGTGTGTAGCTCCTGCGGATACACCGGGACCGCTTTGTGCATAATCGTCTTTATATAATTTTTTATCGGTGCCGGTATGCAGCAAAACAATATCAAAAGGCTTAAGTATATAATTTATTTTTTGCAGCGCATCTTTTATATCCTGCGCAGTGATGGCGTAACCATCCGTCTTATCTGTAAAATTCAATACCACCCCATCGCTGTAAAACCATTCCAGCGGCAGTTCATCAATTGTTTTTGATTTGCTGCCATTGGAAGTGGGCCAGTAATGCCAGGGTGCATCCACATGTGTACCGGCATGGGTAGTAAATGAAACCAGTTCGCCGGCCAATGACTTACCCCCTTCAAATGCAGTTTTATCGACTCCTGTCATCTGCGCCATTCTGTCCGCTCCCTGCTCATGCGTTTCATAAATGATGGTTTGCGGAAGCGGGTCTTTTATGGCATCATCTATTGCTATGGAAAGGTCTATTAACTTCATATAGTTAGTGGCAGGTAGTGAGTGGTGAGTGGGATCATCATTCACTGTTTAGTTAATATTTTTTAGTATTGCTTATGCAATTTTATTTTTTAAACTGCCCAGCGCTGTTACGGTCAATTCCACTTCATCACCGGGCTGCAGCCAGGGTTGTTTATCTGTTCCCAATTCCATAATGCATCCCCACCCCACCGTGCCGCTGCCGATTACATCACCGGGGTACAGCATTACATCCTCACTTGCCCTTTCCATCATTTGTCCGAATGTGTAATGAATGGTTTTAAAATTTCCCTCAGTAATAATTTTTCCGTTTACACTTGCCGTCATATTTAAATCAAATCGGTCATCAACTGTTTTATACTCTTCCAGTTCATCTTTGGTAATGATGTACGGACCGATGGACGTGGCAAAATCTTTTCCTTTGGCGGGGCCTAATTTTACTTTCATTTCCTGCGCCTGCAGGTCTCTTGCCGTCCAATCGTTCAAAATGGTGTAGCCAAAAATATATTCATCTGCTTCGGATGCTTTGATGTTCATACCGGCTTTGCCGATGATGGCTGCCACTTCCAGTTCAAAATCCAAACGTTCACATTTCGCTGGTCTTTTTATTTCTTCACCATGTCCTTTCATAACGGCCGCATTTGAAAAATAAAACACCGGTATCTCATACCATTCTTTGGGCACTTCATCGCCAAAACGTTTTGTGGCATTTTTAATATGTGTTTCAAAAGCAATGAAATCACGGAACGATGGCGGATTCGGCAATGGCGGCAATAGTTTTACTTCTTTTAAAGTATCTGTAACTGCCGCATTCTCCAGGTCCAGTTCATAAATATTGCTGCTGCATAAATCGCCGCACTGAATAATGCCGAGCATATCCTGCGGCAGGGCGCCATTGCCTGCTTTATGCATATCAACTATTCCCCTCTCCGTAAACAAGCCGGTGCGGGTGATCCCTTCTTTGTTGATATAGGTTACAAACTTCATTTCGCTTATGCTATTTGCCGGATACTGTAATAAAACTCCGCACAATGCCCAATAGCGGGACAGGCGTACAAGAGTGTGGCGCAACTAAAGCTGATAGCAGTACCGCCGCCCAATACATAAAAATTTTTTAAAAAATTTTATCGTCAGAGAAAATAACCGCGGAGACGGGGAGTCGCATAGCTTTTAATTAAAAATACCACTTCGCTTCACTGCGCCTTTGCGTCTCAGCGGTTAAAATATTTTCAGAACTTGAATGTTGCCGTTACAAAATAAGACCTCGGCTGAATAGCCAGTGTTGAATATACCGCATTTGGATTGGCTGCCAGCGCTGAAGCTGTAAAGCCCTGTATATCCAATGCAGCAGGGAATCCGCCGGGAGCTGCCCATCCCATCACACCATACGTATTGAACAGGTTGTTGATGCTGGCGCTGAGCTGCACTGTTTTTGAAAATGTCCATCCGAGGTTCAGGTCAAATGCATGATAAGACGGCATCTGAAATGCATTGGCCACATTGGCCCATCGCTTGCCCATATACTGCCAGTTAAGTGATGCATAAAAACGGCTGTTGCTGTACGTGGGTGTGATGTTAAACATCAGCGGTGCAATATTATCCGTTTTGTTTCCTGAATAAACAACAAGCGTATCATCAGCCGGGCCATTGGTACGTGCCAGGTAAATATAGTATTCATCAGCTTTGAAAGTTTGAATAACCCCCGCCGCTCTTACACTGAAATTTTTGGTGAATGCATAATTGGCTTCTATTTCAACACCTGCCGTATGTGTTTTCTGGTATTTGCGGGGAGGGCTGTAGTAAGTAACATCGGGGTTCTGGAATACCTGGAAGTTGGGGACATTTTTTAAGATGCTTAAGAACGGGGTTACAAACAAATTAAGTTTTTCTTTCTTCAGTTTTACACCCAGTTCAAACTGCTGCGTGGTTTGCGCCTCAGGATCAATATTGGAAGTTTGCTCCTGGTTGGAGAAATCAAAATAAAATGAAAGATCAGGCGACTTGCGCCCTTCTGAATACCGGCCATAGAATGCCAGTGAATTACTTACCTTATAATTCAGCCCGATTGAATAAGAAAAAGTGCCCAATGTTTTATCAAAACTTTTTTCAGCATTGGCGCCCCTCACACGGTTGTTGTAAAGAGTAAGTGTATCATTATCGGGGCCTTTGGTATTGGGCAGCACCCGTGGTGAATAGAACCTTGCTTTAATGGCAAAGTTTTCATAACGGCCGCCCCAGTCGAGGTTCAGTTTGTCACTGATCTGCCAGTTGTGGCCGAAGAATAAAGCAGACTGTGTGGTTTTTCCATAATTATAATATACACCGGCGCCGCCATAGTTGGCAATGCCCTGCGGTGAAGTGATCTGGTAAGTGGGTGTGCCGGGAGGGCCTAATGGAACATATCGTATGCCCACCAGTCTTGGTTTATCTTCAATAGTGCTGAAGCTTTGGGCAGAAGGTATCATAGCATAACGCTCCGTAGCGGATGCTGCAATAAAGCCCCCTGCAGTAAAACTCATGTTCTTTAATTTTTTGGTAAGGGTCAGCTGGTCCATCACTTCTTTTACATCAAATGAAACATAAGGATTGGGCGTATAAAAAACAGAAGCAGGCTGCACATTGGCACCGGGCAATGTGTTTTTGTTTAATGTAAATACAAAACCATTGGGGCCCGGCGCCCATGTTACACTTGCGAGTTCATTGCCGGTAGCATTGTCATAAAATGAATAAGTACCGAAACGCGGCGGACCGCCACCGCCCAACTGGCCCAGCACACCATAGAAAGTTGGTGTGTTGATGGCAAAAGGAAATACAATTTGTGTTGAATTGGATTCAATTTCTTTTTTGGAATATTTGAATGCGTTGTTCAATGTCCATCCTTTGCCAAGGTCCTGCTCCCAGTTAAACCCGGCAGCATTGTCTTTATAATGTCTTACATTCTTTGTGTCGTAATCAATATTTAAACCGCCGGTAGCAGATGCAGGCACATTAAACTGTACATCCTGTATGAGAACGGAACTGCTGTTGGTAAAACTGCCGGCCGGTTTGGGATTGCTGAAGCCAATTGTTGGCGTAAACTCAAACGGTGAAGTATGATCATTGAGCCATTTAACCCAAAGCTTCAGCGAACCGCTTTTGTATTTCTTTACAATATTTCCTTTCAGTTGCCCGCCATAGTTTAATGTATAGCCCGGATACTTTGCACCATCCGCCCTGCGATAAAAGCCGCCGATATTGTAGGTCCAGCTTTTATCTTTACTCAAAGGGCCGCCAAAGTTTGCATCTAACCTGTAATACGGATTTTTGCCATCGCCTTCCAAACCAAATCTTGTTCTTACTTCACCTGCAAAACGTGAACTGCCCGTTTTGGAAACATAATTAAATATCCCGCCCGGTGCATTGGCGCCGAGTATGGATGCAGTGCCTCCACGGACCGCTTCTACTTTTGCAATAGTAGCATCGGCCCTTAAAAAACCATCCGGGTTAATGGATGTGGATGCAATGGTAAAACCGGAAAACGCCAGTACAGGCAAACCATCTTCCTGCATGGAAACATAATAGTAGCCGCTGCTGAGCGACATACCCCTTGAATAGAGCGCCGTTTCCACTTCACCTCTTGATGAATTGACAAACACACCGGGCACATATTTCAGCATTTCCAC
Organism: Chitinophagaceae bacterium; assembly: GCA_033763355.1. GTDB lineage: Bacteria > Bacteroidota > Bacteroidia > Chitinophagales > Chitinophagaceae > JANRKT01. The sequence continues at coordinate 1,903 of JANRKT010000319.1, read as the reverse complement.
TGAACTGACAGGAACGATGCGGTCAAGTTGCTGTGTGCCGATGGTAGTAATGGCAATAGACGATTCCATTTTTTTTCTTTTATCAAACACACCGGTCACCACCACCTCATCTTCCGTATTTACATTGGCTGCAAGGGATACATTAAGCTTTTCGCTCTTCCCTCCTTCCAGCAAAACTTTCAATTCCTGCTTTTCAAAACCAACTGCGGTTATCACCAGCGTAACCCTTGACCCCGCTATGTTATTCAATATAAACTCACCCTGGTCGTTTGCAGTGGTACCTGTTGAAGTCCCTTTCACCCCAACAGATGCTTTACCAACGGGGTTACCAACTGCATCAGTTATTTTACCGCTGACACTGCCCTGCTGTGCAAAAACCGTAAAAGAGAAAAGAAATAAAAACCAGGCAGGAATAAGCACCGTGATCATGAGCCTTTTTTTCATACACAAGCAATTTTAGATTTTTTATAATCCTGCACATCTTTTATCCTCAGAATAATGCAGCAGGCGGTTAAAAAAGCAATCACTGCAACTTCAGAAGATTAAGTATGGAAACAAAGGATTTTCAATATCCATTTCTTATATTCGTGATAAGTATTTCTTATCAGAAAAATGGAATTGCGCCAGTTAAAATATACGATTGCCATTGCCGATGAACTGCATTTCGGCAATGCAGCAAAGCGGCTTTTTGTTTCCCAGCCGGCTCTTAGCCAGCAAATTCAGTTGCTGGAAAAAGAATTGGGTATTGAAATATTCAAGCGAAGCAAACGCAGCACTCATAAGAAAGTTGAATTAACCGAAGCTGGTTCTGTATTTGTACTTGAGGCCAAAAGGATACTTCAATCCATAGAAAAAATGACGGATACGGTCAGGCGTATCGGCACCCATCACCGGTCAGTGAAACTGGGTGTATATAAACTGCTGATGAGGGATAAGCTGATCAGCATGATAAAATTATTTACAGAAAAATTTCCTGACATTGAAATCAAAATAGCTGAATACACCACTTATAAAGAAGTACAGGAAGCCCTGCTGAATGATAATATTGATTTAGGCATTACATTGTTACCGCTGCTGTCAAATGAGCTAAGCTCCAAACTGTACCAAAAAAATTACCTGCACATACTCCTTCCGCAACATCATAAACTTGCCAAAGAACCTTCACTGCACTTATCACAATTAAAGAATGAAAAATGGGTTGAGCTGGAAAAAAGGGCCACTCCTGTACTTGAAATGGTAGAAGCGGTTTGCAAAAAGAACGGAATCAACAGGCAGGGAAACATCATACAGGAAGTTTCTTCCTTTGAACTGGTGGCAAGCCTGGTGGGGCTGGGATTAGGCATTGCCTTTGTTCCTTCTACGCTTGATGCCAGCTATATTAAGGGTGTGGTAAAGAAGAAAATACTGAATGAGGACAACAGCCGCTTTACCGATTTTGAATACAAGCAGGTTTTTGCTTATAAAAAGAGCAATGAATCCCCTTCAGTAAATGCATTGATGGAGCTGACAGAAAAAGCCTGAATGACACAACCTGAACTTTTAAAATCTATTTCAATCCCAGCATCTTCACAGCGTTGTCTTTTAAGATCAGGGGTTTTACTTCTTCCTTAAAACCTGCTGTTTCAAAATCTTTCATCCACCTTTCGGGTGTTATCAATGGGAAATCTGTACCAAAAAGCATTTTATGTTTCAGTTGCGTATTGGCATATTGAATCAATTGCGGTGGAAAATATTTGGGGCTCCATCCGCTTAAATCAATATATACGTTTGGTTTATGCATGGCAACACTCAAAGCTTCATCCTGCCAGGGCCATGAGGGATGCGCAATAATGATGGGGGCATCAGGGAAATCAATGGCAACATCATCGAGGTGAATAGGATTGGAATACTCCAAACGCAAACT
>JANRKT010000318.1:0-1537 GCA_033763355.1 Chitinophagaceae bacterium | reverse complement strand
AAACCCATCTTATCATCACAGTAAGTTACAAACAACAATGTTAACTTAGCGCCTTCCTGCTTTAAAAGCGGGTCTTTTAAAAATCATAAAAATGAAACTCGTTTCTTATTTAAAAGACGGGCATGACCAACTGGCGGCCTTTATCAATGATTCTTTATATGATATGGACAGCCTTCATCCTGACCTGCCCAACAGCATGAGCATATTCCTGAATTTCTGGGATGAATATTTTCCCCTGGCACAACAAACCGTTCAGAGTGTTGCAGAAGGCAAAAGCATGAGGGCAAGAGGTGTGCCCGTGAACGAAGTGCAGTTGCTGGCGCCTGTTCCTTTGCCTTCCAGTTGCAGGGATGGTTATGCCTTCAGGCAGCATGTGGCTGCGGCAAGAAGAAACCGCAAAGCGGAAATGATTCCGGAGTTTGACCAATACCCCATTTTTTATTTTACCAATCACCACAGCATACAGGGCCCGGGTGAAGTGCGCTGTATGCCTGATCATTTTGAAAAACTGGACTTTGAACTGGAGTGTGCAATAGTTATCTGCAAACACGGAAGGAATATACGTGCCGAAGATGCCGATGAACACATTGGTGGTTTGATGATCATGAATGACATGAGTGCAAGAAGGTTGCAGATGGAAGAGATGTTACTGAACCTTGGCCCTGCAAAAGGAAAAGATTTTTCTACGGTGATTGGCCCCTGGCTGGTAACATTGGATGAACTGCAGCAATATGAAGTTTCTCCCAAAGCAAACCATACAGGAAAGAACTGGAACTTAACAATGAAATGCAGTGTAAACAATACACAGGTAAGTGAAGGCAATGTAAGCGATATGGACTGGACATTTGCAGAGATCATTGAAAGGGCATCTTATGGTGTTGATCTTTATCCGGGTGATGTAATTGGCAGCGGCACTGTTGGAACAGGTTGTTTTTTAGAACTGAACGGAACAGGCAAACTCAATGATCCCAATTATACTGAACAGTGGCTTAAAGAGGGAGATGTGGTAGAGATGGAGATTGACGGATTGGGAATGCTGAGCAACACCATTGTAGCCGAAGAAACGGATTGGAGTATTTTGAAATTGAAGAAATAGATTTGTTTAACCGCAGAGGCACAAAGGCGCAAAGATGACAAGAGAACAACTTAATGAGCTGGGTAAACAAATTCTTGATGCTTGTATTAATGTACACAAAGAGCTGGGGCCGGGTTTACTTGAGTCGGTTTATGTATATGCATTGTTAAAAGAATTTGAGTTACGCGGTATCAATGCAAAAGTAAAAGTTGCTGTTCCGCTCTTTTACAAAGGTTATGATACTGGAAAATACTTCGAAATTGATATACTGATTGAAGATGAAATTATTTTTGAAGCAAAATCTGTTGACATAATGCACCCGGTTTTTTCAGCTCAAATAATAAGTTATTTGAAATTAGCAGATAAAAAACTGGGATACCTTGTTAATTTTAACGTCGCTGTTTTAAAAGACGGATTTAAAAGGTTTGTAAATAATTTTTAATGCTCTGCGACTCTCTGTCT
>JANRKT010000317.1:0-4190 GCA_033763355.1 Chitinophagaceae bacterium | reverse complement strand
ACCAATTTCCGCAACGATTTTGAAAAAGCGAAAGGTTCTATTTACGGCAGCTACAGTTTTTCAAGAAGGATCAATGAAGGTTTCCGCAATGTGGGCCAGCAGAATGTTTTTGAAGGCAATACTTTTTTAAATGACCAGAAGACAAGGTTCAATAACCAGTCGCAGAACCACAGGGCTTCTTTAAACCTGGAATACCATATTGACTCGTTTAATTACATCAAAATAAGCCCGCAGTTCAATTACGGCAAACAGTTCAACAGGAGTTTTTCTGATTTCATGTACATGAACAAGGGCATTTTAACCAGCGAAGGCTACAACGGCGATACAACCAACAGCGAAACGCCCAATGTAAGCGCCAATATTTTATACAACCACAAGTTCAGGAAGCGGGGAAGAAATATAGCGGTGAACGTAAACCTCGGCGGTTCAGCAACAGACAGTGAAAATGATAAAACCAATTTTACCCAGAACTACAATGGTGGAGGCGCAAATAATTTTCTTTTGGATCAGCTCATCACGCAGGATAATGACAGCCGGAATTATGGTGTAAGGATCAATTATTCAGAACCCATAGCAAAAGACCGTTTCCTCGATTTGATTTATTCTTACAGTCACTCTTATACCAAAAACGACCGGCGCACTTTTGGAATAGACAGCACAGGCGATATTAAATTCAACCCTGCGCTGAGCAATGCATTTGAAAACACTTTCATCAACCAGCGGGCCGGCGCCAACATCCGCACCATTAAAAAGAAGTACAATTACACCCTCGGTGTTTCTGTTCAGCCTGTGAACCTTGATGGATATTCGCTTTCAAAAGACAGCGCCTATTCGCCGCGTAACAGGGTAAATATTTTTCCTGTAGCGAGGATGGCATATAATTTCACACGTACAAAGACGCTCAACTTTAATTATTTTGGAAATGCGAGGCAGCCCGGTTTTACGCAATTGCAGCCGGTGAGGGATGTATCCAACCCGCAATACCAGACAGAGGGCAACCCTGACCTTAAACCGGAAGTATATCACAACTTCAGTCTCTTCTTTAATAATTTCAATTTCACGTCAGGCAGGGTGTTTTTTACCGGGGCAAACCTTAACCTTATACAAAACCAGATTGTAAACAATACTATCCCTCTTGGTAATGCAGGCGCACAATTAACCATACCGCAGAATGTAAACGGGTATTATAACGTAAGCGGTTTTTATGTTTTTTCCAAACCATTCCAGAACCGCAAATATGTTTTCAGCCTGAACGGTACTTTAAATTACAACCACAACATTACACTTGTAAACAGCCAGCGCAACATTGGCAACAACTGGCTGGCCATGCAGGGCTTTAATTTTGAATTCAACTATAAAGAATGGCTTGAATGGGGTGCAGGTTTAAGGTATGGTTTAAATTCCGTTCGTTATTCGCTGGAAGGGCAACCCGAAAGCGATTACAGTTCATGGGCCATTACCAGCACAGTACGCATTGATATTCCCGGGAGCTGGATACTGCGCTATGATTTTGACTATACCATCAATAACGGGCTTTCTTCTTCCGTAAGCCAGAACCCCTACATCCTGAATGCATCGCTGGAAAAACAGGTGTTTAAAAAGAAAAACGGTTTCATAAGGCTTTCTGCATACGATATTTTTAACCAGAATACCAGCATTACACGGCAGGTAACAGGCAACAGCATTATTGATACCCGCACCAACAGGCTTGGCCGGTATCTGATGGTTACATTCACTTATCGCCTAAACCGTTTCCAGGGGCAGCAAAGCAGGCAAAACCGCCCCGGCGAAGGCCCGCAACGGAGGATTTTTAACCAGTAAAAAACATTCGTTCAATCTTTAATCTGACGGTTTTTATTGGGGAGAAATGCCGCTGGTTTTTTAGCCCCTTTCCAATACCTTTGCGCCGAAATCAGAACAGCCAGTTTGCAGTATTCAGTCAACGGTACTCAGTCTGGAGGATTTCTTCAATTTAAAATCTTCAAACGCTCAAATCGTAAATAAAGAATGGCCGGACAGTTAAAAGAAGTACGTAACAGGATCAAATCAGTACAATCAACCCAGCAGATCACCAAAGCCATGAAAATGGTGAGTGCAGCCAAGCTGCGCAAGGCGCAGGACGCCATTATACAGATGCGGCCCTATGCCCGCAAGCTGCAGGAGATGCTGAGCAATATTGTGAGCAATGTGGAAGGCGGTATTGGCAGCAACCTTGCCGAAGCAAGACCCGTTGAAAAAGTATTGTTTATTGTAATTACCAGCGACAGGGGTTTGTGCGGCGCTTACAATGCAAACGTAAATAAACTTACTGTTACTGCTATTAATGAACAATATGCTGAGCAGGCCAGGAAGGGTAATGTTGCTATCTGGGCCATTGGTAAAAAAGGTTCAGAATATTTTACCCGCAGGAATTATAAGGTGAACAATACATATAAAGACACTTTCCTGCACCTTTCTTTTGATACTGTGCAGCAATGTGCGCAGGCGGCCATTGAAGCATTTAAGAACAAAGAATTTGACGTGGTGGAAGTGGTTTACAGCGAATTTAAAAATGCAGCTACCCAGCGTTTCAGTGTGGAGAGGTTTTTGCCGATACCTAAGGTAGAAGCCAAAGGAGGTGCAAAAGCAAAGAAAGCGGATTTTATTTTTGAACCGGCCAAAGATGTACTGATTGCCGAACTGATGCCGAAAATCCTGAACACCCAGTTGTTTAAATCGGTGCTGGATGCAAATGCTTCTGAACATGGGGCAAGAATGACGGCAATGGACAAGGCAACAGAAAACGCCAATGAATTACTGAAGACTTTACGCATTTCTTATAACCGTGCAAGACAGGCAGCTATTACAACTGAGCTTACAGAGATAGTAAGCGGTGCGGCGGCGCTGCAGGGGTAAAAGCAAGTCAGAATCTTCAAAAGAAGTCATATTAGTCACATGGGTGGGTCAAAATGAAAAAATGAAGGCAGAAAAGTTATATGAGTAAAGGATTGAGATTAGAAGAGCTTGAGGTATATAAAGTGGCTATGGAAATAGGGGAAATGGTTTGGAAGATTGTGTTGCGGTGGGATCATTTTGCCAGACAAACATTAGGGTCTCAATTTGTACGGGCCGCAGATTCTGTAGCGTTTAATATAAGCGAGGGATACGGCCGGTTTCATTTCAAAGAGAATAAAAACTTTTGCTACTATAGCAGGGGTTCTGCAAAAGAAACAACAACTGCAGCTGTTAAAGCCCAACAACGCAGTCTTATTTCTGATGAAGAATTTAATACCCTGAACGATAAATTGCAGCACTATTTTCGTCTCATGAATGGTTATATTAATTCCATTGGTTCCTCCGGTTCAGACCCCGGGCAGTAATTACAGACAGAACCAATTTTTATATAAAAACATTCAGCAACCGGCTTTTATGACCAATATGACTCATCTGACCAATATGACTTCCCTGACCGTTTTGACTATACAGACTCCTTTGACTTTTATGACTAATTTGACTTAATGACTTTCGCTATGGAAATCTCAAATCTCATCCTGCATATTGAAGCGCTGGTTTTTGCCAGTGAAAAACCATTAACCAGTCTTGACCTGGTGGAACTGGCGAACAATGCCTTTGGTTTTATGGAAGACAAGGTAACGCTTGACCAGGTGGAAGCTGCTATAGACGGCACACGTGAAAAATATGCAGTGGAATTCTACCCGTTTGAACTCAGGCAAAGCGGTGGCGGATGGCAGTTCCTTACCAAGAAAGAATACCACAAAACCATTGCACAGCTCAATGGCGAGAAATTTTTGAAGAGGCTTTCAACCGCTGCGCTGGAAACACTTGCCATTGTGGCCTATAAACAACCCATCACCAAAGGTGAGATTGAAGCCATACGCGGCGTAAACAGCGATTACAGCGTGCAGCGCCTGCTTGAAAAAGAACTCATCGTCATCAGCGGCCGTAATGAAAAATTGCCGGGCAAGCCGCTTGTTTATAATACATCACGTCAATTCATGGATTATTTCGGTATCAATTCTCCCGAAGATTTGCCGAAAATAAATGAAGTTCTTGCCGAGCAAATAGTGCAGCCAACACTGGTGCAGGCAGAGCATTTTGAAGTGGAGGAAGGAAGTGCATTGGTGGTTAGTGAAACGGGGGAGTTAATTATTAACAATACCGGGTCAGCAGAAAACAGTGAAGCAACCGGC
>JANRKT010000316.1:0-3281 GCA_033763355.1 Chitinophagaceae bacterium | reverse complement strand
GATGAAGCAGAATTGATCCTGAAACATTTTAACAGCATGACGGCTGAGAATGCCATGAAGATGGGGCCCATTCACCCCAAAGAAAATGAATACAACTGGGCAGGCGCTGATTCCATCGCCGCATTTGCCCGGCGCAATAACATGAAATTGCGGGGCCATACTTTGTGCTGGCACAATCAAACCCCACGTTGGTTTTTCAATGATTCAGTTACCGGAAAACAGGTGACAAAGGAAGTGCTCCTGCAAAGGCTCAAAGACCATATTACAACAGTAGTAACAAGGTATAAAGATGTTGTTTATGCCTGGGATGTGGTGAATGAAGTAATATCTGATGCAAAAGACGAATATTTCAGGAACTCTTTGTTTTACCAGGTTTGCGGTGAAGATTTTGTAGCCAAAGCTTTCGAATATGCACACGCTGCAGACCCCCGTGCTTTGCTGTTCTATAACGATTATAACGAAATCAATCCTGTAAAGAGAGAAAAAATCATAAGGATGATCAAAAACCTGAAAGCTAAAGGGGTACCTGTTAATGGCATAGGTTTACAGGCACATTGGGCATTGAATGAACCTTTGGAAGAGCAACTGGAGAGTACACTTAAAGAATTTTCAGGTTTGGGCTTGCCGCTTCACATAACAGAGCTGGACATTTCTGTTTATCCCAAAGAGCATAACGCAAGGGAGCGTAAGAAAGAAGATTATGATACCACATTCACTGCTGAGAAGGAGGCGAAGCAAATGGAGGTTTACAAGATGTGTTTTGAAAAATTCAGGAAATATAAAAAAGCCGTTGCAAGCGTCACTTTCTGGAATATATCTGACCGGCACAGCTGGCTGGATAATTTCCCTGTGAGGGGAAGAAAAGATTACCCGTTGTTATTCGACCGGAACCTTCAGCCCAAGAAAGCATTTTGGGAAATAGTAAAGTTCTGAAACTTCAATTCCTGGTTTTATTACTGTTATACCAGCCAGGCTTTTAAAGTACCCTGGCTGGTGTCTGCGTGCCTGGCAGGCAGCAGGTACTCAATAAGCCTTTACTCCGATTTTAAAGTCGGCGGGCATTGGTTTTGCAAATGAATATAAAGGTTAATTTATTGTATTAATGCGGTAACATCTTTCCAATAGTTTTGTTTTTATTGCTTAACTTTTAAGGCAAATCATTCACGCCTTAAATTGCTGCATTATGAAACCTGTATTTGTATTGGTATTTTTTGCCGGTTTATTTTGTTTTCACGCAAAAGCGCAGCAACCCGCTGCTGTTCGTATTATTATGATCGGGGCACATCCGGATGATTGCGATATGGATGGAGGCGGAACTGCGGCCCTGCTTGCTTCAATGGGCCATGCTGTAAAATTTGTTTCTGTAACAAATGGTGATGCCGGTCACCAGTCAATGGGGGGTGGCATGCTTGCCAAACGCAGAACGGCTGAAGCGCATGAAGCCGGAAGGAGGCTGGGTGTAGTTTATGATGTACTGGATAACCATGATGGTGAACTGGTGCCGTCGCTTGATGTGAGGCTGCAGGTCATCAGGAAAATCAGGGAATGGAATGCAGATGTGGTGATTGCACCAAGGCCCAATGATTATCATCCTGACCATCGTTATACAGGGATACTTGTGCAGGATGCTGCATACATGGTAGCTGTACCTTATGTTGCCCCTGATGTGCCCCCTCTTAAAAAGAACCCGGTATTTTTATATTTCCAGGATTTCTTTCAAAGACCCAATGCTTTCCGTCCGGATGTAGCTGTTGATATTACATCAGTTTATGAAAAAAAAGTGGATGCATTAGATGCGCATGAATCGCAGGTATATGAATGGCTGCCCTGGATAGGCGGATATGCGGCAGATGTACCTGCAGGAAAAACGGAAAGAAAGAACTGGCTTGCGAAAAGAATTGCAGTAACAATAACACCCGAAGTAAAATCGGCCCTTGAAAAATGGTATGGCGCTGATAAAGCGGCATCAGTTAAATATGCTGAAGCATTTGAGATATGTGAATACGGTTCAAGGCCGGCAGAAGCAGACATCAGGCGGTTATTCCCGGTGTTAAAAAAATAAATGAAGCTTTTTTTTAAAAAATATTTTTACCTGTACAGCTATATTTCTGTAACTTATACCCTTTCATTGTTCAGCTATATGAAATATTTATTGATTGCAATTTTGTTTTCCGGCCAGCTTGCAGCCCAGACTTCATCGGCGCCCAAATGGAAACTGTTGTTCAATGGTAAAGACCTGAAAGGGTGGAAGCAACTGAACGGTAAAGCAAAGTATGAAGTAAAGAATGGCATCATCGTTGGCACTACCGTTTTTAAAGAACCCAATTCTTTTCTTGCTACTGAGCAGGATTATGGTGATTTTATCCTTGAGCTCGAATTTATGGTTGACAGCCCCATGAATTCAGGCATACAGATACGCAGCTTAAGCAAACCTGAATACCAGGACGGACGGGTACATGGCTACCAGGTAGAAATTGATCCCTCGCCAAGAAAATGGAGTGGCGGTATATATGACGAGGCAAGAAGGGGATGGCTATATACAATGGAATATAATCCGGGTTCAAAAAATGCATTCCGAAACGGGCAATGGAATAAATACCGTGTGGAGTGTATAGGCAATAACATAAGAACCTGGGTAAATGGTATCCCCTGTTCATGGCTGGTTGATGATTTGACGACAAAAGGCTTTATTGCTTTGCAGGTACATTCCATCGGGAAAACAGAAGAGGCGGGAAGGCAGATAAAATGGAGGAACATCCGCATTCAAACGGATAACATTAAACCTTCATCACCTGATAATATTTTTGTGGCGAATATTATTCCCAATAGTTTAACAGAGCAGGAAAAAAAGAATGCTGTGCAATTGCTTTGGGACGGAAAAACCACTAACGGATGGAGAGGGGCTTATAAAGATAAATTTCCTGAGAAGGGATGGGAGATAAATGACGGGGTGCTGAGTGTGATAAAATCCGGCGGGGCAGAATCAACAAATGGCGGCGACATTGTAACAACAGGTGAATACGGCGCTTTTGAACTGCAGTTTGAATTTAAACTTACCGAAGGCGCCAACAGCGGCGTAAAATATTTTGTAACGGAAAAAGAAAGCAACAGCGGTTCAGCCATCGGGCTGGAATACCAGGTACTGGATGATGAAAAACACCCCGATGCAAAACAGGGTGTTGTAGGCAACCGCACACTGGCATCATTGTACGATCTTATCCCTTCATTAAAACCCGGACAGGCATTTCGAAAAATTGGAGAATGGAACAGGGGGATGATAC
>JANRKT010000315.1:0-16314 GCA_033763355.1 Chitinophagaceae bacterium | reverse complement strand
GCACAGGCGCCATGATGGCCACATCTGCAAAACGTACACCGGATGATTGCAATAAATTCTCAATGGTAATTTTTTGCTGCGGCGATGACGTGTTCATCTCTGCATAAATCATTTTATCATTCAATACCGGCATTACTTCCTTTGCAACAGCTTCAGAGACGGAGGATAGATTTACACTCAGGATAATATCCGCATCTTTCGCAGCACCGGCGTTGCTTTCTGCAAACCGGATACTTTCATGAAGTTTTCTTTTGGGTGATGGGTCCCATCCCGAAACAGTAATGCCCAATGAAGCAAGGTCATTTGCAAAAATGCTTCCGGCTTCCCCAAGGCCCAATATTGCAATCCGCATGGTTATTCATTATTTTGTTTGCGCCGCCATCCATTCCATAATAGTAACCTGTTTCCCTTTATGTACCACTGGCTTGCCATCATAATCCAGTTTTGCATGATTGACATGCGAGTAAATCCATGACCAATGACCGTTGTAGTAAAAATTTTCCCCTCCAAAAAACCCTGAAAGGTCAGTAACATGATCGTAAAAGGAGAAATGAATATTCTTTGCACCTGCTGCTTTCAATCGCTGATAAACAGGAACCACGGTTTTATCAGCAATAGTAGTCGGGTCGTCTTTTGAATGCACAAACCATACAGGTATGTTTTGAATACTTTTTATTTGCTCATCTGTTATGTATTGTGATTGATAAGCCAGTGCACTGATATAAGCTGCAGCAAAATAATTCGGGTCAACCAGCATTAACTTCAAAGCCATATAGCCGCCATTGGAGCAACCACCAACGTAAATGCGTTTTTTATCTATCTCAGGGTGGTTATTCACAAAATCTTTTATTAAAGCCAGCAGGCCTTTGTTATATACATCATCTTCCTTGCCGTGTGTAGTAACAGCATCTTTATTATGCATCCATGCACCAGGGCATTGCGGAACCAATACATAAGCTCCGCCAAATATGGTTTGTATTTCAGCTGAAGCATAATTGGCCGCTTTGTTGCCCAGCAAAGGGATCGTTGGGTCACTGCCGCCTTCACCGCCACCGTGCAACCAAATAATTAATGGCGAGTTTTCTTTTTTTATTTTTGGAGCAAAAGATGCATAAGACATGGTTTTGCCTTCTTCATAATTAAACTTGCCTGATAAGTCAAATTCATCTATGAGTGGCATGATACGACCACCTTGTTTATTCCATATCTTATTACTCTTTGTATTAGTAACCGTAAGTTTATACTCTACCCAGCTATTTCCCCGGCACTTTCCTGATACGGAATATTGAAAGGGTGAAGAAAGTGGCATATTTGGGGCAACAGTCAACACAAGGGTTGCAAAGTTTCCCTGGTTAACCCTGTTGCCCTTGTTATCCGAAACATAAGCATAGGCAATTGCGCGGTTGCCGATTTTTGATGCCGCCGGTATAGCTGCACAGTCAGAACTTCGTTCTGCAAAAACTGAAAAATCCCTGTAATCTACCGCTGACATAACGGTATCCAGTTCAAGGATTACTTTGCTCACAGCGGGCCCCCAGTCATATCCTTCTACAACAAGAATGTATTCACCGGAAGCCATTTTTTCACTATTGGCTTTTGCAAATACACTCAAAGAACTTATTGCAAGTACGGCAAGAACAATTTTGCTGAAGATTGTCTTTATCATAATGGCATATTTTTAAATCAACGTAAAATCAAATCAGTTTAAATATTAATACCCAAATTGTTTATCCCATCCATAAATCTGTATTGATGTTTTTCCTTCCCTTAATTGCTTTCTTGTATTTTCTTCTTTAGCTTCTCTTGCTGTTGCTTTCTCAATCACTTCTTCAATTGTGTCTTGCGGCACAACCACCACACCATCCCGGTCGCCGACAATAATATCGCCGGGGCTTATCAATACATCGCCAATTATAATGGGTTCATTTAATGAACCATCTCCATGATTGGAGGTGCCTCGGATACATAACCCGCGGCTGAATACATTAAAACCCATTGCTTCGATATCATCAGCATCTCTTACACATCCGTCAATCACCAAACCATTAATACCTTTTGTTTTGGCGCCAAGGCTCATCAGGTCGCCCCAGTAACCTGCTTCATAAAAACCAGAACAATTTGCCACAATTACATCACCCGGTTTTGCATATGCATAAGCCCGGTGCAGTAAAATATTATCACGGGGCATTGTTTTTACGGTATAAGCAGGGCCGCAAACTTTCATACCTGCTGCAATTGGTTTTATAGCAGAAGGCAGATTACCCTGCTTACCCAATGCTTCATGAATGGTGGCTGCAGAAAATTGACTTAGTTTATTTATAAGATCCATACCTGGTTTATGTTTTCAAAAGCTGTTGAAAAATATCCTTCGAAAATCCTCTTTTTGTTGTATTAACTGATTGCCCAACCCACAAGCTGGTGTATTCGCTGTCGTTAGCATCCTGTGCCAATTTTCTAAACTTTGCAGTTAAGCTGTTTTGAACAGGATAGGGCGGAATGCTCAATCCGGATGTTTCAATGGCTGTCATCATTTCATTCCTGATTCCTCTTGCCCACCGGCCACTAAAAGCCCGGGTTAGAACGGTGTCTGTATCTTTAGCAGAGCTTAAACGATTTTTGAAAGATTCAATAGCCAGGCTTTCCGCACTCCCGAGAAAAGCAGTTCCGATTTGAGCTGCAACTGCTCCCATACGCAATACTTCCGATATTTTTTCAGGACTATCAATACCGCCTGCAGCTATTACAGGCAGTTTTATTTTGTCTTTAACCTGAGATATTAAGTATAATAAATTGAGCTGTGGCAAAGTTTGTTGTTCAATGAAAGTGCCCCTGTGAGCTCCTGCTTCAATCCCCTGCAGGCATACCATATCTATTTCTTCGTTTTCCAAAAAAAGCGCTTCTTCCAAACAAGTAGCAGTCCCTATTAATATTGCGCCATTATTTTTCAGTAACCGGACACTTTCTTTATCCAGGCAGCCAAACGTAAAGCTGACTATTTTAATATTCTCTTTAATCAATACATCTATCTGGTCGGCATAGGTATAAAACTTAAAATCGGTGATAGCAGATTCAGTTAATTCATATCCTCTCTTTTTTGCTAATTCTACCAGAAATGCTGCCATAAGATGAACATCATTTTCTGAATAGCTTGTCAACTTATGAGCAAAAAGATTAACTGCAAATGGTTTGTTTGTAAGTTGTTTTGTCTTTTGAATAAGATCATATGCTGTTTCAGGGGATAATCCACCGACCGGCAAAGAACCCAACCCTCCTTCATTGGATATGGCAGCTGCCATTTCGGGTGTTGTTATGCCCAGCATCGGAGCCTGAATAATCGGATATTTTAGTTGCAACAAGTTCATAAACCCATTTCGAAAACTTTTCAATATCTAAAAGATAGAACTTACCACTTTCGGCACCATACTTTGATGCGCTTCAGCAAATTTTATTTCTTTCTTTCCCGAAATTCTTCTTGCATGGTTGGCCCTTCTTCCCGCCAGTTCTGCATAATAATCCTTTAAATAAGTTTGTGCACCCATGCAGTTCATCGCAGCAGTTTTTTTATCCATTACGGAACTGATATCAATAAAAGTATCAGGCAAGAAAGCACACAATTCAGGCTGGTGCGGCTCAAAAGAATACCAGGCAGGCGGATCAATATTTTTAAATGCACTGGGCACACCGGCGCCGCTTGATAACAATCTTGCTCTTTGTGTAGCCTGGAAAGCCAGCGGATGATCGGGATTGAAAGGATCTTTTTCCGAATGAGTTAAGATAACTGTTGGTTCAAAATCGCCGATGATGTGTGTGAGTTGTTCTATTCTTTCATCAGAGATCAGCATGGGATAATCGCCCCAATCCAAAAATTTTATTGGCGTACCCAATATATCAGCAGCTTTCTGCGCCTGTTCATGACGGATCAGTTTCACACTCTCCACACTTCGCTTTGGCTCTTCTTTCCATAACTCCCCTGATTCACCGCGTTCGCCGTACGACATGCAAATCACTAATGTTTCAGCGCTTTCTTCAATGGATTTGGCGATAGTGCCTGCTGCTCTCCATACGAAATCACCTGAATGAGCGCCAATAATCAATAACTTCTTTTTGCCCCCATCCCCTAAAGGGATGTTATCAGTGATATTACTCATATTTTATTGCTTTTTTCAAACTAGTTATTTCATCAATTATTTTTTACACTCCTTTAGGGGCTGGGGGCAGATCTTCCGGCATCGGTGTTCCTTTGGTATGAAAGCTGGGCACAGTAGCAAGTCCCCATGCCTGTCCTTTCTTTCTTTCTTCCTGCGTCCATACTATGGTTTCATAATCAGGGTCGGTGATCAGCCGTGCAGTTGTATTTGCAATTTCAACCCGGTTGCCGCCTGGTTCATACACATACAGAAAAAAAGTTTGTTGTATCGTATGTTTATGCGGCCCTGTTTCAATAAAAATTCCGTTCTCCAGGCAAATATCAGCAGCTATCAATACTTCTTCACGGCTGTTGCAAACATAGGTAACATGGTGAAAGCGTCCTTCCATTCCCAAATGATCTTCTGTGACTGCCAGATCATACGATTTTGAATTAACCATAAACCAAACCGCTTTGGGGTTCATGTCGTCAGGATTATCCACAATTGTTTCAGTTAATATGCCACCCAAATTTTGCAATTGAAAATCACGAAATGCCCTGACATCTTTTGCAAACAGGTTCAGGTGATCAAGCCGGCGGACATTAGCGCCCCGTGCAGGAAACTTACTGGCTGTGTTTTTAAGCGCCGAAATATCATTGCCCTGCGCTTTGAACTTTTCTGTTTCAAAGTATATTTCACAAACATGACCAGCCGGTGTATAAAACTGGTAAGCGGGGCCATGGCCCAAATCGCCATCATGCCAGCCGATACCATTATTTGTTTTTTCAATCGCTGTCACTCTTCGTTCAAGGGCTTGCTGGCTTTGCGTTCGCCAGGCAAAATGTTTCATGCCGGGATATTTGTTAGCAGTAAGTTTAACAGTGTGATGTTCGTAATCATCATAAGCCCTCAAGTAAACTGAATCACCTTTAACATCACTGATATACATTCCCATTATTTCATGAAAAAAGCGGATGCTTTCGTCAAGCTTTGGCGTAAAAATTTCTACATGTGCTATATGCGCTAAATCCCTTATCACTTCACTCATGATGATAAGATTAAGTTGAAACTTTAATACGAATAAAGATTGTTGCAAGGCCTGCAATGACGGTTGGTATGGCAAACACAATGAAATTAGCAGCCATTGACAACCCCCAGCCAATAAGCAAACCGCCGAGCAAAGGGCCAACGATAGCACCGATCCTTCCGGCGCCCACTGCCCAGCCAACTCCTGTAGCTCTTATCTCAACCGGATACAACCTTGCAGCTAAACTATACATACCAACAAAACCTCCCTGAATACCGAAACCCAATAAACCAAAAAGAATTAAAACCAGCGCAGAGCCTTTAAAGAAACCGAATATGAGCATTAATGCAGCAGTAAAGATCAAATACCAGAAAATAGTTTTTTGCAAACCAAATTTTGCTGATAAATATCCCTGCGTAACAATGCCGAAAAAAGCGCCTAAATTAAAAACCGTTCCGGCATAAATAGCCAGCCTTACTGAGAGCCCGGTTGCTGAAGCCAATTTAGGAATCCATGTGGTGAGAAAATACAATGTGGCAAATGCCATAAAAATAGCCAGCCAAAGTCCTAATGTGGATTTTTGATATGTTTCGGTAAGCAACGAAGTGACAGCAGGATTTTTTTTGATTGAAGACTTTTGCAAAAACTCTTCTGATTCTTTTAAAAAGAAATATACAATGGGAAGCACAACAAAAGAAGCAGCGCCGGCAATTTTAAACATGGCTGGCCAGCCGTATTGAGGAATGATATTGGTTGCAGCCAAACCGGAAAGAACTGCTCCTACAGGATAGCCTGACATCACAAAACTTATCCAAAAATCTTTTGTGGCCTTTGGGGCATACTCGGCCGTTAGGGTAGCAGTACTTGCCAGCACGCCGCCAATACCAATACCACTTACAATTCTGAAAACAGTTAATGCCTCAACTGAATTTGCCCATGATGTTGCAAAAACACTCAATCCCATTAAGGCATTACAAAAAAGGATCATTTTCTTTCTTCCGATTTTATCTGCACGTGGCGCCAAAAACATGGCGCCGATTGACATACCCAGCAATCCTGAACTGAATACTATTCCTAACGACTGCGGGCTTATTGACCAATCAGCAGAAATACCCGGGGCTGCGTACGACACTACCATCACATCCGTGCCATCGAGCATATTCATGAGAAAACAAATGAGTATGTTGGTAACCTGCAAACGGGAAATGTTCATAACATCTATTTATCGGGGAATTTAAAAAAAATTTCAGGTTTCCACCAGTGCAAATGGTATGTATTATATCCCGCTTGATGTATTATTTTTCCATTCTCAAAATGGAAGATGCAAAGGACGGGAAATACCCAATCGGAAAAAATCACTAATTTTCAAAAAAAGGATACAAATCAAACATGGGGACGATGGTAAAAAAGAAGATACTTCATTTTGACGGGCTTTATGGCGACCTGGCGCCGCAGGGAAAAGAAGCATATATTTTCCTGGAATTGATCAAAACACGAAGTGAAACGTTTGACTGGGTAGTCAAACCCCACATCCATTCCCAACTATACCAGGTTTTTTGTATCGAATCAGGGAAGGTCATTCTTGAAGCATCAGAAAATTCAGCGACGCTGAAGCCTCCCTGCATCATCATCATCCCGCCGGGCACCATGCACGGATTGCGCTACAGTCCCGATGTAAAAGGTCATATTCTCACCATGTCGGATAATGTATTTGATGAGTTGTTCCCCGGTTCTGCTTCATTACTGCTGCATTTCGACGATTTGCAGGTTATCAGTTTTGAAAAGAAGGGGAGAAATGATTTTACAGCCTTCATTGGATTAATTGAAAAAATAAATGCAGAGCTTTTTGGAGAGCAGGCTGAAAAGCAGCTGATGTTATATGCATTGCTCAGCCAGCTTTTTATTGCTTTGTTCAGAAAGTCAGAAACCGTTGCTGCGGGCAGCTTAAAAGATACGAATCAAACACTGCATTTTTACCGCCGGTTTATACAGCTGGTAAAAAATGCGAAAAGCCCCCGGTCTATTCCAATTTATTCAAAAGAGCTTGGCATTTCAGCCGTACATCTTAACAGGATATGTAACCAGGCCTGTGGCAAGTCTGCATTATTAATTGTACAGGAACACCTGGTGCAGCAGTCAAAAAACTACCTGGCACATTCCAGCTACAGCATTTCGGAGATTGCTTATTTATTGAATTTTGAGTATCCTAATTACTTTGCAAGGCTGTTTAAGAAACTGAATGGCATATCGCCGAAAGAATACAGGAGGATGAAAAGATAATCTGGTGGTTTACCAGGATAATTTCAGCATGCGATGATGTTACCCAACAGAACCAAACAAAAAATACAGTCATGGAAATAACAGCAATTCATTTTCCTCAGTAATTATACCATTGCCATAACGAAGCAGATACAAGGCCCATGGTATAGTGTTCAGTTGCTTCAGGTATTTCCGGTTTTCTGATGGCATTCACAAGCCTTTTAATAATACGGCCTGAGACTTTTTCTGGGTGACCGGATTGTTGCCAGATATTCATTAATTCACTTTCAGTAACCTGATTTGTTTTTTCAAAAATTGAAGGCTTATCTGCTGCAGCCAGTGCAAGAAATAAATTCCATCGTCCCGTTTTCAGGTCAATCCATACATCCTTTGCATCGTCAATTAACCAATAACAATAACCCAATGCCTTACCGGCAGTACGGGCATTTTTTTTCAGTATGGGATCATTTGCATCGGCCATGCAGGCTGTATATTCAGCCATTACCCTGAAAGGTTCCGCTGATTTAAGATAAAGCGCTTTTTTGATTTTCCGCAGGTCTGCAGCAGCAGACAGTTCTGCTTTTGAAATAAAATTTTCCGCTTCAAACATTTGCTTCATCGCTTTAAAAAGAGTACCTGCTCTATGATGTACCTCTTTGTTTGCAGCAGCATTTCTTAAATCATTCAGTACACTGCCCGCTATAGTATTCAGCAATTCTTCAGCAGGTGTTAACAGGTGTATATCAGAACTGGCCGTCTTTGTAAACGGTTGAAAAGCCTTTAAAGAAGTCACACTGTCTGTTCCATCCATTTCATCAGATATATAATCAAACAGGCTTATGCCCAAATTAAATCGTCCGCACCAGTCTGATGTTTCCTGTGTAAGCGCCGCACTTAATCCAAGCAGCTCTGCAAAAATTTTTCCTGTAGTTACACCAAACCCATAAACAGAATGGAGCTGGTTGCCATCTACCGAAGCTGAAATGGCAGGAGTATTCCTGAACCCATTATTTTTAAAATCACCATGCTCACGGGTATCAATGTATTCTTTTATAAAATCCTGGTGATGGGGCAATCCCGCTCTTTGCCAGGTATCAAAAAAAATCTTTTGAAAGTGGCTGTACCAGTCCATTACATCAGTTTGCTTTTATTTCGCTGTTCGCCTTACCCTCTGTCTTTAATACATCTCTCTCAGTTTCTGTACGCCTTCTGCAATCCAGTGCATAACATGCCATTGCAGTGGCAAATATTCCATCTTTGTCTTTAACCAAAGAATCTCCGCCACCGCCTGCACTGTTCCATGATGCTACCTGGCCGGGGTCAGTAACATATGGAGCAGGTATCCTCAGAATATAATCACCTGCCCAGCTTCCGTTTGGTTGTTGTGCAGCAAGTAAAGCATTTACACATAAATTTCTTTCCGCCTGATATCCGGTATAAGACAGGTGTGCAAATGATTCCAGCGCCAGTGCCGTTGTAAAAGCATCCATTCGTTCAAATAAATCTAATCCAAATCCACCGTCTGCAAATTGTTCACGGGCCAGCGCCTCTGCAATCAGCTTTGCATGTTGCTCAGATAACTGATATTTATAAATTGACAGTGCACGTAATAAAAGTGTTGTTGCATAATAAGGCCCTCGCCACCAGTAAGAATTAATAAAGCCATCTTTTGTTTGCTGCCTTGTCAGCCAGTTTAATATTTCCGGCGCTTTTTCATTTTGCAGGTCTGCAAGCGCTGCCGCTATGGAAACATCAGGATGTTCAGCCGTCCAACCCGCAATCAAATCATTATTTGGAGCTGAAATAAATTCACGGATACCCGATGTGGCGCTGTATGTTGATATGCCGTTGCCGGTAAAATGGTTCCATAAAAATACTTTGGATTTCTGCAAAGCCTCACCTGATAGTTTATTGCCTTGCTGCAGGGCCATCAAACACCATGCTGTTGAATCTGCATCAGGCGGAACCATTGCGCTGTATGACCATCCGCCTGAAGGGTGGCGGGATTGCAGCAGGAAATTTTGTGTTGCATCAATAATATCCGTTTGCTCACATAAACTGTAAATATGAGTCAGCACAAAACCTGTTACCCAAATATCAGATTCCCCGGCCAACGTAGGGAAACCTTTCCACCGCCCGTTTGCATTCAGCGACAAAAGGTAATTTATCCCCTTTTCGATTGCATGGTCAACAACATTCCTGTCAAACATATGTATTGAACCCATCCTTCACTAGTTACAAAAAAGTTCCCGAATATCTGCTGTTAAACCTCCCCCATCCGGAAAAGAAATTTAATAAAGGAACCTGCTTGTTCTTCAAAACTTTTTATTTACATTACACATGGATTATGCAATAAATCATTTCCACCTACCCAATCAGAATACGCCTTCAATAATTGATCCTGCCGGTGCGGCCTGAATGTAAAACAACCTGTGATACCATTTTCCTGATCTGAAAAAATCGCTAAAAGCGAAAAGAAAAATATACCTGATACTGAAATTTATTTGATCATCATTTGATCAGATCACAGGCAAAATTTTACCTAACCAAAAATGTAAAATATGGACAGAATCATCACCATCACCGCCGGTAATGCATCAACGGGAGTATTAACTTTATCAGACCAGGGAACTACCAATGTTGATCAGGGCGACCAGGTTACATGGGTAATAGGCCCGGGCTCTGGTGTTGCAGCGATCACTGCAATTCTTGAAAAGCCCAATTCCTCTGATGTATTCAATCCTGATCCGGCGCCGGTTTCCGGCACAACTAACTGGCAGGGGACCGTAAATCCCAATATTCCGGACGGCACACAGGAATTTTATACCATCCAATGGACAACGGCCGGTTCGGGATGGCTTAATGAAGGCGGGGGTCAACCCAAAAGTTATGATCCCATAATAAAAGTAAATTCATAGTAAATTCAAAATATAGCCATGCTTTTTAAAGAGAAAGCTTATTATTTATTGATAGGCTTTCTTTGTTTCATTTTATATCCTGTTTCTGGGCAGGATCAGAAAATAGCAGATAGCCTGAAGAAAATTTATCAGCAGGAAATCCCCGAAGATTCAGTTAAACTCGAATTACTCAGAAATCTTGCATTTAATGAAGCAAACGATCTCAAACTGGCCTTACAATACGCAGAGGAATTGATAAGCCTGTCAAAACAACTGGGAAACAATTTATACCTGCACAGGGGTTATTTTCAAAAGGGGAATGTAAAAAGATTAATGGGTGATCCGGAAGAAGCATTAGATGCCTATTTCAAGAGCGGGGAAGCAGCAAGGAAAACGAACTACATTAAGGGTGAAGGGAATACTTATGGCGCAATTGCGGATATTTATTCAGTTTCAAAAAATCATAAAAATGCAATGCTTTACTATCATAAAGCAATTTCAACTTTGCGAAAATCCAATGACCCCATTTTCTTGGCTTCTGCCATTTCCAATGCCGGCAATGAATTTCTCAATCACAAAATTTATGATTCTGCTTTTTTTTATTTTGAAGAATCAGGAAAAATATTTGAAAAAGCAAATTACCTGATTGGTATGGCTTACAACCTGGGCAACATTGGTATGGTTTACGCCAATCAGGGGAAAAGCGGGTTGGCAGAAAAAAACATAAATGAAGCCATCCGCATCCTTGAAGAAGCGCAGGATTATTATCCCATCTGTGTTTATCTCATTTCCATGTGTGATATCTATCTTGAAAAAGGGGATAATAAAGCAGCCATGAACTATGCAAAGAGGAGCCTGCAGCTTGCAGAGCAATACAAATTAAAAGAACAGATCAGTGATGCCAACCTCAAACTGTATGAACTGTATGAAAAAGCAGGAAACACGAAGGAATCTTTTAAGTATTATAAAAATCATATCGCATACAGGGATAGTGTAAACGATATTAAATCTGTTCAGAAAATGGCTGACCTCAGAACGGATTATGAAGTTTCCCAAAAACAAATAGAAGTAGACCTGCTCAACCAGAAAAGGCGCAACCAGCGCAATCTCCTTATTTCCCTTGCCGCTATCCTGGGACTGATCACGTTATTATTAGGCACCTTATACTGGTATTTTAAAGTTATTTCGAGGGAGAAAAAAAGATCGGAAAACCTTCTGCTCAATATTCTGCCTGCAGAAACAGCCAAAGAATTAAAACAAAACGGAAAAGTGGAAGCCGTAAAATTTGATGAAGTAACAGTATTGTTTACCGATTTTGTATCCTTTTCAAAGCTGGCCGAACACATACCGCCTGAACAACTGGTAAAGAGTATTGATTTTTACTTTAAGGGCTTTGATGAGATTACTTCAAAATACGGCCTGGAAAAAATTAAAACAATCGGTGATTCGTACATGTGCGCCGGTGGCCTCCCGTCTGCTGATAAATCACATGCCGGGAATGTAATGAAAGCCGCAAAAGAAATGATTGAACTGGTGAAAAATGCAATGAATGCAACGGACGGTTTAACCCATTTTGATATCAGGATAGGGGCACATACCGGGCCGGTCATTGCCGGTATAGTAGGTATAAAAAAATGGCAGTACGATATCTGGGGCGATACGGTAAACATAGCGTCCCGTATGGAAAGCAAATCAGAGCCGGGGAGGATCAATATATCCGAAACCACTTACCATAAAATAAAAGATGAATTTGCCTGCATATACAGGGGAGAAATTGAAGTAAAGAACCGCGGCATACTGAAGATGTATTTTCTGTCTTAATCCGCATGACACTATTTTAAGAAGGGGCTTCTGTTATCTGCACCACCTCCTTAGGGAGGCAACGCAAGGCAACGAACTGAACAATGACTACCATCAGGATGCGGCGCCCGATTTCAAAAAAATAATATTCCTGAATTATCAATTCACATTATCTTCGCCGTCCCGCCATACGAAAATATACTTTATCCTTCAGTTATCTGTCTACCCGGATTTTTACATGACCCGCCCTATCTAGCTAAAATTAATTTAAATAACTAATTTATGAAACTCTCAATTTGTGTAACCACCCACAACAGGCTACCTTTTCTGAAACTCTTGCTTGAACAATTACAACAGGTATCTTTTACCTCTTTTGAAATTATTGTAAGCGATGACTCCACCAATGATGAAACGGAAAATTATTTCAGGGATAATCCTCTTTCCGGTATCAGGTATTTCAGGAACAGCAGCAACCTGGGGCCATACCAAAACTCCAATGCGTGTATTGCCAGGGCAAAGGGAGAATGGATACAAATTGTTAATGACGATGACCAGATAAACCCCGGCTATCTGTCAGGTATTACACCATTGCTGGACCAGGATGATATAGTGATGATAACAGGAAAGACAATTATCGAAGGGAAAAATGCCGAATCAGTAACAAAACTTCACCAGGAAAAATTAAACAAACTGGGGTTATCGGAGCCGGGAATATATGATGGTAAAAAACTCATACCCGGTTCGCTCATCCACGGCAACCCGTTTGTTTTTTCACATACAATTTTCAGACGTGAAGCAGCCATTTCAATCGGCGGTTTTAACAGCCGTTTAAGGTATGCAGGTGATTTTAATTTATGGTTAAACCTGCTTCGAAAAGGTAAATGTTATGTTACAGATACCCGTATGGGAATGTATTTTGTGCATGACTCAAATGCAGTGGTAAATGAAGGCCGGTGGACCCCTTTCAGTGAATTCATGTACGAAAAGATGTATTTTGCTAAAGATGTGAAAAGCTATTGTGCAAAAGAAGAATATTCGGCCTATATGCTTGAAATAAGAAAAGAGTTCCCCGCAGCGCTTTTCTTTTCAGCTAAAATTCTTAAACGGGAGGAACTGTATAAAAGCCTTAAAACCCTCATCGGGCAATATGGCCTGAGGCCTTATTATTTCAGCGCCAAAAGTATCTTTTTCTCTTTGTTGAATGTACTTCCCGCTCCTGTTGCAGCAGGAACATACCATTTTTTCAGACGAAGAAAACTGAGATTATCAGGTAATTCATTCTTTTGATACGCACATCTCACCATCCAAAATGAGAGAATAATATTTTTCGTTACACTACAGAAAGGTGAGGTTCAATAAAAATTATTTGGAAGGCTTTTATAACGTTTAGACTTTAAAAATACATCATGCGTTGGTGGGGACACCAACGCTGGCTGGAAATAAAAAATGAATTTGCCTGCATATACAGGTGAGAAATTGAAGTAAAGAACCGCGGCATACTGAAGATGTATTTTCTGTCTTAACCCGCAGGCTGCTACAATATTTTAAAACTACCTGTACACTTCATCCAGTTGCCTTTGCAGGTACTGCAATGCCGGTGCAACCTGTGTGTTAATATTATCCCAGCCACATTCAAGCATCAGTACACCGGAAAAATTGATTTTTTTTAAAGCCCCCAGGTAGGGCCTGAAGTCATCGCCTTTGATACCCGGCGCTGTACGTTTTTCTTTTTCTGCAATATGGCAATGGATAAGGTATGCCCCGGCTTCTTCTATCGCAGATGCGGGTTCATTTTCACGGAGCATGTGGTAAATGTCTGCAGTAAGTTTAAAATTGGGATGGTCCACCTGCTTTACAACATCCAGCGCTTCAGCAAGTGTATTGATAAAATTGGTTTCGCCGCTGTTGAGGTTTTCAATCGCAATGGTAACGCCATATTTTGCTGAAACCATTGCCATCTTACGGGAAATATCAATAAACTGCGCTTTTGCTTTCTGATGGTCAAAACCGGCAGGCACACGCCTTGATTCACCGCTGCCCAGTACCACCAGTTTAATACCGGCAATACTGCAGCGCTGCATCACGGTATCCACATAACCGAGTACTACATGTTCATTAAGCGAAGGGCCAACCAGTTTCAGGTATCCATGCATAAAAATATTGCAGGAATACACTTTTACTTTTGCGTTGCGGAACAGTTTTAATTTCTGCTCAAACATTTCTTCGTTAATTGTACGGGGCGAAAAACTTCTTCCTACCGATTCTTCAATCAGCCTGCAGCCGCCTGCATAGAGTACGCTATCCTTTTCGGCTTCGTAAATAATGCCGACAGCAGGTTTAACCGCAACCTGTGATGATGCAAAAGAAACAGCAACAAAAGATGTTACGAAAAAAAGTGTTGCCCGCAGCAGCAACGTATTTGTCCTTATATCAGCTGATCTTGTGTTCATCAGTATTTAAAAACTTTTCCGCCTGCCATTACTTCCTGTGTTTTTTTATTGAAGGTAGCTTTTGCACCGGTCCGCACCGCAGCATTAGTCATGATGCTGGCAATAGAATGGGCATAACCTGCCTCAATAGGCGTATTGGGCTGTTTACGGTTCAGTACACATTCCATCCAGTTGCGCATGTGTGCGCTGGTCAGCCTGTCACCGCCGGTATTTGCTGAAGCAACTGCCCTAATAGAAGGATCATCGAGAGTGAGTTCAGGTAAAAGGTAAGGTTGCATGTTCATAGCAGCTGCAAATTCTTTTGTCAACCCGCCTTCAGATGAAACTTTATTGGTCATCATGTTAAGCGTGCCACCGTTAGAATAATAAATCTCCGCGGGCCTCTCATCGCCGTTGTGCATACGCGAAGTAAAAATAACCTGGAAGCCGGACGATAAATTATCTGAAGGGCCATAATCAAAAACTGCAGTGGTGGTATCCCAGTTGCGCCTCCCGTCTTTCCACATATAAATACCGCCATTGGCTACAACACTTCTTGGGTGATTAAGACCAGTGAACCAGTGAACCGTATCAATCTGGTGGCACATCCACTGACCTGGCATACCCGATGAATAAGGCCAGAACAAACGAAACTCCAGGTATTTACGCGGATCAAATGGTTCAAAAGGCCTGTTCATGATAAACCTTTTCCAGTCGGTATCGCTTTCTTTTAATTGCGATACCAGCGATGGCCTTCTCCAGCGCCCGGGCTGGTTTACATTCCATGTTAATTCAACCATGGTAATGGCGCCAAATTTGCCTGACTGAACAAAATCTGCCGCAGCTTTATAATTGCTGCCGCTCCTGCGCTGGGAACCTATTTGTACAATTTTTCCTGTTTCTTTTACGGCTTTTAATGCAGCACGGTTATCTTCCATGGTTTCTGCAAATGGCTTTTCTACATATGCATCCCTTCCTGCCCTTACAGCTTCCACGCAATGCAGCGCATGCTGAAAATCTGCAGTAGAAATGATCACCGCATCAATATCTTTATTCCTGTACAATTCATCATTATTGACATAAGGGGTTATGTCATTCCCGAATTTTCCTTTCAGGTAAGCGCTGCCCTCTTCCCGTCTTTTCTTCCAGAGATCAGAAACAGCCACCATATCAAAATTGAGTTCTTTGTAATGATCCATAAAGCTGGGTAACAAAGAAGAACGGAAACGGTCGGAAAAACCGACTACACCAACGAGTACCCTGTCGTTAGCGCCTTTGATGCGGGCATAGCTTTGTGCAGAAAAGCCCAATGCCCCGATATATATTCCGGCCCCTGCTTTTACTGATTGTTTGATAAAATTTCTGCGTGAAGACATGAAAGAAAGTTTATGAATGATGAAAACTATTAACTACGGTTAAGAACTACTTCAGCTCCCTTATTTTAATGCTCCTGAACGATACTGCATCACCATGATCCTGTAAAAGGATGTGCCCCTTCTCCGCCATTCCAAAGTTGGGCCACACATTGTACTTGCTTCTTGCCACCAAAGCATAATACACCGGTGTACCCCGCTGGTATTCCACCAGTTTGTAACCATTCAGATAATGCTCAATACGGTTGTCAGGATAAACCCGTATCATCCCCCTGTTCCATTCTCCAATTTTTCGAAATGCCTGTCCGGGTTTTAATGAAGGGATAAGATCGTACAATGATGCCAGTGTGCGGTTGCCTACAACACCCTGTTTTGCATCGGGGTGTTTTTCATCATCCAGTA
>JANRKT010000314.1:0-11025 GCA_033763355.1 Chitinophagaceae bacterium | reverse complement strand
GGTGTAATGACGCATCATGGGGATGGGGTTTATAAATCAACCGATGCAGGAAAAACATGGAAGAAGATGGGACTCGATCTCACCCAGCATATTGCAAGAATTGTAATTCATCCAAAGAACCCCGACATTGTTTATGTAGCTGCACAGGGCGCCTTATACAGTAAATCCAGGGAGCGGGGCATTTATAAATCAGCAGATGGCGGCGTTACATGGAAAAATGTTTTGTATGTTGATGATAAAACAGGTTGTGCAGAATTATCAATGGACATGAACAATCCGCGTATTATGTATGCAGCCATGTGGGAGCATGGCCGTTTGCCTTGGAAAGTAATCAGCGGTGGCCCGGGAAGCGGTTTGTACAAATCAACTGACGGCGGTGAGAACTGGGAAAAGCTGCAGCAGGGTTTGCCAAAAGAAATGGGCAAGATGTCCATTGCAGTATGCCGTTCCAATTCAGAAAAAGTATATGCACTGATTGAAAGTGATTTTGAAAAAGAAGCCGGTGGTTTATATGTGTCCGGCAATGCCGGTAAAAGCTGGAGCCAGGTGACCAACGATCACAGGTTAATACAAAGGGCCTGGTATTATATTGAATTGTTCCCTGACCCGATGAATGAAAATGCCATTTATGTAATGAGCGCCCCGGCACTGCGTTCCATTGACGGCGGTAAAACATGGGAAGACATTTCCAGCACACATGGCGATTACCACGATTTGTGGATCAACCCCCTTAACTCAAACAATATGGTTATTGCCGATGACGGTGGAGCGGCTATTACTTTTAACCAGGGCAAATCGTGGAGCAGCCAGAATAACATGCCTACCGCACAATTTTATCGCATCAATGTGGACAATCAATTCCCTTATCGTATTTATGGCGGTCAGCAGGATAACAGTTCTGTAAGTATTGCCAGCAGGGAATTGGGCGGAGGAGGAATCAGCACGGCAAGCTGGACTTATTCTGCAGGCGGTGAAAGCGCTTTTCTTGCTTTCAATCCTGATGACCCCCAATACGTAATGGGCGGAAGTTACCAGGGAACGATTGAAATACTTGATACCAAAGCAAAAGCGGGCACCAATGTAATGGCGGCCCCCATACAATACCTGGGCCGTGATGCAAAAGACATGAAATACCGTTTCAACTGGAATGCCCCCATTATATGGAGCAAACATGAACCGGGTACTTTTTATCATGGGTCGCAATACCTGCTGCGCACTACTGATATGGGCAGGTCATGGAAAGAAGCTTCGCCTGATCTTACCCGTAACGAAAAAGAAAAACAGGGAAGGCCCGGTGTACCGTTTACCAATGAAGCGGTCGGCGCCGAGAACTATGGAACGTTAAGTTATGTAATGGAATCACCGCATGAAAAAGGGGTGATCTGGACCGGGAGTGATGACGGGCTCGTTCACTTAACAAAAGATGGCGGTGCCCATTGGCAAAACGTTACCCCGGCAGGATTGCAGGAATGCCTCATCAATGCCATTGAAGTATCGCCCCATGATAAAGCAACTGCATATATTGCCACCACACGTTATAAGTTCAATGATCACACTCCCGGTTTGTATAAAACAACTGATTACGGCAAAACATGGATTAAAATAAACAATAGCATTCCTGCCGGTGCATTCACAAGGGTGGTAAGGGAAGATGATAAAATAAAAGACCTGCTGTTTGCAGGAACGGAAACGGGGTTATACATTTCATGGAATGGAGGGAAGGATTGGTCTGCATTTCAGTTAAACCTTCCTGTTGCGCCTGTTACAGATTTGCGTATTCACAACGGAAATTTAATTGCTTCCACTTCCGGAAGATCGTTTTGGATATTAGACGACCTCAGCCTTGTAAGACAGTATAAAAAAGATATAACTGCATATACTATTTTTCAGCCTTCGCCTGCATACCTGGTAAACGGGTACAGTGAAATGGATCAGTCCGGCGCAGATTTTACCGGGTTGAATAAATTCCGTGGTGTTAATCCCTCTACAGGCGTGGTGGTTTATTATAATTTGCCCGAGATCAAAGATTCAGTTCAACTCACACTTGAAATAAAAGATGCAGGTGGTAACATGGTGAGCTCATTCAGCTCAAAAGCTGACAGCACATATAAAAAATATGATGGCGGCCCTCCTGAAGAACCGCTGTTGCCAAAGGCAAAAGGAATGAACCGTTTTGTATGGAACATGCGTTGCGCCACCATTCCGGGTGTGCCGGGCGTTTACATTGAAAGCAGTTACAGGGGCCATAAAGCGCCTCCCGGAAAATACACAGCCACATTAAAAGCAGGTGAGCAAAACGCTGTTACAGAAATTGAAATATTGGCCAACCCGCTGTATCCTGCAAGCGCCGGTGAATATAAAGAATACCACACGCTGATGAACAGTATGGAAGCCGAAGTAACAAAGATGCACCGCATGGTTAACAGCATGAATGCCAAAAGGGAACAATTAGAATCCATTATTGCTTCACTTCCGTCAGAAGAAAAATACAAAACATTAAAAACAGAAGGGCAGGCGCTTGCTAAAAAAATGAAAGCATGGGATGAGGACATGATACAACGAAAATCAAAAGCCTATGATGACGTGGAGAATTTTCCCAATAAGTTTACAGCAAACTATATGTTCCTCATCAATCAAACCGAAAGTGAAATTCCAGGGGTGAACCAGCCTTCACAGGACAGGTTGAAGGAACTGAATGCGGAATGGGCCATATTGAAAGCAAGGGCAGATGAAATACTGGATAAAAGCATACCTGCATTGAATAAGTTAATGTGGGAAGCAGGACTGGGGGCGGTATGGGCACGTTGAAGCCCTCCTTCAACCCGAAAACAATGAACTGTCAGCGAAGAAACTCATCCGCAAATGGGATGCAAAGAGATAACTGTTATGTGTAGTGTATGCTTGTATTTTACATTACAAATTCCCAAACGGTCCTGTAGCTTCCATGCTTTTCAACATAAGACAGAAACCCGCTGTAAAATTCATCAGCGCCTGTAGTAGCGCTGTCGCCAATAACAAATAACTGCTCTTTTGCCCTTGTAATAGCCACATTCATCCGCCGGTAATCTTTTAAAAAACCAATATCGCCATCTTCATTGCTGCGGACCAGTGAAACGATAATATTTTCTTTCTCCTGTCCCTGGAAGCTGTCAATGGTGCTGATGCGCATGGCAGCCGGCAATATTTCTTTTGCAGCAATTGCCTGGCCTGAATAAGGCGATATAAAGGCTGTTTTCAGCGGATCAAGTTGTTCTTTTTCGATCAGTTGCCGAATGATATTTAATTCACCTTCGTTTTGCAGGCTTACCCCATCAGGCCCGTGTTGCTCATTGTAGCCGGAGCCGGCAGTATCTATAAAAGTAATATGTGTGCCTGTATTGTTCAGGTGTGCTGCAGTTTGAAGCAGGCTGTTGTAAAAATAACTGCTGCTGAAACCCGCTATAGCCTGCCGCATACGGTACTGTGTATTGAGCAGGTGCAAACTGCCCGTATGTGCAACGGCAATTTCAAGAATGGAATTATTAAAACCCAGCAGCGTCGCTTCGTTACTTAATATGGTGGGAGGGAGTTGCCAGTGGTCGCCGGCAAGAATTATCTTTTCTGCCAGCGGAAAAATACACCATGCCAATGGTTCAATACATTGCCCTGCTTCATCAATAACAAGCGTATTAAATTTCAGGTGACTGATACCTGCATCATACAAACCAATGGGTGTGCCTGCAATTACCTCAGCTTCTGCAAAAAGTTTTTCTTCATTATAGGATTGCAGCTTTTTTATTTCAGCACGGATGTTTTTTACTTCCTTAAAAAGGAGGTTGCGCTGTTCCCTTTCAGCTTTGCCAAAACTGCGTTTGTATTTAAGCGCCATGCGGCGAAATTCTTCTGCACGGATTTTTAATTGTTTGATTTCTTTTTGTGCTTTGCTGTTGCTGAGCCTGCCTTCGGGGGTGTGTGCAAAAATCATTTCATCCGCTTTATTGCTGTTTCCCACCCTCAGCAGGCTGATGTTTTGCTGCAACAGCCCTTTTGCAATATGATCAACTGCGGTATTGCTTGGAGCAGACACCAATACTTTTTCACCTGCTTTAATGAGCTGCATGACAGCCTCAATCAATGTGGTTGTTTTTCCCGTTCCTGGAGGACCGTGAACAATAGTCAGCTGTTCGCTTTGCACAATGGCTGCAACAGCATTTTGCTGGCTTTGGTTGAGGCTTTTATTATGAAAATGCGGTAATGTGTTTTTCCCTGGTTCTGGTGATGTTTTTTTTGTTTCGCTATGCAGTTGCTCAAAAAGTTTAAAAAGGGGTTTGTTGTTCTCCAACTCATTCAATACTTTTTTCATTATTGTGCTGGTGCGGGTATCAGGGGCTAATTTTATCCCTACTCCGTCATCTTCTATCCAGTCAGGGAAATCAGGAGCAAAAAGCCTGAACTCCCCGTTCCTGTCAGCTAAATTCATCAGCATCCCTTTTACCGGTTCTTCCCCGCTTATAAAACATTCAATGGCTGCACCGTCTTTAAACATGTTTGCTTCTGGCGGGAAACTGAGTTTAAACCTGATTTCAGGATAATCAGCATAACCAAAAGTTTTTCCTGTTACAATGATGGGGTGCAGCGCAAGGCCTTCAGCTTTTAGCTGCTTTAAAGTATGTTGCTGGTCTAACCGGTAACGGTTAGCCTGTTCCTTTTCTTCAAGTTCAATACATTTTAAAAGCAGCAGGATGCGGGGGTGCATTGCGGGAAATTAATGCAAAATTCCCGGGAGTTTGTTTCCTGGTGCTGAAATAATTATTACTGCAACAAAACAATTCTTTGTTTTACGGCCTGCGCCTGAACAAAATTTTTCAGCTCTGCTTTGCAAATAGAATTTCAGTATAACCTGGTAAATTACTGATCCTGTTATAAAATCATACCATGCTAACCTGTTTATGTACTCCTTATGGTTTATTTTCGGGCAATGGCATTGTTAAAAGTATCAGGGGCTACAAGATATGAGAAAGGGATCGCTGTTGCTGACAACATCAGTTTTGAACAACAGCCCCGCCAGAAAATTGCCATTGCAGGAGAAACCGGTTCTGGTAAAACCACATTGCTGAAGATGATTTCCGGGTTGCTTCAGCCCGATGCCGGCGAAATAAAATTTAAAGGGAAACATGTGCCCGGCCCATATGAACAATTGATACCCGGCCATCCTGATATTGCTTATCTCAGTCAGCATTTTGAACTGCGCAACAATTACCGTGTACATGAAATTCTTGAGATGGCAAACCAGCTTACCGCAGAAGAAGCAGCAGATGTATATACCGTTTGCAGAATTGAACATTTGCTGGGCAGGAGAACAGATGAACTTTCAGGAGGGGAGAGGCAACGCATAGCGCTGGCAAGGTTGCTCACCGGCGCTCCTCAATTATTATTGCTTGATGAACCTTTTTCTAATCTTGATGCAGTACATAAAAATATCATCAGGTCTGTGCTTTATGATTTGGGTGAAAAGCTTAAGATCACCTGCATCCTGGTATCACATGATGCACAGGACCTCCTTTCATGGGCTGATGTTATACTGGTAATGAAAAGCGGGAAAATTATTCAGCAGGGAACGCCGGAGCTGCTGTACTTCGAACCCGTTAACGAATACTGTGCGGGGCTTTTTGGTGATTACAACCTTGTTGATGCATCAATTTTTTTCTCTGTTCCGGGAATTGAATTCAACGGAAAGCAGTTGCTCATACGGCCTGAGAAAATAAATATCAGTGACAGCAACATCAATTCAGTTAACGGGAAGGTTGAAAGGGTTTTATTTCACGGGAGTTACTATCAGGTTTTTATTACAGCCGGCGGGCAATCCATTATTGCAAAAACCAGCAGAAATGGTTTAATGCCCGGTGATAATGTTTTCATATCACCTGATATTGACAGCCTGTGGTACATTTAAACAATACTTTTTGTGATGGATAACAATAAACAATTGTGTGTTTAATGAGTGATAAATCCATTGTTGTTTCATCATTCAGCAATCAATAACCTAAATTTTGAGATATGGCAGCCAGCTTACGTGGAAAATACCTGCATGTGATTATTGCAGTAATTGCATGGGTTGCCGTTGCGCTTCAGTTCTATTTAATCATCCTCAACCGCACAGCAGGCATAGCTGAAACTATTGTACGGTTCTTCAGTTATTTTACTATACTCACCAATATACTAGTGGCTTTTGTTTTTACCATTCTGGCAGCAGGAAAACAAACCGGTTTGTACAGGTTCTTTTCAAAACCTTCAAACATTACTGCCCTTACCGTTTATATCATTATAGTCGGGCTGGTATATAATTCAATTCTCCGCTGGCTGTGGAAACCCGCCGGCCTTCAACTTTATGCGGATGAAGCTTTGCACAGCATAACCCCTTTGCTTGTGCTGCTGTACTGGTTAATAAACATATCGTTTATGCGGTTTCAGTGGAAGGATATTATTAACTGGCTTATTTATCCGTTTGTTTACCTCGTTTATGTTTTAATCAGGGGGGCTTTCAGCAATTTTTATCCTTATCCTTTTCTGGATGTTTCTAAAATAGGTTATGGCGCAACGCTGCTTAATTGTATTTATGTAACCCTTGTTTTTTTATTTATATCCCTGCTTTTAACAGGTATTGGGAAAATGCGCAGGGTTTAATTCCTGGTGATTTTAAACTCAACCCTCCGGTTCAGCTGGCGGTTTTCATCCGTATCATTTTCGGCCACAGGTTTTGTTTCGCCATAGCCCTGCGAAACGATGCGGCCTGAAGCTATGCCCTTTGAGATGATGTATTCCACAACTGATCTTGCACGGTTGTCACTCAGTTTAAAATTGTATTCGTCGCTGCCATAACTATCGGTATGGGCGCTGAGTTCAATTTCAATTGCCGGGTTTTCATTCAGCAGCTTCACTACCCTGTCCAGTTCAACAAACGATTCGGGCCGCAGGTCCCATTTGTCAAAATCAAAGAATACATTGTTCAGCCTTACCACCTGTCCGATTTCAATGGGTACAAGGTAAAGGTCCTTGTGTATTTCTTTATAACCGGCTTTTATAAGTGAATCCAGTTTCAGGTTTTCTGATTGCGCAAAAAATTTATCTGCTGTTGCCCTGATGAGGTAATTTTTATCGTAAGGCAAAACAATTTTAAACGAACCATCTTCAGGACTGGAAACACCATTGCCAGCTTCCGCACCATCAGGCAGTGTTTCATATATCAGGGAAGCGCTGAGCGGCTTTTTTGTTTTGGCATTGTAAACATTTCCGCTTACCAGCACAACCGGGTTAGGCCTTTCTCTTTCCAGCAACTTTACCCTTACAATATCGCTCTCTCCATATGAATTTAAACCAGAAGTGAGGTAGGCATATTCACCTCCTGCATCAAGTGTAAAAAAAGCATCCCAGTCTTCGGTATTAATCGGGCTGCCAAGGTTAACAGGGTCGCTCCATTTCTGCCATGTCTTATCAAGCCTCTTTGTCATCCAGATATCGTTATCTCCAATTGTACCTAGACGGTTGCTGCTGAAATATAAAGTTTCACCATCTGCTGCAAGGTATGGAGTCATCTCATCGTTCTTGGACAGGTTTATTTTTTTGCCAAGGCTTTTAGGCTCTGTCCACGTTCCGTCTGGCAAAAGAAAGCATACATAAAGATCATTGTTAAAATTTCCTTTTTCATTGGCCATATAAAGTAATAAGGTTTGGCCATCATGGGCCATTGTAGCGCCTGAACGCGGCCCCTTATCATACTTTTCGTAATTTTTTATATAAAGCATATTGGGCTTGCTCCATCGGCCATTTTCTTTTTTATAACTCAGGCTCACCCCATTGCCTGCATAATCGCCTTCTACAAATGCGCCTCGAAGCAGTATCCTGTTGTTATCAGGCGAAATCCAGTAAACAGCATTGTAAAAAGAAGTATTAAGGGGATAATCCATGTGCATAGCTTCGCTCCATTTTCCTGAACTGTCCCTTTCAGAATACCAGATGTCCTGTGAATTGGGTATAGAATTGAATTTGGTATTGGCAGGATGGTTCTCACAAATAAAGAACAGCAGGTTTCCGTCTGCCGAAATGGTGGGCCTGAGTTCAGGCAGCGGCGTATTGATGTTGGATCCTAAATTTTCAATTTTAAGCACTGTGCCTTCGGTGATGATCTTTTCTTTTTTTTCTTTCAGGATGCCGGTTGTGTCGGCAGAGGGCTGCAGCATAGCTTGCTTTGCAGAAAGCAGTAAAAGAACAGCGTAAAGCTTTTTCAAGGCAAAGGATTTTATGCAGTAATAACGAAAAAAAGAGGCTGATAATACATGATGGCCCGGTTAAATGCCGGTTTGTTTGCTGGAGGCTTAAAACCATGAAAATTAACGGCCATTGTATATTTTGCAGGGTACAGTACATGTGAAAGATGTGCCTGAAGCAAAATACTGAGTGGTTTGTTATTTTACAGCTTGTAAATAAAACCTCTTATGCTAAGCCCTGCTGACAATTATTTTTTGCAAAAGGAAGAACCCTTGCGGAGTTGCCTGCAGGCATTGAGGAGCCTTATACTTCTCTACGATGCCCATATTACAGAAGTATGGAGATATGGCATGCCCTTTTATTGCTATAAGGTCAGAGGTTCTGTTACCTCTGGGTACATAAAAAATTCAAACAACCTTATATTGGAATTGTTGATGGCAAAAAAATAAACCATCCTGATTTGCTGGCTGAAAAGAGGGTGAAGATGAAAATACTTTTGATAGACAGCAGAAAGAATATTCCTGTAAGGAAGATCAATGTCATTTTAAAAGATTTGCTTTCTGTAAACAGTTAGGGTGCAAATAATTTCTTCAGACATTGTTTTAAAGCCTACCTTTAACCTGCGGGTCTCAACCGATTTGCAAATCAGTCAGGAATGATTTAAATAGCTTTTTAGTCTTTGAGTATTTTTATCTTCTTAGCTCTTCTGCTCACTGCCTTGATTTCCGCTATTTTTCATTCTTAATTTATTTTTTATGAACATTTACGTAGCAAACCTGAGTTCATCCACAACAGATGCTGACCTCAGTAAACTTTTTTCATCTTATGGCAAAGTAACTTCGGCCAATGTAATTATGGACAAATACACGGGCAGTTCCCGCGGATTCGCTTTTGTGGAAATGGAAAGCGACCAGGATGGACAGGAAGCCATAAAACAACTCAACAACTCCCAGGTTGATGGTAAAGCCATCTCAGTTTCTGTAGCAAGGCCAAGAGAAGACAGGGGAAGTAAACCACCTTATTCAGGAGGAGGAGGGCGGAAAAAATGGTGATGCTGCAATGCATTTTTTAATCTGGCCCCAAACGGGGCTTTTTTATTTATAACCCATACCGTTCCGGTAAGCTGCTGGTTCCGCCTTTCAATACTAATACTTAATATTGCAGCCATTAAACTGTTATTCTGTATGCGGCTAATTTTTCTATCAGTGCTGCTGTTTGGAGCGGCAACTGCAAGTGCACAGCAATGCAACTGCGAAGCCGAATTCAATTGGGTGAAATCTTTTATGGAGAAAAACCATCCGGGGTTTAACAGCGATATTAAAACACCCGATGAGCCCCGCTATAAAGCCTTTACCAATGACCTGCTCCGCAAAATAAAAAGTGATAAACCGGGT
This sequence comes from Chitinophagaceae bacterium, assembly GCA_033763355.1. Lineage (GTDB taxonomy): Bacteria > Bacteroidota > Bacteroidia > Chitinophagales > Chitinophagaceae > JANRKT01. The sequence continues at coordinate 1,387 of JANRKT010000314.1, read as the reverse complement.
ATCCATTGCCTGATGTACCTTAAAAAATATGTGCGGTATCTGAAAGACCACCACAGTAATATTAACGGCGCTTTTGTTCAGCTTGATGAAAGCAATCTTGATTCTCTCAGGTCTTTTTTAAATTCTGCCCTGTACAGGAGCAGAGAAATAATAAATACCGACAGCAATAAGCTGGTAAAGTATTTTTCTGCACTCAACCCCAACTCAGTTGAAGGTATTTATATAACTGCAGATACCACCTATACTGTTGCTGTAATTAAAAGCAAAACCGCTAACCGTGATTATGCAGCGGTTATTCTTGCATCCAAAACCCCGGTATGGAAAAAAGGACAGGTTAAGTTTGAACTGAAAGACAGGAGCGACGGCTACAGGGAAGGCTTTTTTTATATGCGCAACCACAGCCTTAATTATGAAGAATGGCTGAAAGGGCCGGGAGAAACAGCTATTGTAAACTGGAGGAAAATACTTCCCGGAACAACTGTTTCTGCAAGGCAGGGTATCAGCGGAGACCTTGTGAGTTTTCGTGTGCTGGACAGCGCCACATCATATATCAGTATCCGTTCATTCGGCAGCCAGTTTAATACGCAGCTTGATTCTGCCTATAAAAAAATTATACCGGAACTGAAAAAGTATCCCAACCTGGTTATTGATGTGCGCAATAACGGGGGTGGCAGTGATGGGAACTACACTGCGTTCATGCCGCTGCTTTATACGGATACTATTTATAACGATTTTGTTGAGCTGTTTGTAACAGACGACAACAAAAAGGCATATGAGAAAAACAGGGATGAAGCTAAAAACAATCCGCAACGCTACGGGGCTAACGGTTATATATCTTGGGAATACCGTTTAAACCAGATGAAGAATATACCTGTAAATACTTTTGTGCCCATTTCTGCTAAAAATTCCACAGCAGTTTATAAACCTGTTGAGGGATTTCCGAAAAAAGTTGCTATTCTGTATAATCGTTTTTGTGCAAGTTCCTGCGAACAGTTTTTACTTGATGCCATGTTCAGCAAAAAAGTAAAACTGGTGGGGGAAAACTCAGGGGGTTTTCTTGCATACGGGAATGTGATGGAAATAAAAACACCTTGTGGTAACTCGCTCAACTGGACCACAACAAGAAAAAATAAAGACCGTAAGTATGAATTTGTGGGTGTAACCCCGCAGGTAAAGATCAGCAACGCAGAAAAAGATTGGGTTGAATACACAAGAAAATTACTTGCACAATAAGATATGATATACAGTATAGAAAGTGAAATACTGAAAGTAACCGTACAGCAAAAGGGAGCTGAACTGGATAGCATTTTTAACAGGGCAAACAACCATGAGTACCTCTGGAGCGGTGATGCCGCTTTCTGGGGAAAAAAATCACCTGTACTTTTTC
>JANRKT010000313.1:0-15267 GCA_033763355.1 Chitinophagaceae bacterium | reverse complement strand
TCCCAAGCTGTAGGTAGTCCCGCAGTGGGCGGGAAGTCCCGTCTTCCGCTCAAAATGTTACTTACCAGCTAAAATGAAAACTTTGAATCAAAAGAACACCCTCTGAACGGCCCAATAAGCAGCAATCAAAGCTATCAGAACAGATAAGGGATTAACAACTGCTTTCTTATACCAGGCTTTCTTACGCAGCGGAATAATGATAAGGGCAAATACAGCAGCAATTACAGCTAACTGTCCCAGTTCTACACCCCCATTAAAAGAAAGTAAAGAAGTATAAAACCTCTTACGGGGCAAACCTGTTTCATTTAAAGCGCTTGCAAAGCCCATACCGTGCACAAGCCCGAATAAAAATACAATGGCAATGCGCCATGTTTTTATTCCGGAAAATAAAATATTTTCAACAGCAACAAATACAATTGATAAAGCAATAACAGGTTCAATAATAGCCGGGGGCGCCACTATGATATTGGCCATACTCAAAGCCAGTGTAACGGAATGTGCAAACGTAAATGCAGTAGCCTGCCATACGATTGTTTTCACCCGTGTACCCGGTAAACACAGACCTGTAACAAATAAAATATGATCAGCGCCATAAGGAATGATGTGGCCGAAACCAGACCGGAGATAAAACCAGATTACTTCTTCACCCGGCGCTTTTTCAAGGGCGTAATTGATGTTGTGTGCAAAGAGCAAAGGGGTTGCAAAAAAAGTTGCAACCAATAAAATAAATTTTTTAAGGCAAGAATGATTTTTTCTGCATTTCACATCCATATTATTTGTTTGTGTATTACAATTTTCGCAGCACAGCAATGCTTTGCTCTTTTAAACTTTCAGCAATATTGGGGTTTCCCCTCAGGCCTTCTTCAAGTAAAGATTTTGCTTTACTTTTTTCACCAGCCCTTGCATAAATCAATCCCGCCCTGTTCAGCAAAGTGGGGTTCCTGCATCTTGTTTTCATAGCAACTGATAAGTATTGCAGGGCTTTTTCATCATTGCCATTACGGTAATGAATCCAAGCAACAGTTTCGTTTACTTCAATATTACCGGGCCTGCGGTTGTATTCTGCAAAGGCATGTTCCAGGGCTTTATCAAGTTTGTTAAGCTTTAAATATACCTGCGCCATTTCAAGATCACTGTAATGCCCCACGCTGTCATACTTTGCTGATTGTTCTGCAGCTTGCTCCATCTCATTTATGACAGCACTGTACAATTGCATGGCAGAATCTTTTTCGCCCATCAGCATGTATATATCAGCACATTCTTCTTTAAAGCTGTAATCGCTGATTACTGAATCTGCTGACCAATAGTAACCGATGGCTTTTCTGTAATCTTTTGCTGCCGCAGCCATACGGGCCATGCCTGCCAATGCATATGGATAAGAGGGCCGGGTTTGCAATGAAATGAAATATTGATTTTTTGCGGCTTCAAGGTTACCTGTATTTTCATAAAGCCTGCCCAATTGCACCCTTGCCCATTCCGTTCCCTCACTTCCGGGAATACCGGCATCAACCGCCAGTTTCATGGCTTCAATGGCCCCATCATAATCACCATGAATTTCCCTTAAATAAGAAATGCGTGAATAAGAACGGATATCAGGACGAATAGAAACCATTTTATCTGCATTTTCAACTGCTTCGCTGTAATTGCCTGTTTCAACATTTCCATCAACCAGTAAACCGTAAACAAAAGAGTTGTAAGGATTGATTTTTTGCAATTCCCTTGCTGCTTCAAGACCTTCTGAAAAATGATGTTGGGATAAAAAAATCATAGCCTTGTATGTGAGCGCCTCAAAATTACCCGGGTCATTACGTAAAATATCATTTACGGTCTTCATCGCGGCCATGTCATAATAACTGTAGTTGCCGGTAATACGTGCTTCCTGCAGGTAAAGCTGTATCAATGCCAGCCGGGATTTGTTATCCGCACTGTTTCTTGCAGCATTGTTGATCAGTACTTTTGATTTGCCTTTTATTTCTTCCCAGTCTGCATCTTTCTGCAACACGCCTTTCCGTTCAACTAACGGGTAAATAGTGGCCTGTTTTTGCTTTTGCTCTTTGTTAAATCTTATGATGATGTAACCGGTGGCAGCAGCAAAAAGGCTTACAGCAATAATATAAACAACAGTTTTTTTCATTTTATAAGGGCATTTAAGTATGAAAGGGTTTGCAGTTATCCTGCAAACCCTTTATGTGAGTTGTTAATTCTTTATCACTTTTAAAGCCTGTTTTACTTTTCCGTTTTTAATGGCTGTAATGAGATAAACGCCATTGGCTGCTTTTCCTGCATCCCACTTAACGGTATAAACTCCTTTCTCCTGTTTTGCATCTACCAGTTGTTTTATCAGTTTTCCGTTTATATCATATACCATCAGTTTTATGTGCGAAGGCGCATCAACACTGTACCTTATTGTATTTACACCATTTACCGGGTTAGGATAAGCTGTTAAAGAAACTTCGGGAGCAGAGAGACCCATCGAACTGCTGCGGGTTTGCGGTTTTTCCTCTTCTTTGGCTTCAGGTTTTACAATTGCCGCCTGGGGTACATTCAAGGGCTCCTGACTTTTTACTTTTTCAGGAGCTGAATAATTATCATTACAATCGCAGTTATGTGTACCGGGCCAGGGATTGGCAACATAAGGGAAGCAGGGTTTTAATGGCGCATCATTACCTGTTACACCTGCATCGTAAGAAAGCACATCAATCAAATCCTGCGATACGGGATTACTTCCGTCAAAATCATCATACCATAAACCAATGGCCGCAAGGGCCACACCGCTTACTGCCTGCAGTTCTATTCTTACAATATCATCTTCCAGTCTTCTTCCGTTGGGAAAACCATCCATATTAGGTATAAATTGAAGTGATGCATCGGCGCTGTATTCCGGATGTGTTAAGCCCAGTACAGCTGCCTGTACAATACCCAGGTTGCTGAACTTATGGTGGTTACGGGCAGTGGGCGGAACGGCCATATTAAGGCGGAGCATATCGCCGCCGTTAGGCAGAAAATTATTAATGAAAGGTTTACCTTCTGCAAGCGGATTGCCACCTTTGCCTGTTGCCAGTTGGTAAGGTTTTAAGTTGGGGACACCTGTATTAAATATAGGCCATATATCAACAGAACGCGGTGAGTTTGCTGCGGGCAATAATAAGTTACCAAAGATGGCATCATCCAAAGCCGTACCTGCAAGTGCGGGATTGCCCTTTAAGCCAAACAAACCGTTTTGGGTATTACCAAAGCCAAATGCACCGAGGGAATTTTTTTGTATCCTTAATGGAGACAAAGCCGGAACTGCACCGCCAAACAAAGCATCGTCCATGTACAGTGCCAACTCAGGATTGTAAAAAAAGTTACCAAAAGTTTTGATCTTCTTTAAATCCTGGTAGGGAGTAAGCGAATTCCACAAATCTTTATATCCTATTGGTACAATCACCTCATTGGTAAGCGGCATCCCCAGGCGGGAAACCTGCACCCAATCTCCGCTATGTAATTCTTTGCCATTGTCCTTCAATGTTCTTATTCTCTGCCTGCTTGCAGAGGCCCAAACGCCAATTACAAAATCCGGGTCGAGTATATTCTTTGCTTTATCAGCCTTTTTGCCATCTTTCTGCAAAGCGGAAATATCAATTTGTAAAGCAATGGTTGAAACATTCAGGCATTTTAATCCATCAATTGACCTTGAACCGGTGGTACGCGGCGCATCTCCAAGGTCAAATATTCCGCCAAGGTCAACAAAGAAGGGGTCATCGGCTGTTCCGCAAAAAACTTTTTCGCCTGTTCTTGCTGTTGTTATTGCCTGCTCAACAAGGTTGTTGTAATTACCCGCATTTAAGCCAACAGGGCCTTCAATTGAACGCGGGCCAATATTGGGAGGCGGAACCACTCCCTTTCTTACAATTGTTCTGAAAGTTTTGCCATCATCAGTACTTTTTTGAAGCGTATAAGTTGTTTTTAAATTCTGTTTGCCAAGCCTGATGTTGAAAAAAGTTGTGGGGTCTTCGTTCTCCTTGTCGAAAGTAAAGCGGTAAATAATGTCATCGCCTTTTGACTTCAGGTCATTGTCAATATGAATTTCATAACGGATATTTTCGCCAAAAGAATAATAATTCGGCCCTCCCTGCGGCAACTGACCGGGAATGTAATTGGCGATAATGGTAATGGTGTTGGGCTTGTCCGGACTTCGGAAAGCGTACAGGTCCGTGTTATCAGCAAGCGGATCATTGGAAATTAATGGCGCTTCCCTGTGGCTGGAAGACATCAGTAATAGAGCAAAGAAAGTTGACAGCAGCAATAAGGGTACCAGGCTCAACTGCTTTCGCGGCGTAGGTTTTTGATTCATAAAAAACATTTAAAGTTTAAAAAATGACGGAATAAAAGAATGTCATCATGCATGATTGCAACGCATGGCTTTGCTGATAATACCAATCAGGCAAATGAGGGTAAGGAACGAAAATGTTGAGCTGGAAAAAGGCGTTTTAATGCAGTATTAAGAATATACGAATACTCCTGCACTGCCGGATTTCAGAATTTAATTTTTTTTAACAGGCATTGTAAAAGCCTTTTTAAATTGTTATTGTCTATGGTTATGCGGCAAGCAGAATGAAATTTGACATGACCCGTACGCTGCCATCCTGTCACACTTTACAGTCTTTTCGCTATTTTTGCTCCCTGAACTGTAAATAGCTATCATGCTGGATTTAATAACTGAGAAACTGCCTGTTGACAGCCGGGAAAAACATGACGAAACCCGCCAGGGGGAGGCCTTCGGCCCATTTATAAATGATCCCAAAAAATACAAAAAGAAATTTTATATAGAAAGCTATGGCTGCCAGATGAATTTTTCTGACAGTGAAATTGTAGCATCCATATTGAATAATGAAGGCTTTGGTGCAACCCGTAATTATGAAGAGGCCGACCTGGTTTTGCTTAACACCTGTTCCATCAGGGAAAAAGCGGAGCAAACAGTAAGAAAAAGGCTCACTGAATTCAGAAAAATAAAGGAGACTAAGCCGGGTATGCTGATCGGTATGCTGGGCTGTATGGCGGAACGGTTAAAAGCCCAATTGCTTGAAGAAGAAAAATTAGTTGACCTTGTTGTAGGGCCTGATGCTTACAGAACACTCCCCGGTTTGATTGAAGAGGCAGAAGGAGGACATAAAGCCGTAAATGTTTTACTAAGCCGTGAGGAAACCTACGCAGATATTTCCCCTGTTCGCCTCAACAGCAATGGCATTACCGCTTTTGTAAGCATTATGAGGGGTTGCAATAACATGTGCTCTTTTTGTGTGGTGCCTTTTACGAGGGGCAGGGAAAGAAGCCGGGATGCAGAAAGTATAGTGAGGGAATGTGCAGATTTATTCAGCAAAGGATACAGGGAAGTAACACTGCTGGGACAGAATGTGGACAGCTACAGCCTCCCCCTTTCTCCCTCAGGAGGGGAAACTGGAAGATTCTTTACGTTTGCAAATCTTCTTGAGAAAATCGCACAAATTTCTCCCCTGCTTCGTGTCCGCTTCTCTACTTCGCATCCAAAAGATATTACAGATGATGTATTGCACATCATGGACAGGTACGAAAACATCTGCAAATACATTCACCTGCCTGTGCAGAGCGGCTCCACCAGGATATTGCAATTAATGAACCGCACTTACACTAGGGAATGGTATATGGCGAAAGTAAACCGCATCAGGGAAATTATGCCTGAATGCGGAATCAGCTCCGATATCATCAGCGGCTTTTGTACAGAAACCGAGGATGACCATATGGATACACTGGATATTATGAAGAAGAGCAGTTATGATTTTTCCTACATGTTTGCCTATTCTGAAAGGCCCGGCACACTGGCTGCCCGCAGGTATAAAGATGATGTTCCGGACGAAGTGAAAAAAAGGAGATTAAAAGAAATTATTGAATTGCAGAATATGCTTTCGCTGGAAAGCAACAGAAGGGACATCGGAAAAACATTCACCGTTCTGACAGAAGGCGACAGTAAAAAAAGCGAAACTGACTGGATGGGAAGAAATTCGCAGAATAAAGTAATTGTATTTCCCAAACGTCTGCCTGATATTAAAAAGGGAGATTATGTAAAAGTAAAAGTAACAGGGTGCACGCAGGCAACATTAATCGGGGAAATTATTTAAAAGAGGTTTAAAACATGGACACTCAAAATATAAAAAACCGTTTTGGAATTATCGGCAATTCCCCTGCGCTTAATTATGCATTGCAGGTGGCAGTGCAGGTAGCCAATACAGATCTCACGGTTTTAATAGCCGGAGAAAGCGGGGTGGGCAAAGAAGTATTCTCCCAGATCATTCATTCATTATCTGCACGCAAGCACAACCCTTTTATTGCCGTAAACTGCGGCGCCATTCCGGAAGGCACTATTGATTCTGAATTATTCGGCCACGAAAAAGGATCGTTTACCGGTGCTGTGGACAGCCGCAAGGGTTATTTTGAAACCGTAAACGGCGGAACTATTTTTCTTGACGAGATTGGCGAACTGCCATTGGGTACCCAGGCCCGTTTGCTGCGTGTACTGGAAACCGGCGAATACATCCGTGTGGGCTCGTCAAAAGTGCAGAAAACAGATGTAAGGGTAATTGCAGCAACCAACCGTGACCTGCTCGAACTTACCCATCAGGGAAAATTCAGGGAAGATTTGTACTACCGGCTCAGCACTGTGCCTATCCGTGTTCCTTCATTGAGGGACCGCAGGGAAGACGTCATCCTGCTCTTCAGAAAATTTGCAGTTGACTTTGCAGAAAAATACCGCACTACACCTGTTCAGTTAGAAGAAGACGCAAAAAATGTGTTAATCAACTACCCCTGGCCAGGTAATGTGAGGGAATTGAAGAATATTGCAGAGCAGGTTTCAGTTCTTTCACAGGATAAAAATGTAAGTGCGCAGGAATTAGGAAGGTTTTTGCCTGAATACCGTGAAAACCGGTTACCGGTGCTGGCACATGCTAATGGTTCACCACATTCGGAATTTGTAAATGAAAGGGATATTTTGTACAAGTTGTTCTTCGACATGAAGAAAGATGTGACTGAGCTAAAAAAGATGTTTCTTGAAATTGTACAGAACCCCGCATCGGTAAATGCCGCTGCAAGCTATACGAGGGAATCTTTGCTGAATGAATTGCCTGTTGTAAAAGAAGTCCAGGCATCAGTAGTTCAGCCGGTTATTTCCACCCCCGTTACGTCGCAACCTGTATTACTGGGTGCTGCCGATATACACGACCACGTTGAAGTGGAAGAATCACTGAACATCATGGACAAAGAAAGAGAGCTTATTGTAAAAGCGCTTAAAAAACACAGGGGCAAAAGAAAAGATGCTGCATCGGACCTTGGCATAAGCGAAAGGACCCTTTACAGAAAACTAAAAGAATATGATATTGAAGAATAAGCGGCGAATCGTGAATCAGGGGCAAGGTTATATACATCCAAAGGAAATAGATTAGACATGCCGCAAGAGCCGGCCGGTTAGTAAACTAATCTTATGAAGTTTTTGAATTTTATACTTATCATTACTGCTGTTTTGTGCATCCGGGGCACATGCAGGTATTCTTTAAAAGATGTATCTATACCTCCTGAAGTAAAAACCGTAAAAGTTAATTACATAGAAAACAAAGCCCGTTACATAAGCCCGCAGTTTAGTCCCCGTTTAACAGATAAACTCAGGCAGAAAATTGTAAACCAGACAAGGCTCTCGCAAACCAATAACGAGGCCCATTATGAAATTGGCGGATATGTTTCAGATTATTCCGTATCCACATCAGGTATTTCCAATCAGAGGGAGTCAAGCAACAACCTTAATGTAAGCGTTCACATCATATTCAAAAACCGTTTGGACGAAAAGAAAAATTTTGAAGCGGATATCAGCCGCAGCTTCCCTTTTTCCGCTACCCTCAGCCTGCAGCAGGCAGAAACACAGCTGGCTGAACAGATGATCAGCAACCTGACCGATGAAATTTTTAACCGTATTTTTTCCAACTGGTAAGCGGATTGTATCTTCATCTTATGAACGGTGAACTGAAACAGGTCATTAATGCAGTTTTTGAATGTCCTTCGCTCAAGGATATTAAGGTGCATGAACTGCGCCAGTTGGTTTCTTTGCACCCCTACTCCACTTTGTTTCATTTGCTGTACAGTAAAAAATTAAAGCAGGAAAGCAATATTGGCTATGCTGATTCAGCAACAAGAACTGCCCTGTATTTCAGCAATCCCCATTGGCTGAATTACCAGTTAACCCTTAAAGAAGAAAATGATGAGGCTGTAATTGAAGAACCGCAAAAAGAAATAACGGAACAGGTATTTGTTGAGGAGATGGCTACTGCTGAGGAAACCCTTGCAGGGGGGCAACATGAATACAGGACGGAGTACACGGTAAGCGAATCTTTTATTGAAACCGCTGAAACAAACGGCATTGAACAAAATGGTAAAGAAACTTCAGGATATGAAACTGCAGAAATGATAAGGGGGAATGAAGAGCATGTTGCTGAAGAACCCGTTACCAGAGAACCGGATAATGCAGCAATTGTGGCAAATGAATATACTGAACCGGCAACTTTTTCTGAGGCAATTGCTGATGCCCCGGAAATTAAGCAAACAGTTGAACTAAAAGAAGAAACGGCCACAATACAGGAACATGTAACCGAATCCCTTCCTGAACTGAATAAAGAACAAATTGCTGAACCCGTCGGCGTAACTGAGCTATTAAAAGAAGCAACTGAAGGAGTAACACAAGACCGGCAGGAGAGCCAAACCGAGGCGGCTGTTGACGAAATCAAATCTCCCGTAACGGAGCAGCCCGTTCTTTTTGAACCATTGTACACCATTGATTATTTCGCTTCGCAGGGCATAAAATTATCAGCAGAGGAAGAATCAAAAGACGAATTGGGTAAAAAGATGAGGAGCTTTACTGAGTGGCTTAAGAGCATGAAGAAGATACACCCCGAAAAATTTCAGCAACTAAACGCAGGTGAAGAAAAAAATATACAAACCGCAGCAGAACATTCCAACGACGAAGCCCTTATTGCAACAGAAACCATGGCAGAAGTGCTTTTAAAACAGGGAAGAGCCGATAAAGCGGTTGAAGTATATGAGAAATTAAGTTTGCTCAATCCCGCCAAAAGCGCTTATTTTGCAGCCAAAATTGAGGAATTAAAAACCAGGTGATATGACGATTTTATTTCTTGTACTGATCATTGTTGCGTGTGTTTTACTGGGCCTGATTGTACTTATACAAAACCCCAAGGGTGGTGGCCTGGCAGGCAATATTGCCGGTTTCAGCAACCAGTTTATGGGTGTAAAACAAACCACTGATGTGCTTGAAAAAGGCACATGGATATTTGCAGGAATTGTTGCTTTTCTATGCCTTATTTCAGCGCTGCTCATTAACAACGGGTCTGCGGGAGATAACCAGATGATTAAGGGTGTTAATACCAATACCCAAACTACCCTGCCCTCTTCCCAACCTGCCAATCAGCAGCCTGTTCAGCAGCAACCTGCACAACAAAACGGCACACCTGCCAAATAAATTACCGGAAAAACAGTTTATATAACCCTGCTTATTGTAGCAGGGTTTTTGTTTTATATTCGGCCTCAATTGTAAACCACAATGTTTAAAAGGATACTCCTGTATTTTTTTCTCACGGCGCTTATTACCGGCGGTTTTTTTGCTTACAAAGTATTCGGGCCGGGCACAGCATTTAATGAAAAGTCACTGTTCGTTTATATCCGGTCATTAAACCCTGATAAGGGAACTGTTGAGCAGGTATTTTCAGGCGGCAACATCATCAGCAATCCACGCCTGTTCATGTGGCTTGCCGGCCGCATGGATTACTGGAATAAAATAAAGCCTGGCAAATATGAAATTAAAAAAGGTGAAAGCCTGTTCAACATCATAAGGATGCTGCGCAATGGCAGGCAAACGCCGGTAAACCTTGTAATCAATAAACTCCGGACAAAAGAAGATTTTGCAAGGTTTGCAGGCAGGCAGCTTGAATGTGACTCCTTATCAATAATCAGTTTTTTTACCAGTAACGACTCCCTTCAGAAATTTGAACTGGACAGCAATAGAGTAATGACGGCCGTTATCCCCAACACCTATACCATGTTCTGGAATACCACTGCATCAAAATTGTTCAAACGTTTGTTCAGCGAACAGCAAATGTTCTGGACTGATGAACGCAAAAACAAGGCCGCTGCCATTGGTTTAACACCCGCACAGGTTTATTCCCTCGCCTCTGTAATAGAAGAAGAAACCAATAAAAATGATGAGAAGCCGCTTATTGCAAGTGTTTACCTCAACAGGCTTAATAAGGGTATGCCCCTGGGTGCAGATCCAACCATCAAATATGCGCTGCGGGATTTCGGTATCAAAAGGATACTTTTTAAACACATTGATGAATCAGCGGGTTCGCCCTACAATACTTACCGCAACAAAGGCATACCCCCCGGCCCGATATGCACCCCATCGGTAAAATCAATAGATGCAGTTTTAAATGCTAAAAAAACCGATTACCTGTTTTTTTGCGCAAAGGCGGACTTTTCAGGTTATCATGCTTTTGCCGCTACGGATAAAGAACATTATAAAAATGCAAAAGCCTACCAGCAGGCTTTGGACAGCTTACTGATAAAATAATTACTTTCATAGCTGAATGATAAAGCTGCAGAGAATCATCATCACATCGCCGCCGGTAAACTTTGTGGTGCGGAAATCCAAGCAGATTGTACTGCCCGGTTTCCAGGGCCTGCCATTGTATGATGTATCCAGGTTCTTTTTTCAGCAAATGAGGCAGGTTGGCTTAAACGAACGTGCAGCGGCCATCTCATTTAATTTTCTCATGGCCATTCCGCCGCTTTGCATCTTTCTTTTCACCCTGCTTTCTGTAATTCCAGGTTCTAAAAATTTCCGCGGTGAACTGCTCAGCCTTGCCAGCCAGGTTACGCCCAATGAGGATACTTATAAACTCATCAGAACGGTAATTGAAGACTTTTTTAAACCCGGATCCGGCTTTTTTTCGTTTGGTTTGCTGCTGGCCATTTATTTTTCTTCCAATGCCATGCTGGGCATCATGCGTACTTTCGATAAATCCATTCTTCATATCGAAGTAGAAAAACGAAATTTCCTGCAGCTCAGGTGGGAAGCCATTAAGCTTACCTCACTGATCATCCTGCTGATTATTGCAACGGTGATCATCCTGTTTACACAGGGCGCTTTGTTCAGGCAGATACGGAGCTGGTTGAATATGGAAAGGGATTCGCTGAACTGGCTTGTTTTTTCCCTTCGGTTGCTGATAACGTGCCTGCTTGTTTTTTACGCCATTGCATTCATATACCGCTATGCCCCATCGGTACAAAAAAAATGGAGGCTGTATTCCCCGGGGTCAATCCTCGCTACTGTTCTTATCATTGCTTTTACTTATCTTTTTTCTTACTGGGTAAACAACTTTGCATCTTACAATAAGGTTTATGGCTCCATCGGCAGCATCCTCATCCTGATGCTGCTGGTTTTTGTAAACTCGCTTGTTTTACTCATAGGCTTTGAACTGAATGTCAGCATCAATTCGCTCAAGTCCATTGCCCGCAGAAGGGAAAAAAAAGAAGAACAGCAAGGCAGCTGAATGTTAAAATTTTTTTGCGGGTACCCGGCGGTTTTATTTTATGGCCTACATTTGTTTTGTCAATATCCTGCTTTCGTTAATTAAAACCATGGTTTATGAAACGCCTTGTTTTATTTATGTTCCTTGCAGCAACAGCAGTTATTTTTGCTTTCAAATCTGTTTCAGATAACATTCCCATAGGCGCTGACCTTCCCAAAGCCGATGTAAAACTTAAAGATGTTTCAGGAAAGGAAATTACGCTGAAAGATGCCATGATGGAAAATGGCCTGCTGGTGATGTTCAGTTGCAACACCTGCCCTTATGTGATAAAAAACCAGCAGGCAACCAAAGATGCATGCATGTATGCACTGGATAAAAAAATTGGCGTGGTATTATTGAATTCCAATGAGGGGCAAAGAGATGATGAGGACTCATACGAAGAAATGAAAGGTTATGCAAATAACGAAGGGTACAAATGGTATTATGCGGTAGATAAAGACCATGTACTGGCCGATGCATTTGAGGCAAAACGCACACCGGAATGTTTTCTTTTTAATAAAACCGGAAAGCTGGTTTATCATGGCGCAATTAATGATAATCCTTCCAGCCCATGGGATGCCAAACGCCTCCACCTTAAAGAAGCGGTAAATGAAATGCTTTCAGGTAAAGATGTTGCAGTTAAAGAAACAAGGAGCGTAGGCTGCGGGATAAAGAGGAAAGGGTAAAAAGAGTTACAGGTTACAAACTTCAGGTTTCAGGCTATGTATGCTTCAAAGAAGCCTTACGGATACACAGGCTGCTTTTATCATTGCTTTTGTTTACTGATTGCTTCCTGTAATATAAGTTCAAGCCGTTCTTCCCTGATCTGCCCTTCACGAAAAAAACGGTAACCGGACTGATGATGGTAAATCAATGTTGAGGGAATTGCACCACTCCAGCGGCTGTCAATTTTAGGGCAGAAATAGTCTGCATCAGTTTCGTCCAGCCATACAATTTCTGCATCGTAATTATTCTTCTTTGCAAATTCTGCAATTTTCTTTGGATAATCATTTTGAAAGTCAAGACTGACCAAAAGCAGTTTCACTTTTTGCGGGGCATATTTTTTTGTTACCGAATGAAAGTAAGGCAATTCTGTTATGCAGGGTTTGCACCATGTGGCCCAGAAAGTCAGCACCACAACAGAATCGGTTTTTTCAATGTAATTCACCACATCTGTTATCTTCCATTTTTTTATGGATTGCCCCATACCATTGGCCCCGACAGTAACCAGGAAAAGCACCGGAATAAATTTCACCAGTAATTTCATCTGCTAAAAATAAGAAGTGATGTGATAAGAAGGCGTTAATCATTTTGCAGGTCATGCTCCATAAAACCCCATTCATTCAGCAATTGTTCAAACTGCTTTTCGGGCAGCTTTTGTTTGTCGTAATGCCCGGCTTTAAGTTTTTGCCTGTACGCTTCATAAATGGTAACGGCGCATGCCACAGAAATGTTCAGCGAACGGATGATACCTGCCTGCGGAATAATAAAGTTGCCATCCGCCAGTTTCCTGATTTCCTCACTTACGCCTGAATGTTCATTGCCAAAAACCAAAGCGATACTTTCAGTAAAATCAATTTCATGCAGGCTTACTGCACCTGAGGAAAGATGCGTGGTAAGTATTTTTTTATACTTCTTCCGCAGTTCAGCCATACATTCTTCCACTTCAGTAAACTGGTGAACAGTTAACCATTTGGCAGCGCTGCTGCTGCTTTTGGCGCCCCATTTTTTATGGCGTGGTATTTTATTGTTCAGCACATAAATATCCTGTATGCCTACGGCATCGCAGCTTCGCATGACGGCGGATATATTATGCGGGTCCTGCACATTTTCCAGCACAACAGTAAGGTCATTTTGCCTTTTGCTTAAAACGGAAAGGAGTTTTTGTTTTCTTTCAGGAGTCATATTATGAACAAAGCCGTTGGGTTAAAAAAATCTGCCCGCACTTTATTTGAGCCACCCGGGAGATTCGAACCCCCGGCCTTCCCGCTGCCAAGCGGGATGCTCTGGTCTTCCGATATTTATCGGAATGAGCTAAGGTGGCAGATGAATATCAAATTTATAAACTAAATAGAACAATGATTTTTTACAGGGTTAAGTACTACCATTATATTTGAAAAAAATAAATCAATATGAACTCTTCAGGGCCCAGGCCTTTTATGCTTGCCGAAACCAACTGGAAAACTGTAAAAGACGCTGTTTATAACCTCGCCATCCTGCCATGGGGCGCAACTGAAGCGCACAATTATCACCTGCCTTATGCCACTGATAATTACCAGGCAGAATATGTAGTGGAAAGAGCTGCGGAAATGGCTTACAACAGGGGAGCAAAATTAATTGTATTGCCAACCATCCCATTCGGTATCAATACCGGCCAACTGGATGTTAAGCTCTGCATTAACATGTTGCCCAGCACTCAGCTTGCCATTTTAAAAGATGTATGTGATGTGCTGGTAAGGCAGCAAATACCAAAGCTGGTTATTTTTAACGGGCATGGAGCCAATAATTTTCAGCCGCTGATACGTGAGCTTGCTTTGTTTTTTCCGCAGTTGTTTATATGCAATCTTAACTGGTTCCAGTCAGCAGGCAAAAAAGGAATATTTGAAGAACCCGGGGACCATGCCGATGAAATGGAAACCAGTGTAATGATGAATATTGCCCCACATCTCTGTTTACCTTTAAATGAAGCCGGTAACGGGGCCACCAAAAAATTTTCACTGCCGGGTTTTAAAGAAGGCTGGGCATGGGCGCAAAGGCCATGGACAAAAATAACCAAAGACACCGGCTCAGGTAACCCTTATAAATCTTCAGCGGAAAAAGGAAAGTTGTTTCTTGATAAAACAATCAATAACATCAGCGAGTTCTTTTATGAACTGAGTATAAAGTCTGTTGAAGAGATGCTTCAATAACCTTATCTGCCTCTGCAGACGGCCTATGTCTCTCCATCACGATAGTTACCAGGGTGGAGAGGGATATTAATGGTTCAGGCCCCGGTGTATCTGCCAAATTTTTACCCTGAAATGACTTCAATCAGGCGGGCTGAACTTTTAGCTTATTATCTTTGCCTTTCATTAATAAAAGCCACAATTTAGCCTCAGGTCAGGCGTTGTAATTCATGATTTTAAAATAAAAACCACAACTCTCTTATGAGAAAAGTTATCAGCTGCTTACACTTCTTTATTCTCTTTGCAATACCTTCATTGTCGCAGCAATCCTTAAGCCTTTCAGGAAAAATTACAGATAAAAGCTCCTCACCTGTTCAGGGGGCATCGGTGCACGTATTAAACAGCAACCTTGGCGCCATTACAGATGCCGGCGGCCATTTCACAATTACCAGCATCAGTACGGGCAAATATATTATCGAAATCACAGCAATTGGTTATGCTTCGGTTAGCCAGGCTGTGTCAGTAAGCTCAGGCAAATCAGAAGAAATCACAATACAGCTTGCCGATATTTATGGCCAGCTGGATGAAGTGCTGGTTTCTGCACAAAAAAAAGAAGAGAACCTGCAGCAGGTACCTTTCAGTATTTCGGCATTAACAGCAAGGCAGGTTAAAGATTACAGGTTATGGAACAATAAAGAATTAACAGCCATCATCCCCAACCTTTATTCAAACAATTCAGG
>JANRKT010000312.1:0-7476 GCA_033763355.1 Chitinophagaceae bacterium | reverse complement strand
GATGGTGTCGGATGTACCCGTGGGTATTTTCCTGAGCGGCGGATATGACAGTTCAAGCGTTGCGGCATTATTACAAACAGGAAGAACTGAAAAACTGAAAACCTTTACAATTGGTTTTCACGAAAATGAATTTAACGAAGCTCCTGATGCCAAAAAAATTGCTGCGCATCTCGGTACAGATCATACTGAATGGTATTTAACTGCAAAAGAAGCTGCAGATGTGTTACCCACATTACCGGATATATACGACGAACCTTTTGCAGACAACTCAACAGTGCCTACTGTGCTCGTAAGCAAGCTTGCCCGCAAACAGGTAAAAGTGGCATTGAGCGCCGATGGGGGAGATGAAATTTTCGGCGGTTACATGAAATTTAACCAGGCGGAAAGGTTTACTACTAAAATACCCGCCCCGTTACAAAGCCTTTTGAGCGGTGGTATGTCATTGGTAAACCCTGAATACCTGCCTTATTTCAACAGGAAATATAATTTTACTTCCAGGTTTGAAAAGATGAAACTGATATGGCGGGAACAAGACCCCATCAGCGCCGTAAAGTACATCAGCCAGTATATTACAGAGAGTGAAGTTGAACGCTTTTTAGGCAAATCTTTTGAGCGATACCCCACTTTTTTTGAAGCAGGAAACCAGCTAGTAAAGAATGACGGAACGGTTAACCGGATGCTGGCCATTGATTACAAAACTTTTCTTGTTGACAACAACCTGGTTAAAGTAGACCGTGCCACCATGTCCGTAAGCCTTGAAGGACGTGAACCGATGCTGGATCACCGCATAATAGAATTTCTTGCTCAATTGCCATCCTCATATAAAATAAGGAATGGGGTAAATAAATACCTGCTCAAAGAGGTGGTTCACCGCTACATACCCAAAGCGCTGATGGAAAGACCGAAAAAAGGGTTTATCGCCCCGCTGATGGTTTGGTTCAGAAAAGAATTGCAGGAACAATTGAAATATTACCTGAGCGAAAGGTGTTTAAGTGCTACGGGTGTTTTTGATCATGAACCGATCATCCGTTTGCGGGATGAGTACCTTGCAGGAAGAAAGGTGATGTACCAGAAACTCTGGAATGTCCTCATCTTCCAGCTTTGGTACGACCGCTGGATACAAAAATTGTAAACATTTTTTCTGATAAAATCAGTTTGCAAACATTACCCTCTATGACAACAGAAAGAAAATATGAGTATAACCGCATAGCCGATATCAAGCGGCTGAAATTTATAGAAGAAAAACTTAAGAAAACCATTTCTTCTAAAGGCCGTGTGCTGGATGTAGGTTGCGGAAATGGCGTCATTTCACGTTATCTTGGTTCATTGGGTTATGAAGTGTTAGGTATTGATGTTGATCCCAAAACCATTGCCAAAGCTGCCCAGCTCAATTCCCTTCCAAATGTTTCTTTTACTGTAAAAAGCGCAGAGCAACTGGTTGCAGAAGGAAAACAGTATGATGCTGTTATCTGCAGCGAAGTTCTTGAGCACCTGAACAATCCTTCTGATTTACTGGGCACATTATACAAAAGTGTGAAGGATGACGGCGTGCTTGTGGTTACTGTTCCCAACGGCAAAGGGCCAAGGGAGGTATTTGTAACAAAGCCGGTTATTAAAATGCGCAGGCAGAACAACTGGATTTGGAAATTTATACAAGGTATTAAAAGAACACTGGGTTATTCCGGCACTACCACCCAAAGTGATGCCGATAACCTTGACCACGTGCAGTTTTTTTCCAAAACTGACCTGGAGAAACTCGCCGTAAGCAACCATTTCCGGATAACAGATTTCGGTAAATCAAATTTTGTAGAAGATGTTTTTCCTTTCTCTTTCCTTGCAAAGCGCATTAAATGGCTGCAGAAAGTAGATTGTGCCATTGCTGATAAATTACCTTATGGTTGCACAGGCGGCTTTCTTACCATCTGGAAAAAAGCTGATACAATTCATTAAACTTACTGATTCACAAAAAATAAAACAACTGACATGAAAACTACAGTACTTGTAACAGGCGGAGCAGGTTTTATCGGGTCTCATGTGGTAAGGCATTGCCTCGATATGGGCTTCCAGGTGGTTGTATTGGATGACCTGAGCGGCGGTTTTGAAGACCATATACCCGATGGCGCCATTTTTATCAGGGGCAGTGTAACAGATGAATACCTGGTTGAAGACCTGTTTAATGATTACCGGTTCGACTATGTGTACCATCTTGCTGCTTATGCAGCAGAGGGCCTGTCTCATTTTATACGCAGGTACAACTACAATACAAACCTCGTTGCAAGTATTAACCTGATCAACGAATCAGTTAAGCATAAAGTAAAATGTTTTGTGTTCACTTCTTCTATTGCCGTTTACGGTAAAGGACAGTTGCCGATGACAGAAGAAATGACACCCGAACCAGAAGACCCGTATGGCGTATCAAAATATGCAGTTGAACTGGACCTGAGAGCGGCACATGAAATGTTTGGGCTTAATTATGTTGTTTTCAGGCCGCATAACGTATATGGTGAAAACCAGAATATCGGTGACAAATACCGTAATGTAATCGGTATTTTCATGAACCAGATTATGCAAGGTAAACAGCTCACCATATTTGGCGACGGCACCCAGACCCGTGCTTTCAGTTATATTGATGATGTTGCAATTCCCATCGTAAAAAGCGCCTTTACCAAAGAGGCATACAACAAAGTATTTAATGTTGGCGCTGATAAACCCTATACAGTAAACGAACTGGCGCAAGTGGTGGCAGCCGAGTTTGGCGTAAAACCAGATATCAGATATCTTGCTGCAAGAAATGAAGTGCTTCATGCTTATTCAGACCATAGCAAGGCACATAAGGTTTTCGGTGAGGCTACCGGCATAAGCCTGCAGGAAGGAATAGCAAGGATGGCTGCATGGGCCAGACGTGTGGGCGCAAGACAGAGTAAAGAATTTGATAACATTGAGATAACTGAAAAGTTGCCTGACGGGTGGGAAGTAAAGAAGAAAGTTTTAAGCTAAAAAAGAGTAATGAACCAACCTGCTATATTGTCTTTTCCTGCAGGGATGTACCCTGTTGCATCACGAAGGATACGTGTGCTGCAAACCATCCGGCAGGGCCAGGTGGGTGGGGGAGAAAGCCATCTGCTGAGCCTTGTTGAAAACCTTGACAGGGAAAGATATGACCCTGTTGTTTTATCTTTTACTGACGGGCCGATGGTGGAGCAGTTGCGCAGAATGGATATACCGGCGCATGTTATACCCACCACTTCTCCTTTTGATATTGGGGTATGGACCAAAGTAAAAAAACTGATGCGGGATGAACAGGTTGACCTGGTTCATGCACATGGAACAAGGGCCCTCTCCAATATTTACTGGCCTTCAAAATCGCTTTCTCTTCCTGTTGTATATACTATTCATGGCTGGTCTTTTCACGATGACCAGAAGCCATTGATTAAAAAAATCAGGGTATTGAGTGAAAAGTTTCTCAGTTCAAGAACTGCAGTAAACATATCGGTATCCCAATCCAACCAGCAAACGGGAAGAAAATATTTCAGCAGTTTTGATTCTGTTGTAATCTATAATGGAATTGATCTTAAAAAATTCAACCCGCACCGGCCGCTTCATAATATAAGGGCGGAGTTGAACATTCCCGAAGAGGCATGTTTGGTTGTATTTATTGCAAGGTTTAATGTGCAGAAACAGCCGCTTACTTTAATAAAAAGTTTTGCCAGGGCTGCTGAGCAGTTGCCTCACCTTAGGTTATTGATGGTGGGAGATGGTGACCACCGGCAGCAGGCGCTTGAAATGATTAGCGACCTTGGTTTAAAAGATAAAATTTACTGGCAGCCCTTCCGGCAGGATGTTCCTGATCTTTTATCAGCCGCTGATATTTATGTTTTGCCTTCTTTGTGGGAAGGCATGCCGATTGGTTTGCTTGAAGCCATGGCAATGGGAAAAGCTGTTATTGCAACTTCTGTTGATGGAACCAGGGAAGTGATACGCCACAGGGAAAACGGGTTGATGGTTGATGCCGGTCAACTGGAGGAAAAGCTTGCAGATGCAATAATTGAGATGGTTAAAGATGAACCCCTCAGGAGACAATTACAATCTGCGGCAATCCAGTCAGTAAAAGACAGGTTTGATGTTAAATACATGACAAGGCAGATAGAAAAGGTTTATCAAAACCTTGCTGATAAGAGGAATTGATGAATTTAATCCGCATTTTGAAAATTTATGCCAATGATCCTGAATATTGCTGAGATTATTTTTATTATCATCCAGGTTATTTTTGCTGTTTACCTGCTGCTTCCTGGGTTTCTTCTGCTGGTGCATTATATTATAAAGCCATTTTCGGGAACAAACTATAAAAGCCATAAGAAAAAAGTTGATAAAGACTTTGATTTTGCCGCTATAGTTACTGCACACCAGGATACAAGGTTTATCGCCCCTCTTGTTGATTCGTTCCTGAAGCAGACGTATCATAAATTTAAACTGTATGTTGTTGCGGATGATTGCGACATTTCTGGTTTAAATTTCAATGACGAACGTATTGTGATATTAAAACCCGAACCTGCATTACATGCCAAGATTAAATCAATACGGCACTCGGTAAATAATTTCCACAGGCCCCATGATGTGATGATCATATTTGATTCTGATAACCTTGTTCACCCGGAATACCTCGAAGTGCTGAACCATTATTTTCAGCGTGGGTACAGGGCGGTGCAAACGCATATGCTGTCAAAAAATTTTGATACGGTTTATGCAAAACTTGATTCAGTGGGCCACATCTTTAACAATTTTACTGAGCGTACATCAAGGATGGATATGGGGTTCTCATCCTGCATACTTGGTTTGGGTATTGCAGTTGAAACAAAATTGTATGGCGAGATCATGTATAAAGACGGGCTCGGCGGATTTGATAAAAAACTGCAGGCTGAAATGATTAAGAAAATACCAAAGCTTGCATTTGCGGAAGAAGCTATTGTTTATGATGAAAAAGTTGATGATGGCAAGACCCTTGAAAGGCAAAGAACAAGATGGATACATGCTTATTTCAAATATTTCAATGATAATTGGAAAATATTGCTTGCCGGGTTAAAAGGGTTTAACCTGAACCGTATTTATTTTGGCTTTGCAGCATTGCGTCCCCCGCTTTTTATTACACTCGGTGCAGGCCTGTTATTTTTAGTTGTTAACCTGTTCCTTGATACAAGCATGGCTTTGGCCTGGACGGCGGTAATCACATTGTTTATATTGTCTTTTGTTTTAATCGTCATCAGCCAGAGCAGGCAAAAGGGCATGGCTTCAGCATTGTTTTACATACCCGTTTTTGTGATGCGGCAGGTAATTGCATTGCTCAATATGAAAAAGGCAAGCCGTTCTTTTCTTAAAACGGAGCACACCCGTGTAATTTATATTGAAGACCTGCTTAAAAATGAAATGGTATAAGAAAGCTTTTTACGGCGCAAGTTCCCTGATGCCGCTGAACCTGCTCGGCGCATTATCCCCAACTACCACGCTGTTTCCCTATCACCATTTGGTTTCAGACGAAGACGTGCTGCATATTAAACAGCTTTACAGTTATAAAAGCGTAAAGCAGTTTACTGCCGACCTTGATTTTCTGCTCAGGCATTTCAGGCCTATTACTGCAGATGACTTATTGAAATCAATTGAAAAAGACAACAGGTTGCCTGCAAAATCATTTTTACTCAGTTTTGATGACGGGTTGAGTGAGGTGTATGATATTGCGGCACCCATTCTCTTAAGAAAAGGTGTGCCTGCCGTCTTGTTCATCAACCCGGCTTTTGTTGATAACCGGGAATTATTTTACCGCTGCAAGATCAGCCTGGTGATTGACCTCCTAAAAAAAAATAATTATACCGGGGGAGTTATAAAAGAGGTTTCAGCATTATTAAGCCTTACAGATTTTTCTCAGCCCGTAATTTTTCAACGTATCAGGGAAATTGATCAGCGGGAGAAGTACATTCTTGATAAAATAGGAAACTTGCTTGAATTTTCATTTGACGGATACCTTAAAAGCAGAAAACCTTTTATGACAGCATCGCAAATCAACGAATTGTCAGTAAAAGGATTTACTATCGGGGCACATAGCTGGGACCATCCTTATTATAAATTTCTGTCAGAGGAAGAACAGGTAAATCAAACTGTATCATCATGTAATTTTGTACAGGAAAATTTTTCACCCTCCTGCAATACTTTTTCATTCCCTCATTTTGATTCTTCTTTACCCCAGTCGCTTTTTGATGAACTCCTCAGGCAGCAGTCAAAAATTGATTTGTTATTTGGCATCCAAAACCAGAAGATGGAATTGAATAACCGTATGATCCATCGCTTTAATGCAGAAAGACCGGATGTAAATCTCAGCAAGCAGGTTAAAGGCCTGATGATTTTTATGATGATTCAGCAAATGATGCAAAAAAACAAAGTAGTAAGAAAATAATTTTTTGTTGCCTTAAAACTTAACAACTGTAAATCAGCTGTGTAGAAATTCTACCTGAAGTGTATATAAAAAGTACAGAAGCAGTGCCACAATATTTTTTCATGCCCCTTCAAAGCCTTGCGGGTAAAAGGTTTCAGCTGCTTATTAACAGCTAATCCACAGGCCGCTGTAAAAATGCTTTAACGCTTTCTTTTGATTTTGGTATCAATTTTGTTTACTTATTGCAAGTCCATTTAGTTCTTGCAAAACCAGTTATATGCAAAAAACAAAACGTAAAGTTCCGGTGCCTGCATCGTAAACTTACTTTATGCAGAAAAGTTTTTTTACAATTTTTTTTTGCACATATAAATGGGGGTTTTGTAATGAGAAGTTCAGGTTGGTAAATGCAAAGTTTTACTGACAGTTGCAACAAGTGGTTAAAGGTTTTGATTGTAAATGAAATTCAGTATTCTGTGATGAAAACCAATTTTACGTACAAACCGTACCAATACCGTTTTATATCCTCAGCCGGCCTTTCACCGGAATTTTCCCATATTAAAACAAGTCTGTTTTCTTATTCTGTAAAGATGTTGAAAAACATCAGTACCGGATAACCTTTGTTTTGATAGAAGATAATTCCCCCGGCAGGGATATGCTGATCCGATAAATGAAAACCAATTAAGCATTACCTCAAATCCAAAAGAACTATGAAAAAATTAATTTTACTCCTTACCCTATTTTCCTGTATCCATGCTTCAGCCCGGAAAGTTTATGATGTAATCCGCCCCGGCGGAGACTTCTGGCACAACAACGGAAGTTTTAATACGCAATACGGCGTTAACCCGGGGGATACTGTTGTGTTACGTGCAGGAACCTACGGACACATTGATATTACGAATATCAGCGGTGTTACTTTTATCAATGAAGGGCAGGTATTGGTTGACAGCTGGAACTTCAACAATGGTGCAATCAATGTTAAGATACTTGGAAACGGAACAGCCGGGATAAAATATGGCATCAGGTTTATCGGCAGGGCCAATTTTGCTTCCCGTTGT
>JANRKT010000311.1:0-15767 GCA_033763355.1 Chitinophagaceae bacterium | reverse complement strand
CCGGATAATTGTCTCCACTGACATTTTCAAAATACTTTTCACGGTTTTGAAAAATCTCAAAAGCAAGTTTAAGGGAATTCATAAATCAGCTTTTTATGTTCAGAACTATTCCCGGTTTTAAAACAAGGTGGTACTAAGATATAAATTATTTTATAAAAAACTACTGTTTTCTACTGTTTTTTATTGTTTGATGCTTGTTTTATATCTCCTTCAGCATACAACACTTTGAGATAAGGCTACTTATACAATTCAGGCTTTATAAGTAAATCAATGCATTGGCGGGTCGCCAAAGCAGGCGAAAAAGAAGGCAAACCAATACCTTGTGCTTATGAAAACCAGGAATTGAATAATCCTGCTTCTCAAAAGCAGGAAAAGTAAACTAGAGATGAAGTTTTGTGCAGAATGTGCCGCCTTACATTTTTACCTCCAGTTCGCCATGAGGGGTATGAATAAAGTTTTTGTTGGCGCCCCTGAGTTTAAAAAATATCCTGAACATGGAAATGAATGTTGCCGGTAAATGAATTACCACTTTTATCAGGCCCCGGTTAAGATAAGAAGAAGGAACAGCTATAAACAAGGCAGCATAAAAAACAATTAAAACAGGCAGCCAAAAATACCAGCTTAATCCGCTGCCAGGTAATAAGGAAAGTATAAAGAATACAGGTAATACCCCAATCATCATCAGCCTTGGTATAAGCGATGACTGAAAAACTTTATCAAAGTAATCTACATTGCCCCTGAAAAGCCGGGCAACCCCATCCGGAAAATAATGCCTGAGGTAATGCAACTGCACATATATCCAGCGGCGGCGCTGGTTGCTGAAATTTTCCTGCCTGCTTACTTTTTCATCATACAACAACGCCTTTTCTGCATAAGCAAACCTGTGGCCCAGCCGTATTAACCTCAATTCAAGTTCTTTATCAAAACCGCCTACCGCCTGTATCTGCAACATTACCATTTTAAACAGTTCAAATTTGATTGCCATACCTGAACCGATAATGGCAGATGAAAACCCAAGCGCCTGATGGCCTTTGCGGAAAATGTGGTTATTGATTTCTTCACTCATCCCATCCAATACCGAAAGCGCATTGCTTTTATTTTTTGCCACCCTGTGCCCCTGCACAAGCGGGTAGCCCAGCCTGAGGTAATCATTAAGTTTATGCAGGAAGTTTACTTCAGCAACGTTATCGGCATCAAGCACCAGAGCATAATCAAATTTTCCTTCAGTAGCTGTAAGCGCAGCATTAAGCGCTTTTGCTTTGGTGCTTTTTTCAAAGGCCACGTTAATTAAATGCACAGGTAGTTTACCCAATTCAAGAAGTGTTTCGGGTTTTAGGCTGTCGGCTATAATAAAAATTTCTTTTTTACCTGCCGGGTAATCAAGCTGAAGTGCAGCTTTTGCAGTTTCAACGATAACTGCATCCTCTTTATAAGCCGGAATATAAACTGCAAAAGACCCCTTTACTGCAGTTTCAGGCGGAAGCGCTTTGCCTGCAAACCTTCCTGCAACAGAAAAAATCAAATAATAAACAGCCTGAATGGCTATAATAACAAAGACAAGACATGATACCCAGAACTCCGCAGAGCTGAAAATAGTTGCCATAACCAAAGGTTAAAAGGTTGAATAAAAAATAGCAGGCAACCGGAGTTAAAAATTCATCTGCATGGGGTGGTTTTATCAGTAAGCCGTTAACTAAGGGGTAATGGATGTTAACTTTCAAATGGCTGAGCGGAAAATAAAGATAGAAAATGTTTTTTTGAAATGCAACTGCTAAAGCCTTTGTTTTATAATACCGGTAAATCCGCTCTTCCATGAACTAAACTGCCCGGAAAGGATTCGGCTCCTTGCCTCCCTTACCAGCCAAAGGTAAAAAGCAAGATTGTGCACACTGGCAATGGTTAAACCAAGTATTTCTTTGGATTTGATGAGGTGACGTAGGTATGCTTTGCTGTAATAATTACTGAATGAACAATCTATACCATCGTCAATAGGCGAAAAATCTTTCTCCCATTTTTTATTGTCAATGTTAATCACCCCTTTTGAGGTAAAAAGCATGGCATTGCGTCCGTTACGGGTAGGCATAACACAATCAAACATATCAATACCAAGGCTTATACATTCAAGTATATTCCATGGTGTACCAACTCCCATCAGGTAACGGGGCTTGTTCTGCGGGAGGTTTTCGCAGCAGAAACCACATAGTTCATACATCATTTCTTCAGGTTCTCCTACGCTCAACCCTCCTATTGCATTACCAACAGCTTCTTTGGAAGCAATGTAACCGCAGGAAGCTTTCCTCAAATCTTTATACATACTGCCCTGGACTATCGGGAACAGGTTCTGTTCGTAGCTGTATTTTGCCTCCGTGTTGTGAAACTGATTAATGCAACGTTCAAGCCAGCGGTGAGTAAGATCCATGGATTGCTTTGCATAATCATATTCACTGGAGTAAGGCGGGCATTCATCAAAAGCCATAACAATATCAGCGCCTATGCTTCGCTGTATGTCCATAACTTTTTCAGGGGTAAACAAATGCCTGCTGCCGTCAATGTGGCTCTGGAACATCACCCCTTCTTCATTTATCTTTCTTGTTCCGGCAAGTGAAAAAACCTGGTAACCGCCGCTGTCGGTCAGTATGGGCTTATCCCATCCGTTAAACAAGTGCAGCCCGCCTGCCTGCTCAAGTACTTCAAGCCCCGGCCTTAAATACAAAT
This sequence comes from Chitinophagaceae bacterium, assembly GCA_033763355.1. Lineage (GTDB taxonomy): Bacteria > Bacteroidota > Bacteroidia > Chitinophagales > Chitinophagaceae > JANRKT01. The sequence continues at coordinate 13,052 of JANRKT010000311.1, read as the reverse complement.
GATAGGTATTGCCAAGAATGATCTGCGCCTTTACATCATCTTTTAATTGCTGCTGTGTTACCGCTTTTACACTGCCTGCTGTGCCCACCGGCATAAAGACAGGAGTGGAAATTTCCCCATGATCTGTTATTATTCTTCCCGTCCTAGCATGGCTATGCGCGTCTGTTGCTTCTAAAGTAAATTTTAATGCTGCCATAAAACAATGCAAGATAAGTTTGAAGACTGAAGTTTTGCATGAAAACCCTGAATTGCAAAATTCAAACCACTTATCAACACCATGTGAAATCCTTTGCCGCTGCACTAACTTGCGTCACTTTATTTTCGCAGCCATGTTTAGTGATTGGTGGATCTACATTTTCTATTGCTTTTGCCTGGCTACTGCAATTCAGTTGTTTTATTACCTGTTTTTTTTCGGCAAACTTGCTTTTTTCAGGCAACAGGAACCGCAACAAGCCAGCCGTGAACACCCCGTAAGTGTAATCATCTGCGCAAGGGATGAGGCCGAAAACCTTGCCAATAATTTACCCGGTGTGCTGGTGCAGTCTTACCGCTCAACGCATGAAGTAATTGTGGTAAACGATAACTCACAGGATGAAACCAAATACCTGCTGGAAGGCCTGCATAAACAGTTCCGCCACCTTAATGTTGTTGAACTTAAACAGGAAGCCAAACTGATACCCGGGAAAAAATTCCCTTTATCCGTTGGAATTAAAACAGCCAAATACGAAATCATCCTGCTGACAGATGCCGATTGCGTACCAGCTTCAGAATACTGGATACAAAAAATGCAGGAAGCTTTTGTAAACGATATTGAAATAGTGCTTGGCTATGGCGGTTTTCATAAAACAAAAGGTATGCTGAACAAGATCATCCGTTTTGATACTTTTCATACCGCCCTTCAATATCTTTCCTTTGCACTGGCAGGCATACCGTATATGGGTGTTGGCAGAAACCTTGCTTACCGCAGGCAGCTGTTCTTCCGGCATAAAGGCTTTGCATCGCATAATCGCATCAGCAGCGGGGATGATGACCTCTTCATCAATATGGCGGCTAATGAAAACAACACAGCTGTTGTATTAGATAAAGAAGCATTTACCTTGTCGGTTCCTAAAAATACTTTTGCAGGGTGGTGGAAGCAAAAAAACAGGCATTTTTCAACCGGTAAATATTATAAACCGCTTCACCGCTTCCTGCTGGGTCTATATTCGCTCAGTTATTTTCTTTTTTATCCCCTTTTGGCTGCAAGCTTTTTTGTATTTGACTGGAAATGGGTTGCTGGCATATTTATCCTGAGAATGGCAGTACAAATGATTACCTGGTTTAAATGTATGGACCGTTTAAATGAAACAGACCTTAAGCCCTGGTTCTGGTTTATGGACGCCTGGATGTTTTTTTATTACCTCATTTTTGCCGCCTCTTTGTGGCAAAAGCCCCGGACAAACTGGAAATAGAAAGCGATTATCATTGTTCAACAAAGTAACTCAATTTGCCTGATGGAAATACTCCTGAAATATTTTTCCGGTTTTACCCCACAGCAGATCAACCAGTTTAAACAATCAGAAACACTGTATAAAGACTGGAACAGCAAGATCAATGTTATATCCCGTAAAGATATTGATGCACTCTTAGAGAAACATGTTTTACATTCCCTTGCAATAGCTGCAGTATTTGATTTTCCGCCCGGATCAGAAATTATTGATATTGGAACGGGCGGCGGTTTTCCGGGAATACCACTTGCCATTTATTTTCCTGAAGTGCAATTTCATCTCGTTGATTCTGTAGGAAAAAAAATAAAAGTAGTAAATGAGGTTGCCTCTGCGCTTGACTTGAAAAACGTGAGCACACATCATGGCCGTGCAGAAGAAATAAAAGACAGGAAGTTTGACTTTGCATTAAGCCGTGCCGTTGCCCCGCTTAATGATTTATGGAAATGGAGCAAACCCCTGTTGAGAAAAAGAAAAATCCTGGCTGATGAAGGCAGTAAACCATCAACATCAAAACCGGGATTGATCTGTCTTAAAGGGGGGGACCTTTCAACAGAAATTGCAGAAAGCGGGCTGAGACCTTATACCTGGGACATTGGCAGTATGTTCAATGAACCGTTCTTTTATGAAAAATATATTTTATATATACCCATTTAGTGTTATTGCCTGTGAAAACAGTTTCACTACCTTCGTGCAGTTTTGATCCACTATATTACCACCCCGATGAAAAGTGCTGCTGCTTATTATATTATTATTTTACAATTGCTCTGCACCACATCCTTCTCCCAGGCTGATTCGGTGACAGGCACTACTGATATTGACAAATACTGTTTGGCCGGTAATAAAATAGCTTACTTAATAGATCGCAGCGGAACAACCACCCCTGAACAACTCCCCTACTCTCCCTTCATTTACCCCAATCATAAATTTTTATTTAAAGCGCAGGAACTAAACGGCAATTATTTTATAAGGATGATACTGCGCAACAACAGCAGCAGGGCCGATTCATTGCTGTTTTATGCCGGCAGGGCAATTGACTTCAGGCTGTATGCACTGGACACCACATCTGGCAGGCTTATCCACCTTTCAAATAAAACCAGCATTTATTCATCTGCAGTATGGAACAACATACCATACGAATGGATCATCATTCCGCCTTCATCGCAGGTTACTTATTATGCATGGCTTGATATAAAATTTTTCAACTGGACTTATTTTGACCCTGTGCTGATAAAACCCCGGTATGTTACCGAGTTTACTTATGTTCATTTGCTTGAACCCAACAGGCGCTTTATTTACATCAACACCATTATTACAGGCATTATGATAGCCATGGCTGTTTATGCCTTTATGCGTTTTTTCAGGAGAAGGCGCAGGGAATACCTTTATTATGGCATTGCGGCAGCCGCATTTGTTATTTATTTCGCCATTCATGCAGGCGTTTATTTTTCCTTTGGCAAACCATATCACTATTTCCGCATCTTTAACTTTCACCTGCTGCAGATAACCGGCTTTATTTTTTATCTGCTGTTTGTAAACCGCTTCTTATCATTGAAGCAGCAGTTGCCGGACATTAATAAACTCATTAAAGTACTTACCGGCATCCAGCTTGTTTTCCTTATCCTTGATGTATTTCTTGCATTTTCCAATACCTGGCATTATATTTCTGTTGATGTTTTTGAAGGGCTGAGGATTTTCATGCTTTGCTGTTCGCTTTACATTATCCTCATTCTCTTTTCATGGAAAACCCGGATGGCATGGTATATTGCAATGGGGTCGTTACTGCTTTGCCTGTCTGGAGCTGCCGCCCTGTATTATTCCCGCACCGGTTATTACAATACTGTTCTCTTCCGTATCATTGGTGAGCCGCTGGTTCTGTTCCAGGCGGGTATTGTTATGCAGATGTTTTTCTTTATGCTCGGGCTGGGTTATAAAGCAAGAATGGACGAAGCAGAAAAAGCCAGGTCGCTTGAATTACTGCGCAATGAAAATGAAAGAAAAGAACTGGAAAAATTCAGGGCCGTTATGGAGGCAAAGGACAAAGAGAGGAGCCGCATTGCACAGGAAATACATGACGAAATAGGCTCCGGCCTTACTGCCATCAGGCTGCTGAGCGAACTGATGAAATCAAAAGCAGAAAAGCCAAATACCGAAGAAGCAGGAAAAATATCAGACACTGCCGCTAAACTGGTAACCAGGATGAATGAAATCGTCTGGACCATGAACACCCGCAATGATTCTTTACCTAACCTGGTAGCTTATATCAGGCACATGGTGGTTGAGTTTTTTGAACCTTTTCACATCAACCTTAAAATTATTCTGCCTGATGATATACCGGACCATTTCATCAGCGGCCAGGTGAGGAGAAATATTTTACTCACAGTTAAAGAGGCGCTTCACAATATTGTAAAACATTCCGGGGCCACACGTGTTGAAGTTGAATTTATTGCTGACAGCCGTTTTACCATTATTATAAGGGATAACGGGGTGGGCTTTGATGTAAAGAATGTAAAAGTTTACCGCAGTGGCCTCAGGAACATGCATGACAGGCTTGACCATGTTGGCGGCTGGCTTTCCGTTTCAAACGGGCAGGGTACATCCGTTCAGATGCAGGTGCCCATAAGGTAAAAGCAGTTTGAATAACCACTTTGGGGTACTGTATGTATAAAAGTTATACAGTAGCTTTGCAAAAAACAGGTATGTCACCATGATTATATCGGTTTGTATTGTGGAAGACAATAAGGACATCCGGGAGGCGCTAGAGCAAATTATTATGATGGCAGAAGGATATACACTGCTCGGATCTTTTAGTTCTGCGGAAGAAGCCGTTACCGGCATCCCCCAATTACAGCCCAATGTGGTGCTGATGGATATTAACCTCGGGGGCATGAGCGGCATTGAATGTGTAAAACAAATTAAACCGGAAAACCCCGGTATCCTTTTCATGATGTGCACGGTTTATGAAGAAGATGAAAAGATTTTTGAAGCGCTTGCCGCAGGCGCAAATGGCTATATACTTAAAAAAACTGCTCCGCTTAAAATGCTTGAAGCCATTAAAGAATTATTTGAAGGCGGGGCGCCGATGAGCAGCCAGATTGCAAGAAAAGTGGTAGCAGCTTTCCAGAAAATACCTGCAGGCGTTAATACATTTCCTGATAAACTTTCTAACCGTGAAGCTGAAATACTGGAGTTACTTGCAAAAGGGTTATTATATAAAGAAATAGCCGCTAAACTCAGCATTGCACAGGAAACAGTAAGGAAGCATGTGTACCACATTTATGAGAAGCTGCATGTAAACAACCGCGTTGAAGCGGTGAACAAATACTATGGGCGGTAAATACAAAAACCCCCAATCCCTGACCCGGTCAAACAAAAAAAGGCATCCGTACCAATGGATGCCCTTTTAGTTTCAAAAATTTCTTACCAGTTTAATTCCAACCGGTTATTCTTTCTTTCAACATCAGCCATCCTCATGCTCGGGTCTATTTCAATTATTTTCAAATCTGTTAAACGGCGGTTTACTTCAAACACGTAAGTAGTGTGTGTCCATTTCCAGGGCTCGTGCACAGTTCTTTTAACCGAAACATCTTCATTGGGTTTTTGCCCAAACATCAGATACTGGGGTATGTATGACAGTTCCCGGCTTCCGTCTTTAAACTGCAATTCCACATCAAGCGGCATGGGCATTTTGCCTGTCATTTTTAAACGCACTTTGGTTTTGCTGTTTTCTTCCCACAAACTGTCAATGCCATAATCAATGGTTTTACTGGTATTCACAAAAAAAGTCCTGTACCAGTCCAGTTGAATGCCGCTTACCTCTTCCGCTACCCTTATAAAGTCGTTTGGATTGGGATGTTTGAACTTCCACCTGTTATAATACTCCAGTAAAATTTTATCTCTTGCTGCTGCACCCACGATATACCCCAACTGCTCCATGAACACCTCACCCTTTGAATATGCATTGGTTGAATAAGCATAGTTGCTGCTGTACTGGTCAGCATGGGTAGTTAATGGCTCATCATACCTGCTTTTTGCAAGATTGATGTATGCCGCATAAGCGTACCTGTGCGGAAATTTTGCAGTATCGCCTTCAAGGTATTTAAATATCCTTGACTCTGCATAACTGGTAAAACCTTCATCCATCCATGCATGCAACGATTCGTTGCTTCCCATCATCATCTGGTACCAGCTGTGCATCCACTCATGTATCGTTACTTCTTCGCCTGCCCCTTTCAGTAATGTAGCCATCGGGTATTCCATTCCCCCGTCGCCACCCTGGATAAAGGAGTATTGCTTATATGGATATTTGCCAAATGTTTTATCCATGTAGGGGATTGCCTTTGCGGCCAGTTCAAGCACATCTTCCCATTGCGACTGGTAATACCTTACAAACAAATCGGCATCATTCCTGAATTGCTGTTTCATCCTGTCTGGATAGGCATTAAACTGGGCTTTGAGTTTTGCAGCGTCAATTTTATAAAAAGCATGAAGCACCAGCCCGTCTCTTACAGTTTTGGTAAGGTGTTTATACTCCGGGTCTGCAGCCCATACAAAATCATGCACATTAGGTGCAATAAATTTCCATGTAAGGGTATTGCCGGGAGTTGCAGTAATTTTTGACCCCTTTGCTTCATACCCATAACCGATTGATTGCGGGTTCTGCAAATAGCCTGTAGCAGCAATCACATATTTTTTATCAATCGTAATATTCACTTCATAATCTCCCCAAACCCCGTAAAATTCACGGGCTATATATGGCGTGGGGTGCCATCCTTCGTAATCGTATTCACAAAGTTTGGGGTACCATTGCGCCATGCTGTAGCGAACGCCTTCTGCATTATCCCTTCCGCTCCGCCGTATCTGCACAGGCACCTGGGTTTCAAATTCCATTTCAAACAACACCTTGCTTTTGGGGAGAATGGGTTTGCTGAGCATTACTTTCAGAATGGTTTCATACATTTCTGTTTTCTGTAAAACGCCATTCATCTTTAATGAAATTATTTTCTGGTACCCTGTTTCATCCGGCTGCAGCTTCAAAATCCTGTCCCTTACCCTCGCATCCCAGTCGTTGCGGCCATTTATCACTTCTTTGCCCAGTTCATTGCTCCGGGCATCCATCATGCTGCCGGGCTGAAATGCGTTCCAGTACAAATGATAAAATACATGTTTGAGTGTATCGGGTGAATTGTTCCAGTATTCGAGTTTTTGTTTACCCTTAAAACGGTTGGTAACCACATCCATGTTAATATCCATTACATATTTCACCCTCTGCTGCCAGCGGTCTGTCTGGGAGAAAGAAGGTAAAAAGAACAAGAATTGAGCAACAATAAGCAAATAAGTTTTCTGCATGACAATAAAAATTTGAATTTGTAAATTTCCGAAAAGTGGCGTTACGGCAAAATCTAAATTTACAAATGGTTACACATTTGTATTGGACGGGAGAAAAAATAACAGCAATGCAATGTTAAACCCCCGGAAAATTTAGCAGTGGCCAGACTGAGATTGCCACAGACAGAGGTTTTTTAATCGGTCAGACGGGGACCGTCAGACCGTGTACAAACAAATTCTCAAACTACGCTTTCAGGATTTTTTCAATGGCTGTTAATTCTTCATCTGCAAATGAAGCATTGCTTAAGCTGTTAATATTGTTTTCAAGTTGTGCAACCGAACTGATACCCGCCAGCACAGATGTGACCCTTTTATCTTTCAACAACCACACCAGCGCCATTTGCGCCAGCGATTGCCCCCTTTGTTTAGCCATTTCGTTCAGGCGGCTAACTTTGGAAAGTGTTTCAGGATTAATATCCTGCTGACCTATAGCGCCATTACTCAAGCCCCGGCCCACTCTTGAATTTTCTGGAATCGCCTTTAAATATTTATCAGTTAATAGTCCCTGTGCAAGAGGTGAAAATGCAATACAGCCCACTCCGTTATTTTCCAAAATATCAAGCAAGCCATCTTCTTCCACCCAACGCACAAACATGGAGTATTTAGGCTGGTGAATCAGGCAAGGGGTGCCGAGTTGTTTTAAAATAGCAATGGCCTGTGCCGCTTCTTTTGCTTTGTAATTTGAAATACCAACATACAATGCCTTGCCCTGGCGTACAATTAAATCCAATGCAGCCATTGTTTCTTCCAATGGCGTATCAGGGTCAGGACGATGATGATAAAAAATATCAACATAATCCAGCCCCATTCGTTTTAAACTCTGATCAAGGCTTGATACGAGGTATTTTTTTGAACCCCATTCACCGTAAGGGCCGGGCCACATATAATACCCGGCTTTTGATGAAATAATCATTTCATCCCGGTATTGTTTTAAATTTTCATTCAGGATTTTTCCGAAAATCTTTTCCGCTTCGCCGGGCGGCGGGCCATAATTGTTAGCCAGGTCAAAATGCGTGATGCCTTTATCAAATGCAGAAAAAACAATCTGCCTGCAATTTTCAAATGAGTCAACATTGCCAAAGTTGTGCCACAGGCCAAGTGAAATGGCCGGCAATTTCAGGCCGCTCCTGCCGCAGCGGTTGTACTGCATAGTATCATATCGTTCAGCAGATGCTTTGTACATGCTTAATGAGGTTTTTGAGATTGAACAAATTTTTAAAAGCCGTTGCAAATTAAACTTATCCTGAAATCCCGGATAATGAATTTATACCGCTTGGACTTTAAAAATATACTAAAGCGTTGGTGAGGACCAGCCTACCGGACAGGCAGGCACCAACGCAGGCTTGGGAAATCCGGGATAATGAATTTATCGCAGGCCAAATAAGTTTAGTATGCTTGAGGCCGGATCCGGTCAATTTTTCAAAAACAGGACAGGAAACAACATAATGGACAGCCTTGCTGAGTTACGGGGGGCACGTATAAAAAATTATGTCCGGAGCCACCCCATCTGTTCCGTGGATTGCTTACAAAAAAGCCGTTAAGAACATTCGCCGCTAAGAATGCATTTTTAAGCAGGAAAGAAATTGCACCCCCGAAGAGTTTTACGAAAATTTCAATACTTCAGCGGCGCAATAGTGTTTATTGGAGTAAGGAAAATGAATTTACCTTCAGAAAAAAAAATGCAGCAGGAATTAAAGAGTGATTTTTTCCTTTAGCAACCTGCCGTCGCTGTTAAACAAAAGGTTCTTCTTTTTAAGGTCGCTTTTTTCAGCATATAGCCTGTATTTTTTTTCATCCCCGGGAAGATAAATCTCGTATATGCTTTTAATTTCCCATTCGGCATATTTGCTTTTCTTCAACCCGTCCTGTACATCACCAGGCAGGTCATCATCCTGGATGGCTTTTTCTGTTTGCTGCCATTCCCCTTTGCTGTTGAACCTTGCTTCATGATAAATGCCGCCAATTTCAAACCTTGCTTCAAAAGCCGTAAGCTTATCATGCCATTCTACCTTTTCAGCGTCGGGGTATTTTTCTTTAAAAGCATCTGTAACAGCAGCAGGTATTTTCCTGATTTGTGCATGGGCCTGCGAAAGGCCTGCAAATGATAACAACAGTAAAGCAAAAATTATCCTTTTCATGGTCCGTAAAGTTTTGCGTAAGAACACAAATATTAAACCAGTAGTATAAGAAAGCCCCGATTTAACAATTCATTACTGCTTTCCCTGTATCACAATAACAATCTCTCCCTTTACGTCTCTTTCTTTAAAGTAATTACAAACTTCACTTAATGTGCCCCTTTTATTTTCCTCAAATTTTTTGCTCAACTCCCTGCTTACACAGCATGGCCTTTCTTCGCCAAAGTATATTATGCAGTCTTCAAGTGTTTTAACCAGTCGCATGGGGGATTCATAAAACACCATGGTCCTTTCTTCTTCTGCAAGTTTTTTAAACAAAGTCTGCCTGCCCTTTTTTAAAGGAAGAAAACCTTCAAAACAAAAACGGTTAATGGGAAGGCCACTGTTGACCAGTGCAGGAACAAATGCCGTTGCGCCGGGTAAACATTCAACCTTTATGCTGTTTCTTACACATTCCCTCACCAATAAAAAAGCAGGATCAGAAATACCGGGTGTACCTGCATCAGTTAATAATGCAATGGTTTTACCGTTTGTCAGCTGGTCAGCGAGGTGCTGAACAATTTTGTGTTCGTTGTGCTGATGATAAGGAGAAAGCGGTTTTTGTATGCCGTAGTGGTTAAGTAAAACAGAAGAGGTACGTGTATCTTCAGCAAGGATAAGGTCAACAGATTTTAATACTTCAACAGCCCTGAAAGTAAAATCGCCAAGATTGCCAATGGGGGTGGGAACAATATACAGCATAACCAGCTTTGGGCTTTAGGCTACGAGCTACGAGCAAAAAAGCTCAAAGCTCAGGGCTCATAGCTCACAGCTTTTAGTTGACCGATATTTCAAAATATTCCATCACGGGATTTGCAAGCAATTTTTTAGAAGCCACTTCTGCTATCTGCTTTGCCTCATCTTTGCTGTCAGCATCAATTTGCAAAGTAATGTGCTTGCCGATGCGCACATCCTCTACCCCTTTTAAACCGAGGTTGCTGAGGCCGCCCAATACCGCTTTTCCCTGCGGGTCAAGCAAATCTTTTAAAGGCATTACATTAATATTTACAGAATACGTCATGCGATTTGTTTTTTGAAGAGCAAAGATAAAAGAATGTAAGCAACGAACACCACAGGCACAGCCAGCCAGTGCAAGGCAAATGCAGCCGCAACAGCTATAACAGCAAGTATAAGTTTAAGCGAATTGTTTTTAAGCGTATAATCTTTAAACTTTAAACTCATAATGGGAATATTGGAAACCATCAGGTAGCTCAGCGCAGCAATTACAGCATACCAGAACCATTTGTTCAGCAACAAATCAAGCAGCCAGCCGCCGGAATTGTTCCAGAATACCAGAGGGAAAGATGCTACCAGCAAACCCACTGCCGGTGTTGGCACACCCCTGAATGAATAAGTTTGCGATTCATCAACATTGAATTTTGCCAGACGATAAGCTGCGGCACAGGGAACAACCAATGCGGGTAATAACCAAATCACGGATGCATCAAGACCGTTTTCTTCTTTAGCAAGTGAAAGCCGGAGAAACTGGTAAATGATAATACCCGGCGCTACGCCAAAACTTACCACATCAGCAAGTGAATCCAGTTGTTTTCCCATTTCAGATGATGCATTGAACAACCTTGCAATAAACCCGTCAAAAAAATCAACCACTGCAGCCAGACCGATAAACAACGATGCCATATAAATCTCTTCAGGCATGGAAAGCAGTTGCTCGCCTTCATTGGTTGAAGCAATCACAATACCGTTCTGAAGCACTGCTATAATTGCAAGGCATCCCAAAAAAAGGTTAAGCAGTGTAAAGAGGTTGGGGATTTGTTTCATGGTTTATCTTATTGTTATTTCCTTAGCCATTCTTCAAAATCTTTTTTACTTACACCCAAAGTAAGCAGGCATGTGTGAATATGCAGGAGAGGAATGTCTTTGTATTTTGTTCTTATCACCAAAGGCCTTGGTAAAGGGTTTCCGGGTCTGTCATATATATCATGGCTTGATTCGCTGCGGATATACACTATTCCTTTACTTTTTAAATATCTTACAAAGGTTTTTGTCGGGATTTGCTTCACGCTGAAGTAATATTACAGAGGTAATGATACACTTTCACGAAAACGGCCCATGGCTTTTTTTGCAGTAAAGCCTGCAGCGGTAAGCGGTTTTCTTTTAGGCGGAACATAAGAAGGTTTAGGCATCTGCCTGAGGCTCCAGCCCAGTTTCAACAAAACTTTTTCAAGTGTCCCTTTTTTTTGGGTGTCGTCCAGAAATATATCAAGTGCCTCATCAAATGCAGTTTTTGCTTCCTGTTCATCGCTGCCATATGAAGACAACTCCAGTGACGGACAATAGGCAACGAAAAAATCACCTTCCTTTATCAGCACCACATCTATCTGAACTTTTGTAAAGCTGCCTGACTTGGTTATACTTTGCCTTTTCCTCATACTGTAAAATTAAATCAAATTCACCGCTTCATCAAAGCCTCAATATCTTCAGCAGTTATAGGTATGTTCTCCATCAAATCTGTATTGCCATTCCTGGTGATCCATACATTGTTCTCTATTCTCACACCCATTTTCTCTTCTTCAATATAAATACCCGGTTCAATGGTGAATAACATTCCCGGCTGTATGGGTTCAGTTCTTGTGCCCAGGTCGTGCACATCCACACCCAAATGGTGTGATATGCCATGGTACAGGTATTTCCGGTAGGCCCTGTTTTCAGGGTCTTCATTTTTTACTTCAGTTTTTTTAAGCAACCCGGTCTTTAAAAAAACCTCTGTGGCTTCCTCCCCTACTTTTTCCGTATAATCAACAATGGTTATACCCGGCTTCAGGATGCTTTTTGCATAGTTGTGCAAATGAAGGCAGGCATTGTATATTTTTTTTTGCCGGCTGGTAAATTTACCGCTTACCGGAACCGTTCTTGTAAGATCGGCGCAATAACCGCCGTATTCAGCGCCAAAATCCATTAATATCATTTCACCTGCCTTACATTCCTGGTTGTTGGCAACGTAGTGAAGTGTCCTTGCCCTGTCGCCGCTGGCAATAATAGAACCATAAGCCGGGCCTGTTGCCCTCTTGCGCAAAAATTCATGATAAATCTCCGCTTCAATCTCATGTTCCCACACGCCCGGTTGTATAAACTTCAATAAACGCCTGAATGTTTTATCTGTAATGTCAATTGCTTTCTTTATTACTTCTACTTCTTCTTTTGTTTTAATGGCCCGCAGCTCTTTCATAATACGTGCACACCTTTTATACTGGTGCAGCGGGTAACGTTGCCGCATCTCTTCCGCATAGCGGTAATCCCTTACCGGAACAAGGTTGGCCTTGCGGTCGTTTTCATTGGTATTGAGATAAATGGTATCCGATAAATGTATCCACACCTGCAGCAATGCATCAATGCTGTCGAGCCACACAATGGTTTCAACGCCTGAAATAGTTTTTGCTTCTTCCTTTCTCAAACGGTGACCATCCCATTTTTCTTTTAGTTCATTGGGACGCACCAGCACAAGTACTTCACGGTATTTTTTATCAGGGTTATCCGGGAACAAAACCAGCATACTGTCTTCCTGGGTAATTCCGGTAAGCCAGAAAAGATCAGCATTCTGTTTAAACCTATACAATGCATCGCCGTTCATGGGCAACTCATCATTGCTGTTAAAGATGGCAATGGCATTTTTCTCCATCTTTTTTACGAAGCGCTGGCGGTTCTGAATAAAAAGCTGAGAATTTAACGGAAGATATTTCATGTGGTCTTAAAATTTGCGCCCAAATGTACGGGTTATCATATTCTTTAATCCAATACAGCCCGGGTTTTGAACAACTGATCAGCCTTCTTTAATAGCCAATCCGTTTAAAAATCATGATTTAGGCAATTGCTAATGCTGAAACGATTTTAGCAAAGTGAATTTTTAGGCTCTTTGAAGAATATCTAAAAATTATTCTTAAATCCTGTTGTTTGTGTTGATCTCTTCAAAAAAACATAGCAAACGTTAAAAAATTTTGAAGCTATTTTTGTTCCTCTAAACCTTAAAGCTTGCTCAGATATGTCA
>JANRKT010000310.1:0-2355 GCA_033763355.1 Chitinophagaceae bacterium | reverse complement strand
TGAGGGGTCGCCGTCAAAGTTTTTTATGGTATCCAGCACAGCCAGTCCTTCGTTTGCAAAACGCACCAGCGCATTTTTGTTTTGTTCAATGGCATTGATATTCTTTCCGTTTACCGCCTCAGTAAGATACATTTCCTGCTTGTAGCTTTTAAAGAAAATAAGGTAAATCTCATTGTAATAATGGTTAACCCTGCCGGACTGGATCATTTTTTTGGAAAGATCGCTTTCTGTTTGTATAAGCTTTATGTTATTTTTATCGGCAAACTGCTGTTGCATGCCTTCGCTTTTTTCACCCGCTTCCTGCAACTTTTCATCGGCCTTTTCCTGTGCAAGCAGGTATGCTTCCATATTGTCGTATGACTGCTCTGCAATTTCCTCCATGTTCACAATTTTGCTGTAATCCTCATTTAAAACGCGGTATAATATTTCCAGGTACTTAACAGAGGCATCTCTTAAAGCCCTGTCGCCTTTGTAAAATGGCATTGCATTTACCTTGCTGCGTGTTTCCCAGCATGATTCAATCAATTCATTTCTTTTCTTTTCAACTTTTCTTGCACTTTTACCATGCGAAACAGCGCTGGTATAACTGAGGTATTTTTTCATTAATTCATGCTGTGTTTTACCGATATATTCCATATACACAACAGGGTCATCAAAATTCTGCGCTTTTGCCTTCCTGGCGCCGGAGGCCATTACAAGTACAAATAAAATTACCGCCATGCGGGCCGGAAAATACTTTTGGTGCAACATCCTTCTCATAAGTTTTACTTTTAAAAGTTATAAGGGTTTTATGATTTGAGCAAATCAAGGATTATCCTGAATGATTCTTCGAGGTAAATATCCTGTTTCAGCTTTTTCAGCCATACTTCGTTTGTTTCCCTCCGTTCTTTACTGATCTGTAATTTATGGCTGTCTGTTTCTGTGTTTTCAACTGTATAAAAATTTGTCGGTATCATTGCCGTATCAGTGAATTTTTCGAACAATTTACCATGCTCCTCATTCAGCTTTTCATACAGGTCTGCTTTAAGCGGCACAATATACCCGCTGAGTTTTTTCTTCCACCATTCTTTTAACTGCAAAATATTTTTAAACCGTTCGCTCTGGTTAACCCTTTCTTTACTTTTTTCTGCAAGTATTGACAGCGGAAGTGCAGGCAATGCCTGGTAATACGTTTTTCTTGATGTATCAGGGAGCAAAGCAGCAGGTTTGCCTGATTCACGGAAGGGAAATGCCTCGTATGCATCCGGCAGCATCACATCCGGTTTCACACCGTTAAACTGAACTGTTTTACCGGTAACGCGGTAAAACTTTCCAACAGTAATTTTTACAAAGTCACTGTTATCATTCAGCTCCATGCTATGGGCTATTTTCTTTGCGGTATCTATGGGCACTATCACCTGCGATGTTCCTTTTCCATAAGTAGTACTGCCGGCAATAACCGCCCTGTTATAATCCTGCAATACCGAAGCCAGCAATTCAGAAGCAGATGCGCTTAAACCGTTAATCATTAAAAGCAACGGCCCGTCATAAATGGTACCCCTGTTCATGTCTTTTAGTACAGTAGCTTTGCCTTCATTGTTTTTTACTACGCAAAGCGGGCCTTCATGAATAAATATACCGGCAAGATCAAGCGCTTCCCGCATGGAACCGCCGCCATTGAAGCGGAGGTCAAGGATCAGGCCATCTATATTTTCTTTTTTCAGTTTTACTATTTCCTTGGCAACATCATTTGCACAACTTGAACCAAGTTCTGATTCATTATCTGAATAAAACCCCGGCAGGGAAATAAAACCAATCTTCTTCTCCCCTTTTAATACAAATCCTTTCACAAAGTTTTCTTCATCTTTTAATTCTTCCTTAACCAGCTGAACTGTTTTGGTTATACCGTTTGCTTTTCGCACTGTTAAGCCGATGCGTTCATTTTCTTTGCCATGCAGCATAGCATCTGCTTCCTCAATATCCATGTCTGTCATATCAATTACAGACTGGTTGTTTAATATGAGTTGTGTAAGTACATCACCATTGTGAAGTTCACCGCTTTTCCAGGCCGGTCCGCCAGGTACCAGGCGGCGTATCATGATTTCCCCTTTTTCATTTTCACCCGTTTCAATACCGAGCGAAAACCCGACACCGCTGAGGTCAGTATCAAATTTTTCTTTTTCCTGTTTGGGGAGATAAGTCGTATGGGGGTCAAATGAAGATGCAACCGCATCAAGGTACAGGTAATTCATATAAGCCTCAAAACCTTTCTTATCATTCAATATACGGCCGACCAGTTTTTTTTCAGTAGCTCTTACTTTTTTTCTTGCATCTTCCTCCCATGCTTTTAGTTCGTCCGCTGAAGGCGCCGCTTTT
>JANRKT010000309.1:0-13839 GCA_033763355.1 Chitinophagaceae bacterium | reverse complement strand
ATGAATTTGCGGAATTAAGGGATATTGGTTATGACCTGGGATTTGATTATGTAGAAAGCGGGCCATTGGTAAGATCATCTTACCACAGCGAAAGGCATGTGTTTGAAGGTGTAGGCAGAAAACAGTGGGAAGATCAAAAATTATCAGCAGGGATTTCTTAGTATGGACTCAACTACGAAAAGAATTTTTATAAAGGCCTTAGCAGGCCTTTTGTTTTTTCGCAAAAGCGCCATGCACATTTAAGAGAAATATTTCCGGCCTTTGTGGCTTTGCGGAAAGTTCACCTACTTCAATTCCTTACTCGTAAAAGCAAGCGGCAATAAAAACCCCGCTGTGGGGATTACGAATACTTTTCCCTCCATACCGCCAAGAATAAGCCGGATGGAATGAGTGAGCCTCTCTTCATATTCCTGTAATGCCTGGCGGCAGATGCCGCACGGAGCAATGGGATGGTCGCTTTCCACATTAGTGCCCTGATAGCTGATGGCAATGGTTTCAATAGCCACTTTCGGATATAAAGAAGAAACGGACGCAAGCAATACCCTCTCAGCACATAAACCAACCGGGAAGGATGCATTCTCCTGGTTACTGCCTGCAACAATTTCACCATTTGCAAGCTTGGCTACTGCGCCTACCTGGAACTGTGAGTAAGGGGCATACGCATACTGGGTCACTTCACGGGCTTCACTCAAAAGCCATGCATCCTGGTCGCTTAATTCCTGAATAGAATCATATACTTCGTACTCAAACTGCTGGGTATGCTTCTTCATGTATTGTACGCTTTCGCAACAGACAAAAAATCCCGACAGGCGCCGGGACATTTGTTTAAAGTTAGGTTATTTTATTATAAAAAGCCTTCCCTACTTCCTACTCCCCACTTCCTACTTCCCACTTCTTACTTCCTCCATCATTTACTTAATCGTCCTGAACAACCTCCCCCATCTCGGCCCCTTCTGCCAGCTGAACCAGATAAGGGCGGCACGGCCCACCACATGGTCTTCCGGAACAAAACCCCAGAACCTTGAGTCCTGTGAGTTGTGCCTGTTATCACCCATCAGCCAGTAGTAATTCATTTTAAATGTATAGCTGTCTGTTTCATTTCCATTGATGATAAACTTTCCTCCCTTCTCGTCAAAATCATTGTTTTCATAAACATCAATAATGCGCCGGTATATAGCAATGTTTTCAGGAGTGAGTTTTACTGTTGCACCTTTCTTTGGTATCCAAAGCGTGCCGAAATTATCTTCCGTCCACTTGTAATGCGCCGTATCATGGGGAAATGTTTTGGTGAAGAATGTTGTGTTCAGTTCGGGCACAACACCTCCAGGCACAACAAAAGGAAATGACTTTACCTTTTCAACCTGTGCCGGAGTAAGATTAACACGGTAAGTATTGGGCCTCCCTTCTAACGTTGTAAGGTCTCCCTGAGGTTCGTCAAGATCAATATTGAGCTCATCTGAAATGAAATCATCTGGAAAGAATTCTCTTCCATTGGTAGTAACATAGTAAAATGTTTCAGATTTGGCAGGCGCATCGCTTAGTTTTCCGTTTATATACAATATGCCATCAACAATCTTAATGCTGTCACCAGGTATGCCAACACAGCGTTTAATAAAATTTTCCCTTTTGTCTACAGGTCTTATTAATATATCGTCTCTTTCTGCGAGTATTTGCTCCCTTGTCTTACCAAAACGGTCATATTGTTCTCTCAAATAGTCATAAAAATTCGTTTCAGACTGGTATTCGCCGATCACAGTATCACCTACAGGATAATTAAACACCACCACATCGTTGCGGTCAACAGGGCTTTCAAACAAACGTTTATAGGGTACCTTAATCCACTCAAGATAAGATTTGCCTTTAACCACAGGCAAAGTATGATGAACGAATGGAAACGACAATGGCGTATTGGGCAACCTCGGCCCGTAACTGAATTTGCTCACAAATAAAAAATCGTTTACCAGCAAAGTTTTTTCCATTGAACCTGTAGGGATGGTGTAAGCTTCAAAAACAAAAGTGCGTATAATGGTAGCGGCTACCACCGCAAATACGGCGGCATCAATCCATTCACGTGTTGCGGATTTCTTGTAATTCTTTACAACGGCTGTACCACCAAATCTTTCGTTTTTTGAAAACCCGAGATAAGGGAAATACAGGAAGGGAAGAAATACCGCTGCGGTGTGGTGAACAAGTGAAAATCTGCCGAAATGCTCCACAAAACGGATGCATATCCAGATGGTTACAAACTGTCCCACAATGGGTATAAACTGCAGAAAAAACCAGTATTTCTTTAACTCCATTTTTTCCACCATCAGCCAGCCATTGTAAAAAGGCACAAGGGCCTTCCACGGCTCAATACCCGCTTTTTTAAACATGCCGTATAACCCGATGTGAAAACCGATAGCAGTAACTATAAAAATGATCCAGCCCATATTAATCCGGTAATTTTAAAAATGTGGCCAAAAATAGGATAAATAAGCATATTCGTGTTGGTCGCGGAGATTACAGGAAAGTTACAGGCGGGACGCCGGTTTAATTTTCTTTAACAACAATGCAGCAAAGCTGCCTGGTTCAAAACCGTTTTACCGGCAGGTTGGTTGTTTATAAACTTTTTTTTATTTTGAAAGATAGAGGTGGCGGCCTGTTTCCGCCAAAACCATTTCGCCATGAACAGTTTTACCATCCGGGACATTGAAAACCTTACCGGCATCAAAGCCCATACCCTGCGGATATGGGAACAGCGTTATGGCATTATTACTCCCAAAAGAAAGGAAAGCAAACACAGGCAGTATGACAACGAAGACCTGAAAACCATACTCCGCATTGCTTATCTCTATCATCATGGTTATAAAATATCAAAAATTGCCATGATGAAAGAAGATGAAATAAAGAAACTTACCCTTGAAAACAACAGTGCCGGCAGTTATGAGGTATTCATTAACCAGTTAATGGAAGCCTCCATTGATCTTGACCAGGATAAATCAGTGAGAGCCCTGAACAGCGTGGTGCTGCACCTCGGCTTTGAAAAAAGCATGTACCATGTGGTTTATCCTTTTCTTGAAAAGATCGGTTTGTTCTGGATAACCGGCCACATCATTCCTGCACAGGAGCATTTTGCAAGCAACCACATCCGCAAAATGATGCTGGTTGCAACAGACGGGCTGGACCTTCCCGCCCAAAAAAGCAAAAGAAATGTAATTGTATTTGCACCTGAAAATGAATACCATGAAATACCGTTGCTGCTGGTAAATTACCTGCTGAAGAAAAACCAGGTATCCACAGCTTATTTAGGAGCAGGTGTTGCACTTAAAGAAATTGAATGTTACCTGCAGGCCCGCAGTGCAACACATTTGTATTGTCACATCATCACCAACTTAACAGAAGAACCGCTGGAGAAATTTATTGAAAAACTTGCAGCAAGGTTCAGCCCGGTACAGGTTGTTTTTTCAGGGCCTGTGGTACTCCAGTTGGACGAAAACTACAATTTACCCAATGTAAAAATCCTCCGTTCGCTCAAGGAGGTAATTCAGTTTTGTGGTGAAAAAGAATAAAGATTTTTTATTTTCCCGGCAGCACGTAAGAAGTCACATCACTTCCTGTTATTACTTTTCCTGAAAGGATAACAAGCCTTTCTACCACATTGCGAAGTTCACGTATGTTGCCCGTCCAGTCATGCGCTTTTAATGCTTCAATGGCATCGGGTTCTATTCCTTTTTTAGCCGTCCCGTATTCGGTGCAGATGTCGGTAAGGAATTTGTCCACCAGCAGGGGGATGTCTTCCTTTCTTTCGTTAAGTGATGGTACATGAATAATGATAACGCTTAACCGGTGGTACAAATCAAGCCTGAAATTTTTTTCTTCTACTTCCTTAAGCAGGTCTTTATTGGTGGCTGCAACCACACGTACATCCACATTAATGTCTTTCTCCCCTCCCACTCGGGTTATTTTTCCTTCCTGCAATGCACGCAGCACTTTGGCCTGTGCGGTAAGGCTCATATCGCCTATTTCATCCATAAACAATGTGCCCCCGTTGGCCTGTTCAAATTTGCCGATGCGTTGTTTTACGGCTGAAGTAAAAGATCCTTTTTCATGGCCGAACAATTCACTTTCTATCAGTTCTCCCGGTATGGCTGCACAGTTTACTTCAACCAGCGGGCCTTTGGAGCGGTTGCTTTTTTCGTGCAGCCAGCGGGCCACCAGTTCCTTTCCAACGCCGTTCTCTCCTGTAACCAGCACACGGGCATCAGTAGGCGCAACTTTATCTATGGTTTCTTTTATTTTTTTTATGGGCGATGATTCGCCGATCATTTCATCCACCTTGCTCACTTTACGGCGCAATACTTTGGTTTCTGTAACCAGGTTGGTCTTGTCCATTGCATTGCGTATGGTAATGAGCAGCCGGTTCAGGTCGGGCGGTTTGGAGATGTAATCATAAGCACCTTTTTTTACGGCTTCCACTGCTGTTTCAATAGTGCCGTGGCCGGATATCATGATTACCGGAATGTCCGGATTGCTTTCTGCAGCTTTGTCTAAAAATTCAAGCCCGTCAAGTTTGGGCATTTTAATATCACAAAGCACCACATCATAACTTTTATCTTTAAATTTTTTCAGGCCCTCCTCCCCGTCACCGGCTTCATCAATTTTATACCCTTCATAGGAAAGGATTTCAGACAGCGTTTTACGGATTGATTTCTCATCGTCAATGATCAGGATGTTCGACATAATTTTTCTTTAACAATCTTTTTTATGGAAAAAATATTTACAGGCGTTTTAACCAATGCGCCAAAAATAGTAAATAATGAAGTACCTGCTCCTGCTGGCAACAATTTTGCCAATACTTTCCGCCTGCCAGCATTCAGGCAACAGCCTGCAAAACATAAACGAAGCAGCAACAGGCAACAGTTATCCTGATGTCAATTCAATTCCTTTGCCCAAAGGATATAAACGGATCAATAATCCCCGTAACTCTTTTGCTACCTGGCTGAGGCAGATTGCAATTAAAAAAGACAAGCAAGTACATTTATACAACGGGAGTTTAAAACGAAACCAATCTGCCCAATTTGCTGTTTTGCAGGTTCCTGTGGGCAACAAAGATTTACAGCAATGCGCAGATGCGGTGATGCGGCTGAGAGCGGAATATCTCTATAGCCTTGGCCTCTTTCGGGACATCAGTTTTACTGATAACAATGGCAAATCTTATAACTGCCCGCCCAATACATCAAAAGAGGAATTTGAGCATTATCTTGAAAAAGTTTTTACATGGTGCGGCACCGCATCATTGGAAAAACAACTTAAGCCCGTTGCTGATTTCAGTAATATTCAGCCTGGTGATGTGCTGATCAAAGGCGGTTTCCCGGGCCACGCAGTAATAGTGGTTGATGTTGCAGTTAACAATAAAGGAAAAAAAATTTACCTGCTTGCGCAGAGCTACATGCCTGCACAGGAAATACACATCCTCAAAAACCCGATGAATGATACATTAAGCCCCTGGTATGAGGTAAATGAAGATGAAACCATTTATACACCTGAATGGGTGTTTAAGAAAAACCAGTTGCGAAGGTTCTAAAACCTCCAGTTCACCCCTCCAAAATAATTTCTTGCCGGTGCAGGATTGTAAAAGCGGCTGCCAAATGCATTGATGTCGTTGCCCAAACTGTATTTTTGGTTTAATGCATTATCCACTCCTGTAAAAATTTCAAGCGCCATTTTGCGCATGGGTATGCGCCAGCCAATCCTGCTTTGCAGCAAGCGGTATTGCGAAGCATACACCGAGTTGGCATCATTTAAAGGAAGCCTTGAAGTGTAATTGAAAGTGGTATTAAGGTAAAAGTTCCGCAGGAAACCAATATCGGCGCCTATCAAAAATACTTTGTCAGGTACACCGGTAATATGCTTTCCTGAAAAATCAGTTGATGCCACAGTATAATCCGTGAATTTAAAATCAAACAAAGTAAAGCTTGTCCAGATGCGCAACTGCTGAATTGCTTTTTTTGAAGGATTGAGTATGGCATACCATTCGGCAAAACCTTCAAAACCTTTCTGGTTTGTTCCGCCGGCATTTATAAAATATTCGGCGCCTGTGCTGTCAACCCTTCTTACAATGGCATCGGATAACTTGAATTGAAAAACAGAAAGATCAAACCTGATGCGGTTGTGCAATACATTTCCTTTGATGCCCAGTTCATAATTCCATCCGTGTTCTGCCTGCAAACCCGTAAATACCCCGCCTGCAGATGGCTTTACTTCTGCAATTGAAGGGGGCGAATATCCCTTGCTTGCCGAAAGATGTGTTGCAAAATGCGGAGTTATTTTATACAGCAGGGCAAACCGGGGCAAAACTTTTGCATCAAAATTAATATCAGTTGCCGGTGGCTTGGGGTTGCCTGTTTGCCTGCGTATAGAGTAATCAAAAATATTTACGCTTATACCCGCCTGCAACATCAGGTTCCTGGTGAGCTCTGTCTCCAGCTGAGTAAAATAAAACTGTTGTGCAGCATTTACTTTATCGCTTACTACAAAACTGTCCTGCACCCCTTTGTTGTTCCCGGAACTGTCAATGGTTGAAAAAGTTTTTTGCCATTCAATACCCGTTATCCACTTTACGCCAACATTACCCCAATGAGAAGTATAGGCAAACTTTGTTCTTATACCTCCGCTGCTTTCCATCCGCTTTTCATAATTGGTGATAAAGGGGTTTTTAAAATCAGTAAAAGCAAAGATCAGCGAGGTTATATTGGCCCATTTTGAACTGAAAGTATAAGTATTGGTAGCGCCGAGAAATGCCGTGCGGTTATAGATAGCCGCTTTCTGGTCCCTTGCAGACGGCAAAGTTGCCGTTGCAGGCCTCGACGAACGGGGATTGGCAGTCATCTGTGCAAGGTTCAGCCCGCCGGGTGTACGGTAAGCTAAATCAGTAAGCATTACCAGGCCATCAATCTTATTTTTCTTGCCGGTTAGTGCAGTTATATTGGCCTGCAATGTTTCCCTGCGCATTTTGCTGTTGTCCCTGTAGCCATCACTTTGAAAATGGGTTTGCACAAATTGCCAGAGCACTTTTTTTGTGCCCGACTGCCAGCGGAAATTTTCAGAGAAAGTACCAAAAGAACCACCAATCAGTTGCAACCGGAATTCCTGCGGGCCTTTGCCTGTATCTTCAGGTTTTTTCTGAAGATGGGGTTGCAGTATCACAACACCACCGGTACCTGCCCCATAAATACTTCCTGCCGGCCCTTTAATCAATTCAATACTACCCACTGCATTAAAGTCAATAAGGTTAAGATAAGAATTGCCACCTGCATCTGTAAGGGGAAGGTCGTTCCAGTAAATTTTTATATTTCTTACCCCGAATGGCGAACGCAGTAAACTGCCACGCATGGAAAGCCGGTAACTTCCGGGGGAACGTTCTTCCATCCTTACTCCCGGAACTGTATTTACAGCAGGAACAAGGCTGATGTTTGAAAACCTTTGCAGGTCACGTGAGGAAATAAGGCTTACAGCAGCAGGGGTTTCTAATAATCTTCTTTGCGTTTCAAACCCTTTAATCAGTACTTCGCTTAAAGCGGTTACGGAGTCGTAAGAGATTTTTGCAGAATCTGACTGGCCATAGGTATTAAAACCTGCCAGCAACACGAGGTAAAATATTCTTCTCATCACAGGATATTATGTCCAAAAATAAGCAATCCCGGTTACAAAGGCCGGGATTGATATTAAAACGTAAGGTTCTGATTTTTATTTCTTCACGTACATAACTTCCTTTACCAGCTTTACTGTTCGCGGCACATCTGGAAGATAACCCGCAACAAGGTTCGGGGCGTAGTGCATAGGGGCGTCTGCACAGGCAATGCGGCGGACGGGGGCATCAAGATAATCGAACCCTTCTTTCTGGATGCGATAGGCCAATTCAGAACTAACCGAAGCAAAGGGCCATTGCTCCTCTACAATAACAAGGCGGTTGGTTTTCTTTACACTTTCCAATACAGTCATCCAATCCAATGGACGGATTGTCCTCAAATCAATAACTTCAGCGCTTATTCCTTCTTTCTGCAATTCATCAGCAGCACCATGGGCCACTTTCATCATTTTATTAAATGACACAATGGTAACATCACCTCCGCTCCTCCTGACATCCGCTTTGCCTATCGGGATCAGGTATTCTTCTTCGGGAACTTCGCCTTTATCACCATACATCACCTCGCTTTCCATAAATATAACCGGGTCATCATCCCTTATGGCGCTTTTCAGCAACCCCTTTGCATCGTATGGGTTGGAAACGGAAACTACTTTAAGGCCCGGTATGTTGGCATACATGCTTTCAAAAGCGGTTGAGTGCTGGGCGCCCAATTGACCTGCAGAACCGTTTGGCCCGCGGAACACAATGGGGCAGCCAACCTGTCCGCCACTCATGGCCAGCATTTTAGAAGCGGTATTTAAAATTTGGTCTAAAGCAAGGAGTGCAAAGTTCCATGTCATGAATTCCACTACAGGCCTTAAGCCGTTTTGTGCAGCGCCAACTGCAACGGCGGAAAAACCCAGTTCTGCAATGGGTGTGTCAATAACCCTTTTGGGGCCAAATTCATCCAGCATACCCTGACTAACCTTGTAAGCGCCGTTATACTCTGCTACTTCTTCACCCATCAGGAAAACCCTGTCATCACGCCTCATTTCCTCGTTTAATGCTTCCCTTAAAGCTTCACGGAATGCAATTACTCTTGACATAAAAAATAAATTATATTGATATTAGGCTTCCATACTACAACCAGCGGAAGCAGGCAAAAATATTGTACAGGCTGCACACCAGCAAAAGATGTTTTTCTGCAAACAGGGGCTGCGGGCCTGTTGGTCGGGAGGTTACCAGGGTACTTAATCCATTAAATGCACCCTTTGAAAAACTGCCCCTGCAAGCGGGTGCGTAACCTTACCCTGTCATTCCCACATTTAACGGAGAGTGATATAACATGTATTTTTATATCGCTTTAAAACTTGAATAGAGGTAAAGAGCGATGTAAAAAATAATCAACATGTTACAGGCAAGTATTCAGCAACTCGGACAAATCATTTCAGATCATGCAGCCCGGTTATATAAAATAAGTAATGAGGATTTTTCTTTCAAACGCCTTCCGCACAAATGGAGCAAAAAAGAGATCCTCGGGCACCTGATTGATTCTGCACAAAACAATATCCGCCGTTTTGTAGTGGCGCAATACGAAGAATTGCCGAAGATTGTTTACAACCAGGACAAGTGGGTTGCTGCTGCCGATTACCAGGGTTACCCGGTAAAAGATTTAATTGATTTGTGGGTTTTGCTGAACAAACATATCTGCACTGTACTCATGAACATATCTCCAGGCGCTGAAAAAAGAGAAGCCATGAGTGAAGCGTTACATAGCATTGAATGGCTGGCCGCTGATTACAGCAAACACCTTTTACATCACCTGCACCAGGTACTGGATTTACCACCCGTCGCCTACCCGTGACTGATATTCCTGGAACGCCGCCGCTCCCCTGTTGAATGAAAAAGAAAAAATAAAAAGCAGGGGCTGAACCCTTAACTTTAGTGCAACCATAAAAACCTGCAATGGCCAGACAGTTTCCTTTTCTTTCTGCTAAAAGTGCACAAACGCTCCTGAGAATTTCAGTATCGCTTATTATGATGGCACATGGCGTAATACGCATCTATGCAGGCACTGTAGGGGGCTTCGGTGAATTCCTCAACAGCAAAGGTTTTATAATTGGCAAAGCGCTGGCATGGGGCATCACTATTTTTGAAATTACCGGTGGCGCAATTATGGCTTCCGGCAGTTTTGTAAAATGGATATGCATGATATTTATTATTGAACACATCATGGGCATCATATTGGTGCATGCAAAAAACGGATGGTTTGTAGTGGGCCACCAGAGCGGCGGCGTGGAGTACAGTGTATTGCTGATCATTTCATTTATTGTAATTGCCGCAAACCGAAACAAAGAGACAAACCACTCACTGTAATGCACAGGCGTAAAAATGTTTTGACGGATTTGTAATATTTGTATTACCTTTCTTGCCTCTTCGCACTCCTATCCACAACAGCACCGCTATCATTTCTTTCATTTTTCAAACATTAAAACATGAGAAAACTGCTTGCTTTTCTTGTGCTTGTTCCTGCTATAGGGATAAGCCAGGTTAAAAATGTTGTCAGCTCCAACAGGGTATTTCCCAAAGCGGATAAGGTTCTTGAATTTGAAAAAGCCATAGCCGCCCACGCACAGAAGTACCACACGGGGGATTGGAAATGGCGTGTTTTTGAAATACAATCCGGCAGGGATTATGGCGGCTACCACATTACCGAAGGGCCCGTAAGCTGGGAAATGGTTGATAAAAGAGGTAACCTGGGCGCTGAACACAATACTGACTGGAACAAGAATGTATCCATCCACCTTACCGAAAGGACCAGCTCAGGTTATTCTGTTTACCAGGATTCGCTCAGTACAATTGCCCTCGGCGATTTTACAGATAAGATAAGCATTACACATTGGGTACAGAAAATTGGCTGGGGAAATAAAGTGAGGGAGGTGATATCCTGGATGAGACCTGCATGGCAAGCTGGCGGGGAAACCGTTGCAGTATATACAGCCAGCGCATCAGGGCCGGCACAATACACACTTGTAACGAGATATAAACAAGGGCTTAAAGAAAGAGAATCCGGTTTCCGGAAACCTTTTAAAGACCGTTATGAAGCAATCCATGGAGAGGATTCATTTGAGAATTTCCTGGACGTACTCCGTAAGTATGTAGATGAGCAATGGTCTGAACTGCTTTTCCTGCGGGCCGACCTCAGTTCAAAATAATGTACTGCGAAGCTCCGGCTTCGCTGGTTATTATGAAGAAAACCTGACAGGTTTGCTTCTCAATATTCATGGAACATCAGCAACTAAACCTGTCAGGTTTTAAACTTAATGGCGATTTTTTCAAAGAAAACCATAGTCTCCTAAGACCATGGCTTTTTTATAGTCTGATCATTACAAAAAACTCCCTGCTGCATTCAGGGAGTTTTTTTATAAACCAGGATTATACCGGCTGTCCCCCGATATTATCTTTTATAAAGTTTATAATACTGCGCTGAACATAAATAAAGTAACTTTCTTTTGCTGCAAGCAACATTCATCCCCAATGGATTGTTTATGGAATGTACTATCAAAAAATCCGCTCTCGTTGTTTTGCTGCTGCTTTTTGCAACCCATACTTTCGGCTCATCAGTAGTTGTGATTGTAACAAGCCAGGGCATCCTCCTCGCAACCGACAGCCAGCATTTAAACGGCGGTGAAAACAAAGAAGATGCAGTAAAAATTTATAAGACCGGTAAATTTTATTATGCCCATGACGGCTTTGTACAGTATAAAAATATTTACAACCTGATAACGATTGTAGCAGATGCTTTAAAAAACAATATTGATTTTGACAAAGCAAAAACTGAAATATTAAGCAGGTGGGCATCAGCCCTTGATTCAGCTTACCTGTTACTGCAAAAAGAATCCCCTTTACGTTTCACCAGTGATAAAAAAATCAGGTCTTCCTCTGTTTTCATTATATCAAGGGATGGCGCCACCCCTTTTCTATGGGGAATGAAATCTTTGATAAACCCTGACAGCCTGAATACAACAAAGGTCCATTTCATCATACAAAATGCTTCCTGCAGTGATATTTCCAAAGACTCAGCATTTGTTTATGAATCAGGCAAAGGCCGTATTTATCACTATGATTTCAACATAAACAATGTTTTGAAAAGCCCACGGATGGCTGCTGTTTACCTGATTGAAAACAGCAATGGGAAAGACAGCACTGTTTCAGGGCCTATTGATATTTTGTGGATTGACAGCAAAGGGGACAAGTGGATTAAAAGAAAAAAGGGGACGCCGTTTATTTTATGAGAACTTTATAAAGCAATTGGTTTTTTTCGGGTGTGTACCGATTCATTTCAATTCTTTCTTCATCAGCCAGTCAGTCTGCACATCATCACCAAGTATAAATTTGTGCCAGGCAAATTTTACAAAGCCCCATTTTTTATAAAACTCAATGGCCCGGTGGTTTTCTTCCCAAACGCCCAGCCACAGCATTTCCTTCCCCATCTCTTTTGCCACATCAATGGTTTTTTGCATTAAGGCTTTACCAATCCCCTTTCCAATGGAAGATGTGGCGGCATATATCCTCGCAATCTCTATGGCTTTTACATTGCCCAGTTCAGGAGGGTTTATGGTTTTCCTCATTTTTACATAGCCCATCAGTTGCCCTTCATCATAAGCCGCCAAAAAAACATTACCATCCTCCCCCACTTCTTTAATCAGCATTTCTTTTGTAAACTGTTCGCTCATGAACTTATTCATGTTCTCCGGGGTATTTACGGAAGCAAAGGTTTCATGAAAAGTCTTCCTGCTGAAATCTGCTATCGCTTCAGCATCGTCTGTTGTGGCAAACCGTATGACCATATTTGCAATCTATCAAATAAACGTGACACCTGTAATAATTCAATACCACGGAAACACGGAATTATTTCTCCGTGGTTCCGTGGCAACAAACCACTGCACCGAATAAAAACTCCAATTCAAAAAGTTTCTTTGATAAGCCGCCCTGTGCACCCCCTCTAACTCCCCCTTAAAGGGGAGGATGCTCCCTACATATTTTCAATTACCATTGCTGATGCACACCACCACCATTACAGATTCCTGCTGCGCCATATTTTGCATTGTTTACTTTCAGCACGTTTATAAGTGTAACGATAATTCTTGCACCGCTGCAACCCAACGGATGGCCCAATGAAACTGCACCACCATGCACATTTACTTTTGCCGGGTCAAGTTTCATACGGCGGCTGTTTTCAATACCCACAACTGAAAATGCTTCATTCAGTTCCCAGTAATCAATATCGCTCATTTGCAAACCGGCTTTGGCAACCGCTTTGGGCACAGCGAGGGATGGTGTAGTAGTAAACCATTCCGGAGCCTGCTCCGCATCTGCATAGCTTTTAATTTTTGCAATGGGCTTTAAGCCGAGTTCTTTTGCTTTTTCAGCGCTCATCAGCACCAATGCCGCTGCTCCATCATTCATGGTGCTTGCATTGGCGGCAGTAACAGTACCGTCTTTCTGAAATGCGGGACTTAATGAAGGTATCTTGTCAAACTTTACATTAAAAGGTTCTTCATCTTTCGCAATTACAATGGGGCCTCCCTTGCGCTGGGGAATTTCAA
Organism: Chitinophagaceae bacterium; assembly: GCA_033763355.1. Lineage (GTDB taxonomy): Bacteria > Bacteroidota > Bacteroidia > Chitinophagales > Chitinophagaceae > JANRKT01. The sequence goes on along the minus strand of JANRKT010000309.1, from coordinate 621 downwards.
CCTGCACCACTTCATTGCTGAAATAACATTTTTCCCATGCAGCCTGGCTCCGCTTGTAACTTTCAATGGCAAATGCATCCTGCTCTTCACGGCTGATGCCACATTCCTTTGCACACAGCTCTGCAGCATTACCCATTGCTTTGCCATCATACACATCGGTTAAACCATCTTTTGCAAGCCCGTCAATAAAAGCCACATTACCATATTTATTGCCCCATCGCATGTTCTCTGCATAAAAGGGCACATTGCTCATGCTTTCCATACCACCTGCCACAACAATATCCGCATCACCGAGCATTATGCTTTGCGCAGCCTGAGCAATGGCTTTCATACCGCTTGCACAAACTTTATTTACTGTAGTGCAGTTTACTTCGTTTGGCAAGTCAGCAAATTTTGCCGCCTGTCTTGCCGGCGCCTGCCCAAGATTCGCCTGTATTACACAACCCATCAATACATCCTGAACCTGTTCAGGTTTTATACCGGCTTTTGCAACTGCGGCTTTAATAGCAACAGCGCCCAACTGCGTAGCCGATAAACTTTTTAATACCCCGCCAAAACTGCCTATGGGTGTGCGGACGGCAGAGATGATTACAACTTCTTTCATCTGGAATAATCGTTTAG
>JANRKT010000308.1:0-15402 GCA_033763355.1 Chitinophagaceae bacterium | reverse complement strand
TTTAACCAGTTCCTTAATATCTTCTCCCCCATCGGCGTCAGCACACTCTCCGGATGAAACTGTACACCCTGCACATCATAAGTTTTATGCTGCAATCCCATAATGTACCCGTTTTCATCTTCTGCTGTTATCTCCAGTTCTTTCGGAAAATTCTCTTTTGCTACAATCCAGCTATGGTACCTGCCCACTTCTATTTCATCGGGCAACTCTTTAAACAACCTGCAACCTGCAACCTGTAAGCTGCAACTTGTAGCCACACCGTGATATACGGTACTTAAATTCACCAGCTTTGCGCCAAAGGCTTCACCAATGGCCTGGTGGCCGAGGCATACCCCAAGTATTGATTTGGATGGGGCATACTCTTTTATCAGTGGCAACAACAATCCCGCTTCTTCAGGGATACCTGGACCCGGAGATAAAATTATTTTATCGTACCCCTTCACTTTTTCCAAAGCAATCTGGTCATTACGGTACACATCCACTTTTATGTGCATGATCTTTTCCACCAGGTGAACCAGGTTGTATGTAAATGAATCGTAATTATCGAAAACAAGAATACGCATAACCTCCCTCATATTTATTCTGCTGTTGAAATGTGCGACCCCGTTTGCAACACACGAAGCTATTCAGCGGGGCAGGTGCAAGGAACAATGAAAGCAGCATTGCAACCGGCACAAAAATTTATTTTATGTTTTCTGCAAATTCAATCGCCTTTTTTAATGCCCCCAGTTTATTATTCACTTCCTGCAATTCACTCTCGGGTTTGCTTGCTGCCACTACCCCTGCACCCGCCTGGTATATCAATGTATTGTCTTTGCTTAAAAAAGTACGGATCATAATGGCATGGTTACAACTGCCGTTAAAACCCATAAACCCGATGGCCCCGCCATAATAACTTCTTGCATGGGGTTCGTACTGCTCAATGAGCTGCATGGCTTTTATTTTAGGGGCGCCGCTTAATGTACCGGCCGGAAAGGTTTTGGCCATTAACTCAAAGGGGTTGCTTCCTGGTTTTACTTTACCTGTTACTTCACTTACAAGATGTATAACATGGCTGTAATATTGTACCTGCCTGTAATGCGCAACAGATACATCATCGCATACGCGGCTTAAATCATTTCTTGCCAGGTCAACGAGCATTACATGCTCCGCATTTTCCTTGGCGTCTTTAAGTAAGCGTTCTGTCTCTTGCTGATCAATTTCATCATCGCCTGTTCTTTTAAAAGTTCCTGCAATGGGGTGCACCACTGCCCTGCCATTGTTAATGATAAGCTGCGATTCAGGTGATGAACCCATGAGTTTATAATCGCCATAATCAAAAAAGAACAAATAGGGTGATGGATTAATGCTGCGCAAAGCCCTGTAAACATTGAACTCATCTCCTGTAAAAGATTGCCGGAAACGCCTGCTCAATACAATCTGGAATACATCGCCGCGGTAGCAACTGGCAACTCCCTTTTTTACCATTTCGATGTACTCCTCATTGGTTATATCTGAACTTTCATCTCCCTTTACTTTAAATGGAAATACCGGCACATCTTTGCTCTTTATCAGGCTTTCTACAACGGGCAATTCACTTTCAATACCTGCTGCCTGGTTTTCACAAATAAACAATTCATCCTTGTAGTGGTTAATTGCAATAACATACTGATAAAGGCGGTAACGCATGCTGCCTACTCCTTTAAAAGGGAGTTTTGAAAATTCCACATCATCAAAATACTGAACGGCATCATATGTGGTATATCCGTACAGGCCCTGTGCAAATTTTGCTTCTTTACAATCTCCCGGTACTGCATCAAACTTCTGCATAAATTCCCATACCAGCACAGGCACATCCCTTTTACTCTTAATAGCTGATCTTTCAGGCTTTTGGCCGGGCAGTTTATACTCAAGGGTTGTACTGTTGATTATTTCTATCCCGGCAATGGCATTGATGCCGATAAAAGACCAGCTGTTCTCCGCTGCGTGATGGTCTGCGCTTTCCAGTAATACGGTATCCCGGAAACGGTCACGCAAACGGAGATAGATGCCAACCGGTGTAAACACATCAGCAAGCAGCTTTTTGCAAACCGTTTTTATTTCAATTTTTTTCATACCAATTTTTCTAACTGATCACATCTGATATGTATTTTTTAATTCAGGTTTACTCCCCTTTAGGGGCAGGGGCATAAAAAAACCCCGAAAAAATCCGGGGCTTCTGAATATGCTTATCAAAATACAGCAATAGTTGCTACAGAACCCCGTAAGAGTTTGTATGCCACCACCACTGGTTATTTTGAATGTTTTGCTTCATTGCAGTGCAAATATGCTATTGAAATTTTACTCTGCCAAAAAAAATATTTACTGCAGGATTTCATTAAAGCTGATGCGGGCTGAACAGTCTTTTTCAAAACTAAAGTCAAAAACCTCTCCTTTTCCCAACGTTTGAAGCATATATTTTCCCTTTACAAGTTCAAATATCTCAATCGTTGATTTGTCAGAATCAACAATAAGGTAATACTTTACACCCTGTTGTTCATACAACTGGTATTTGGTGTGTTTGTCCCTTAAAGCCGTTGAAGGGGAAAGTATCTCTGCAACCAGTACCGGAGGGAAATCGAGGTATTTCTTTTCAATTTTACCACAAACTATTAAAATATCAGGCACAAGGATTGTATCCTTTGCTATAACATAATCCAGCGGGTCATACACTGTGCATTTCCTGCACTTTTTTAGTTCATGGTAAAACTCTGCCCGAAGTGCCGCTGCTACCTGCTGGTGTTTGGGAACCGGCGTAGGGCTCATGGCAATCGGGAAACCATCAATCAATTCCCAACTGCCTTCCCAATGAACCCAGTCATCGTAAGTATAATGAGGTAATATTTTTTGAACAGAAGACATCTACCAATGGCAATTTACAAAATTATCGTGGCTTGGTTTAAGCAATTCTTATCAAAGTTTATAAACCGCTGTTGCAATATGCTGGTGGAGTTGATTAGACAGTAGCATGCCTTTTTCTGAAATGTGAAGGATTTTCAGCAGCCAGTTTCTTAAATGTTTTATTAAAATACGAGAGGTTATCAAACCCGCTTTCATAGCAGGCTTCTGTTACTGTTTTATCCTGCAGCAGTAAATTTTTTGCATGGTTGATGCGGTACTGGTTAAGAAAATCAGTAAATGTCATCCGCGTAATTTTTTTGAAATACCTGCAAAATGCTGCCGTGGTGAGATGGCTGATCTCTGCTACCCTGTTTACATCAATCTTTTCCTGGAAATGGCTTTCAATATAATTGTAAATCCTTTTCATCCGCTCCTGCTCTTTAAATGCAGAAGCGCTGGCAAGCGGCCGGCTGTTGAGCATGTTCACTTCTTTTGTTTCAGCCAGCAACTGAAATATCTGCAATAATTCCATCAATTGGTTAAAATGGGAAAGGCCGCTTAAGCTTTTTAGTTTTTCACCTGTAATCATTTTGGTCTGGCCATAAAAAGATAAACCCTGTTTTGCTTTTTCAAAAAGCTGTTTAATGGAAGCCAGTTCGGGGATATGAAGAAAATCCTTTCCGAGGAAGTCTTCTTTCATTTGCACCACCACCTGTTCGCAGTTGGTTTTTACGCCATAATCAAAATTCAGGTGGGGGATATTGGGCCCGATAAAAACAAGGTCGCTCCCCTCATACTTTGATATGTGGTCGCCGATATGCCTTGTTCCGCTGGCCCCTTCCACATATACAATCTCATATTCGGGATGAAAATGCCAGTAGAAAAGGTCATTCAGCCCCGGTGTAAGCAGGATGCGGAACGAACTGTCCTTATCCGGTTTTACTTCTTCAAACTTTACTTTCAAACTGGGCTTATTTGTCTATAAATATACTTTCTCTGCCTTAAAATGCAGAAAAATATCAATACAGCACAAAAAATGGAAATTACAGCTGTAGAAAAAAGGGGGCCGGGAAATGTAATTTTGGTATGTCACTCAATAAAAAACTTGCAATATGGAAGTAAAACAAAAAGGCACCATGGCTACAATGGCGCCAACGATGGCCCCCGCCCATGTGCACAAAGAAATACCCGGCAACCCTTCTGTTGCCAAAAGCAGTGTGCAAAAACTCAACGACCGTTCAAACGGGAAACCGTTGCGTGTGCTAAGTGAAGAAGACTGGAAGTTCTGGATACACAACGGGTATGTGGTAATTAAAAATGCCGTGCCCAAAGAACAGGCAAAAGCCACAGCTGATTTTTTGTGGGAGTTTGAAGAAAAAGACCCGAACAATCCCGAAACATGGTATGCACCTCCCCGTGCTGAAATACAAATGAAGGAACTCACCAACACAGGCATGGTGGAGGTATATAATCACCAGCATTTGTGGAACAACAGGCAAATGAAAAGGGTATATGATGCTTTTGTTGACATTTGGGGCACCGAAAAGTTATGGGTTACTATTGACAGGGCTAACCTGAATTTCCCCATACGTCCCGGTTTTGAATACAAAGGTTTTATTCACTGGGATTACGACCCCGAAACAAAACCTGTTAATGTTCAGGGTGTGCTGGCGTTGGCAGATCAGACAGATGAAAACATGGGGGGATTTCAATGTTTACCTGAATTGTTCAGGACCTATGATACATGGAAGCTGACGCAACCGGAAGACCGTGACCATTATAAACCCGACATTACAGGTTTTGAACTGAAGAAAGTAAAAATGGAAGCAGGCGACCTTTTGATTTTTAACAGCCTCCAGCCGCATGGTATAAGGCCAAATATGAGCGGCAATAAAGTGCGTATCGCTCAATATATTTCCATGATGCCGGCAGAAGAAGACAATGAAGCATTGCGTGAATGGCGCATTACTTCCTGGAGGGAGCGGAAAGCACCTGAAGGTTATGCTTTTCCCGGCGACCCCCGTAAATGGGAACAAACCAAATACAGTACAGCAGTATTATCTGATCTGGGAAAAAAATTATTGGGACTGGAAAAATGGTAACCACCGTTATTGAACAGCCGAAAGCTATCCTCAGCAATGGTACCCCAATGCCATTGCTGGGGCTTGGCGTTTATGATGTATATGGTGCAGCAGCAGAACTGGCTGTGCTGAGAGCTTTGCAAACCGGTTACCGGTTGATTGATACCGCTGCCATGTACCAGAATGAAAAAGAAGTTGGCAATGCTATCCGCAGCAGCAACATTCCCCGCAAAGAAATTTTTGTTACCACCAAAGTAGGAAATACCGACCAGGGATATGAGTCGACCCTCAGGGCATTTGAAACCAGCAGCAAAAAACTGGATATTGATTACATTGACCTTTACCTTGTTCACTGGCCCATTAAAGAAAAAAGAAAAGATACATGGAAGGCATTGGAAAAATTATACCATGAAAAACAGGTAAGGGCCATCGGTGTTGCCAATTATCTCATGCCTTTTCTGGATGAACTAAAAGAATATGCAGCAATTGTTCCTGCTGTTAACCAGGTGGAGTTCAGCCCCTGGCTTTATTTGAAAGACCTGATGCAGTATTGCCAGGAGCAAAAAACAATATTACAGGCTTATACGCCATTGGTAAGAGGAAAAAAATTCAATGATCCCCGTTTGCTTAAACTGGCAGGCAAATATCATAAAACCCCCGCACAAATCATTTTAAGGTGGAACATCCAGCATGGAGTATCTGCCATTCCCAAATCGGCTAACCCCGAAAGATTAAAAGAAAACTTTGAAATTTTTGATTTTGCCATTTCAGCGGATGATATGTTGCTCATGGATGGCTTCAATGAAAACCTGCGGGTGGTAGATGACCCGATGGACATGCTCTAATTATCTGTAAATTCTTTTTTCTTCTCTCCTTACTAATCATAATTTGCAACAAAACTTATCCATTTATAATATATGGTTATTCAGCACAAACAGGTTGGCGGAAAAGGGATGTTTTATGTGGGGCAGGATGGCAGCATCCTTGCTGAAATGGTTTATACCAAACCATCTGCTGACAAAATAATCATTGAGCATACTGAAGTTGATGACTCTCTAAGCGGTAAAGGTGTCGGGCTGCAACTGGTAAAAACTGCTGTTGATTATGCCCGTACCAACAACATTAAAATCATTCCGCTTTGCCCTTTTGCCAAATCAGTATTTGACAAAAAAGCTGAGTTCAGGGACGTTCTTGACCTTTAATAAGTGAAACTCCTTAGAGGCATATACTTTCCATTTAACTCCACAATTGATTTCCGCCCCGGCCGTTTACATGGTATCCCCTTAAAATTTATACTTATGATTAAGCGGATATTTATTCCCTCATGCATTGCATCAGCGCTTATTCTTATCTCTGCATTCAGTACACCATATCCTGCGTTTACTGCAGATTCGGTTACAGGCATATGGCTTACAGAAACAGGCGAAGGCCATGTGCAGATATATAAACAGGGAGTTAATTACTACGGTAAAATAATCTGGCTTAAAGAACCCATTGACCCCGGAACCGGCAAGCCGGTAACCGACAAAAAAAATACAGACAAGGTATTGCAGGCAAGGCCGCTGCTTGGACTTATCAGCCTGAGGAATTTTAAATATGCCGGTAACAGGTTATGGGAAAATGGCAGGATGTACAACCATGAAGACGGCAAAGATTACAGTTGTAAAATAATAATGAAAGATGCCAATACATTATCTGTAAAAATTTACAACGGCATCTCCCAGGCAGTTAAAGTGCAAACATGGTTCAGGGTGCAGGAGGTAGCACCAAATTAATTCCTTTTTTAAAGTAGTGCACAATATAAACCTGGATTTCATTTTAATGCAATTCCTTAAGCTCTGCACCAAACCGTTCACCCAAAGCTTTCAAATCATTCACTACTACCTCCAGCAAGGGGATACCTTTACCCTTTCTTTCTTTTTCCATTTCCCTTTCCGGGTCTCCGGGTATTAAAACTTTCTTTTCTCCCTGTACTGTTTTTGCATTCCTGAACCTTTTAATCCAGTTGTCCATGTGTTGCTTAAATTCTTCAGCAGGCCGGAAGGCATCAATACGCATAGCGCCAAAAAAATGTCCCAGGCCTTCACCGGGCATGTCCTGCGGCATAGGCACATAAGCAGGGAAAGGCGGGACCCACGGGCCATAACTGGCGCCGCTTAATATGGCAGAAAAAATATCAACCACAGCTCCCAATGCATATCCTTTGTGGCTGCCATGTTCCCTGTCGCTGCCCAAAGGCAATAAAGCGCCGCCATTTTTTAATGCATGCGCATCGGTAGTTACATTGCCTTCTTTATCCTGTATCCATCCAACGGGTGCATCAATATGCCAGCGCTGCAGTATTTCCAGCTTGCCATTGGCTGCAGTTGTTGTGGCAAGGTCGGCCACAAATGCCGGTTCATTGCCTGCAGGTATAACAACACAAATGGGGTTGGTACCAAGTAACCGTTCGATTGAAAAAGTAGGAGCTACCAATGCACTGGCATTGGTCATGGCTATACCAATCATATCATGCTGCAAAGCCATCATGGCATGGTAAGCTGCGATACCAAAGTGATTGGAATTTTTTACACTTACCCAGCCCGTGCCGGCCTGTTTGGCTTTATCAATTGCCACCTGCATGGCATGTGGCGCTACAACAAGGCCAAGCCCCCTGTCCCCATTTACAACAGCAGTAGATGGCGTTTCATGTACAATTTTAATATCGGGTTTTTCATTTACCCTTTTTGCTTCCCAAAGGCGTACATATCCGCTTAAACGGGCCACACCATGGGAATCAATACCACGCAGGTCTGCACTCAGCAATGCTGCTGTTGCCATTGCAGCATGTTGCCTGCTGCACCCGATACTTTCAAATATCCGCCTTACAAAAATTGTAAGCGCATTGTAAGAAAAAACAATTTCCTCCATATGTAAACAAAAACAATTTTAAAAAGGATTTACCGGGCAAGATAAATGAATTCCTTTTTATGGAAGCGGAATAATAACATTGAATAATTCAGCCTGATTTCTCAGCATCACTTCTTATATTTAATGCACAATTAACCGGTGAGGAATATTAAATCCATAACTTCTTTTGTTATTTCATTGCTGGAAGAGGGGCTTTCTCCAAAGCTCACTTACCACAACCTGCAGCATACACTTGACGTAAGGGACCAGTGCATTATTATTGCCCGCAAGGAAGGAATAAAAAGTGTACATGCCCTGAAGCAGCTTGAAACAGCTGCTATGCTTCATGATACAGGGTTTCTTTACACCTATAAAGACCATGAAGAAAAGGGTTGCGATATTGCAAAACAGGAATTACCAAAGTTCGGGGCAACGGGCAAAGAGATAGAAGAAATATGTTCGCTCATTATGGCCACCAAACTCCCCCATGACCCGCAAAACCTTCTGGAAGAAATCATCTGTGATGCCGACCTTGATTACCTGGGCCGTGATGATTTTGAAACCATAAGTGATGACCTGAGAAAAGAATTCCTGGAATTCGGCATTGTAAAAACAAATGAAGAATGGCACCATAAGCAAATTCAGTTTTTTGAAACCCATCGTTACTTTACGAAAACATCAATAAAAAGAAGGGACCCGTTGAAACAAAAACACCTGCTGAAACTAAAAGCAGGATAAACCCGGTAAATTTTTAAAATGAACGCAGGCAAATTCTGGTTACGCACTTTTAATGTAAGGCCCGATGAATGGGGATCTGTACAAAAACTTTTTCTCATGCAGTTTTTCCAGGGTGCAGGCATTGCGTTTTTTTTTACATCTGCATTTTCCCAGTTCCTCGAAAAATTTCCGGTTACCGAACTGCCCTGGGTAATGGTACTTTCATCAGCCCTGCTGTGGCTTACAGGGTTTACCTATACACGGCTTGAACACCGGTACAGTGTAGCGAAACTGAGTGTAATTGTTACCTTACTGATGGCAACCAGCATACTGGTGTTTTATGCCGGCAACAACACCATCACATCATTGTGGTTTTATTATGCCCTGCTGGCCTGGTTTAATGTACTGTACCTTTTTAACAGCCTTGAGTTCTGGGGCATAGCGGCTCAGCTTTTTGATGTAAGGCAGAGCAAACGCCTGTTTGGCGTAATCAGCGCCGGAGATATCCCGGCAAAGCTTATCGGTTATTCGCTTGCAGGCTTACTGGTAAAATATGCACACATTGAAGCAAAGCACCTGCAGGTGGCTGCAGTGTTGTGCATGCTGCTGTCGCTGCCATTTATAAATGTAATTTCATCATTAAAAAAAGAATTTAAAGAAGACCCTCACCCGCATAAGCACCATGGCCGCAGTTCAGCTAAAATAAAAACCCTTGTAAAAAACTTTACTGCAAACAAGCTCATACGCCGCATAGCTTTGCTGGCCCTGCTGTCATCCATCTGCATCATCATTATCAATTTTGGTTTTTATATGGAAGTAAAGGAGCAGAAGCATGATGAAGCGCTGGCGGCATTCATTGCGTTCTTTCTTGCCATACTCAGAACAGTATCGCTTATCACCAAAATGATTTTTACAAGCAGGCTGGTTACGGCATGGGGCATCAGGAGGGCATTGTTCATCACACCGGCCGTTATGATTTTGCTGGTGGCAGTTGTTCCTTTGTCAGCCTACTTCAGCGGTAATTACAGCATGGTATTTTATGCTTTCGGGATTGCGGCAATAGCAACTGATGTTTTGCGTACTTCAATCAACTCACCAGTTTTGCTTACTACCATGCAGCCCCTCCCTACACATGAAAGGTTAAGGGCGCACAATATTGTAAAAGGCATCATGGACCCTTTTGCCTATTTGTTTGCAGGTGTCTTGCTGTTTGTATTATACCGTTTCTACGAAAAAATTGAAATCATTACACTGAGCTATGTATTGTTTTTACTTGGTGTATTGTGGCTTACAGGCATTTTTAAAGTAAACCAGGAATACCTTAAAACACTCATCAAAACCATCAGCAGCCGTTTCTTCGGACAGGATGAATTTTCCCTCGAAGACGAGGCGGTTAAAAAACTGGTCATTCAAAAAATAGAATCGGGCAATGAACCGGAAGTAATCAACATCCTGCGCATGTTAAAAAGCCGGAAGAACAACATATCAGAAGACCTTATCCTGAAACTGCTTGACCACCCTTCTGACCTTGTAAAACTGGAAGCATTAAGGGCAATTGACCCGGGGTATGTAAGCAGTTTGAAAGAAAGGCTGGCACCGCTTCTTAACCAGGAAGGGCACCCGCAGGTTACAGCAGAAGCTATAAGATTATTGGGAGAATCCGGCCAATACGATGAAATCATAACTGCCTGCCTTATCAGCGAAAATGAAAGTACCGCTGATGCGGCAACCAGCGTATTGCTGCAGCATGGCAATTCCACTACAAAAAAAGTAGCTGAAGAAAAGCTCCTTCAGCTTGTACAATCCGATAATAAAAACAAAAGGATACGGGCGGCTGCTGTCCTCGGCCGGAGGAACATGGATAATTACAGCAACCATCTTATCAGTTTACTGAAAGACGGGGACACGGATGTAAAAACAAAAGCTGTTGAAGCTGCGGGCATGTGCGGAAACAATGTGGTGCTTGAACACTTATTAACCCTGCTGCCCGGGCATTTTAAACAGGTTGCCGGGGCTTTTTACAATGCAGGCAAAGACTCCATACCGGTGATTATTAAATACATTTATTCTGAAAACTGCACAGAGGATATCCGTGAAAAACTTATTGCCCTTTGCGGTAAAACAGGTGGTGAAGATGTGAACAACCAGCTGACAGGCTTACTGGCCAAATACCCGCATCACTCGGCCACCATTGCAAGGGCTTTGTACCGGAATAATTATAAAGCCACCGATGCTGCACAAAAACAGTTTGAAGAAATAACAAAAGCGTGGCTTGCATATGCAGCAGACCTGCTGCACATGCAAAAACTTATGCAGGCTGAAAAGGAAAAATATGCTGTGCTTAACAACTCCCTGCAAATTGAACTGAATGAAATAAGGGAAACCCTGCTTTGCCTTTTCGGTTGCCTCTACCATAAAGAAAGCATCACGAGGGTGAGGTCAGCCCTTCATTTAAAAAACAAAGAAGCGCATGCCAATGCCATGGAGATTATTGATATTACCATAAGAAAAGATTTTGCACGCCACTTCAGCAGTTTGTATGAGCCGGGGGATATTGGGCACCGGTGTGATTCACTAAAGGCATTGTTCCCGGAAAATATTTATAAACAGGTTGAACACATCATCAGCCGTATCCTTTCAGAAAAACCCATTTCTTATCATGACTGGACAAAAGCCTGTTCATTGTATGTTTCGGGAAAATACAAACATATTATAGAATACCCTTTGCTGCAGAAATACCGGGACAGTGATAAACCATTGCTGAGCGAAACAGCCGCCATTTCAGTTTAATTTTTATCTTTAATCCATTATGCGCCCGACCCAAACCGACAGGTTACTGCTGATTGAAAAAGTTTTACTGCTGAAATCACTCGGCATTTTTAAAGACACACCTGAAAATATATTAGCCGACCTTGCACCGCTGATGCAGGAAGAAGAACCCGAAGCTGGCAGTATAATTTTTAATGAAGGTGAAACAGGGGACTGCATGTACATCATTTACCAGGGCGAAGTAAAAATTCACAAAGGCAGCAATACGCTTGCTGTATTAAAAGACAGGGAAGTATTTGGTGAATTGTCATTGCTGGACGCTGAAACACGTTCTGCCACTGCAACAGCCCAAACAGACTGCATGTTGTTTAAAATTGACCAGGAACCTTTTTACGAGTTAATTGAATCAAGACCAGAAGTTGCACTGGGCTTTATTAAAATACTCTGCCAGCGCTTAAGGGCGCAGAATGAAAAGTCTGGTTTTCCACAAAGCTGAGGAGGTTGGGGCGAAAATAATCTGCCACGCATTAACCACTATGTTGTTCCCCGATGCGTCGGCGGGGGCGCCAACGCATGCAGAGAAATAGTCAGCCACGAATGAACACGAAAAACACGAACAGAAATTTAATAAACCTCTTGTATAAATCGTTTTTGTCATTTCGGCGAAGGAGAAATCTATTGACAATTTTAAAATAGGTGCCTCATTCTTCGGCATAACAAACCAATTTTATACAATGGGAAAACGATTTATAGAAGAGGTCTAATGAATGCATTTAAAAATTTTAAAGCCCATTATTTAAATCAGCAACCTTTCATTAGCGATGGGGGTTTATACCCATCGCTGCAAAAAGAAGAACAGCCACGAATGAACACGAAAAACACGAACAGGAATTTCATGAATGCATTTAAAAAAAATTAAAGCTCATTATGCAAACCAGTGGCTTTTCATTAGCGATGGGGTTTATACTCATCGCTGCAATGAAATAGTTAGCCACGAATGAACACGAAAACACGAAGATCCCATTTGAGGATTCTGTCACGGAAAAATATTTTTACCTCTTGCTGCTGAAACACCCAACGATAACTTCCGTGTTTCCGTGGCTTTAACTAACAAAAAAACGCCCTGTACATTACAAGGCGTTTTATCAATACAATGTTATTTACTGCTTAAAATGGCAAATCATCTACCGGCTGCGAAATATCGGCCGGAGAAGGGATACTTACCGGTGCAGGTGCAGATTGTGTTGTGTAAGATGAACCGTTAGATGCGCCTTCGCTTCTTGAACCGCCGCCTAATAATTGTACGCTTACCACCCTCAGGATAAGTGAAGCGGCAGAAGTTCCGTCATTGCGGTTAAAGGTCCTTACATCAGGCGTGCCCTCAACATATACCTGTGTGCCTTTTTTAAGATAAGGGGCTATACCGGTTTTATCTGTCCAGTAAGCACATTCCACCCATGTGGTCCTGTCTTTCTGCTGGCCGGTTGCGTCCTTAAACCGCTCCGTATGGGCCACATTAAAATTGATTACATTCTTTCCGTTTACATTGTTGGTAACGCAATCTTTACCGAGGTTTCCGATAACCTGTAACTTGATCATAACTTAATAATTTTAGCTAGTACTGAAAATTTTTTTAACAGTGCAAATTAACGATTACCTCTTTACCGGCAATACTACTTTGAGGTGATGGGGATAAGTAAAATGCAGGGAAAGTTTTACTTTTCAACAGAGCCTGGTCCGCTCATAAATATCAGCAACCGGTATGCTGATGCTCATTGATGGGATAAGGAGTGTACTATCTGGCGTCTTGTATTCTTCCAGTTCCCAATGGCCGCGTTCATTAATGCGGAAGGCTTCAATGTTTACAGATTGCGAGTCCACCAGTATGTATTCTTTCAGAGTGGGGATGTCACGGTACAACCTGAACTTCTCTCCCCTGTCGTATTGCATGGTACCCGGCGAAAGGATTTCAATAATTACAGCGGGCTCTATAAATGTATGCTCATCTTCTTTTACTGGTTTTAACTCTCCGCATATAATCGTTATGTCGGGATATGTAAATAAAGTATTCCAGGGAATATTAATCCTTAAGTCGCTGCCGTAAGGGTTACATGGTTTTCCTCTTAAAAGCACCCCTAATGCAACAAAAAGATTTGAATAGATTATGTTATGGTGTATCCCTGCGCCGGACATCGCCAGCAAATCCCCATGCCCAGGCATATCAAATATCTCTCCCTGGTAATACTCATGCTTCTCTATGGAAGCATTTTCCATTTCGAGGTATTCCTCAATGGTATATTTTTTCTTGCCGTATGCAACTGCCGGTTCCCTTACTTCCATAGCATTCCTAAATTACAAAAAATCCTCCTACTCTTCAGCCCTTGCACTGCCCGCTTCAATCATCCTTCCAAAGAAAACGGCATTTAAAAAAAGCTTTGCCCCGCCCAGCCAGAAGGCCCTGAAGTTGGGGTTATCTGCAATACTGATAACCCTTCCTGCACCAACTGTATTAACCACTACCGCTGCAGAATTTTTTATGGCATCAGCATTTTCTTTGCTTACCCATCCGCTCTGTAAAGGCGTGGCGCCGTAATAAAAAGGCGTGGCAAAAGGGTTTTTGCTTTTTTCCATAAACACCCTGTTGGCTTTAAAAAGGCTTATGGTTTTTTGGTTGTATCCATAAGCAAGCGGATGGGTAAGGTCTGCTTCAGCGCCAAAGATGGCGCCGCTTACCTGCTGCGCACCTTCTATCTGTTCCCTTTCAACATAAGCAAGACGTGCAGCGCTGTCAACAGGTGATTTAGTTTTTTTAAATGATACATTGCTGATGCCATTCTGCGCCGCCCACTGAACTGCTTCTTCGGTAGCAATCAACACACCGCCGCCCTGCACCCATGCTTTTAATTTTTCCTTATTGAGGTCGGCATAGTTTCCGCCAACCATTATAAGTGTGTTATATTTCGAAACATCAAGCCGGTTAAAAGCGTTTATTTCAAGATGTGTTGAAGGGATGTTCATCCGCTGGTCAAGCAAATGCCACACTTCACCCGCATCTGTCGGGTTAACACCCGGCCCCGCCAGCATTGCGACAGATGGTTTGCTTACTGTTATCATCTTGCTGCTGCCCAAATCGCTTCCGCTGATTACGTTTCCTGTTTTAACGCTATAAACTTTAAGCCCGTCTTTTTCAGCAACAGCCTTTACCAGTTCATACAGTTTATCGGCATCCTGTTTTTGCAGTTTCACCGGAATGGAAATTGTCCCATAATCAAATTTTTTATTGCCGGTGCTAACTTCAATTTCAAATGTGTTGGCGGCCGCTTTTACCAAAACACCCGCTTCCTGCAATTCGTACAGGGCTTTGGGTGCATACAGCTCATCCCATTCAAACAGATAGGCATAATCGCTTTTACCGCCCTGTAATGTTCCGTTGGGCAGGGCCGCATCCCCAACTTTACTGCCCAATAAAGAGGTATTGAACTTTGCAGCATTCAGTTCAGCATAAGGCAAACCAAAGGCAAGCGGCATTGTCCACGCAGTAATGTCGTAAAACAAACTGTCTTTGTAAGTGAGCGTCCTGTCAAATATGCCGCGTATCAAACGGTATTGCGGCTGCCCGGCTGGTATTACATAAGCTTTGCCTTTTTCAAAATTCAGCCCTTCGGTTGAAAAATTATTGTTCAGTTCATACGCTTCTATCTGGTGGCGGCGCAGCATCTCAATAAAAATGGCTGTTTTGGTTTCATCATCTTTGCCGCCGATAACATACCCTTTAAGCGCTGAAGCATTGGCTTCAACCATTGCTGTTTTATAAAAATCCCTTTGCCATTCTAAAAATTCTTTGCGCAAAACCCTTGCACCTTCCAATGTGGAAAGCGCCGTTACAAACTGGTTTTTGATGGTGGCCGGAAACCTTAGTATGCCATTGGCTGTTTGCTGCGCATGCCCCCTTGATGAAGCCTGCTCAAACAAAATCCCTATTGCGCCGTTCACATCAGGATAAGTTGAACCTTTGCCGTAATAAAAATCATCGTAATTCTCTTTGGTAAAATACAATGAACCGATGCGGTCCAAAAACTGTGCATGA
>JANRKT010000307.1:0-18267 GCA_033763355.1 Chitinophagaceae bacterium | reverse complement strand
TGTTGATCCCTACATCCGTGCAGACATTGGTTTCAGCGCATTGCTGCTTGACAGCGACCGCAGCAACCGCCGCAGCCATAGCCCCTTCCGCAATTTTGAAAACATCTGGCTGAGCCTTGAAGTATTTAACCTGCTTGACCGCCGCAATACAATTTCATACCTGCTCATCAAAGATTTTTCCAACACCGTTTATACCATCCCCAACCGTTTAACGCCAAGGCTGGTGAATTTAAAGTTGCTGGCGAGGTTTTGAAATACAACTATTTTAGTTTTATTGCCACATATTTTTAGAGTGTTGGTACGTAAATTTTGGAGTTGGTGTTAATTCTGAAAAAAACACTTGTAAACAGGAAATGAAAAACGAAGGCAAAATAGTAACACAGATACCACTAACAAATCTTTGGACAGACAAAGAAGATATATATGCTCAAAGAAAGAGATATTTGACAGACGAAAATATACATGCCCTTTTAAAAAAAACTCCCATTGAGTTTGTAATTGCAGACCTTGGGATGAAACTAGAATGGATTAGCGGCAAAAAATCGTTTGATTTTTGGAAATCAAAAGTGAAAAGCCATATAGCTAATGACATTGACAAAATAGACCCTGACAAATTTCCAGACAATTATGCCTATGTAGCCAGTGAATGGTTAAGTGAAATCGGAACACCAATTATTTTACTGGAGAAATATCACTGAGCAATTATTTCTTTCGCCCCACAATACATGATTTTTGAAAATTACGGTTACTATAAAGAAAACTGTAGTCTTTGGAGACTACGGTTTTCTTAATGTACTTTTTTTGTTTGTTTAGGGCTTTGCAAGCGCTGCCTTGTATAAGGAACAAATCCAAGTTACTCCTTCAGCGTAAGCAGGTACCCGGTAACATCAGCAAGGTCCTTTTCGGTTAATCCCATTGTAGCGGGGTCGGGCATTAAACTGTTGGTTTGTTTTTTACGGGAGCTGATCTTATTAACGGGTATAATATGCTTCCGCCCTGTTGCGTCTTTAATGGTAAGGGTTTGTTTGTTCTCTGCCACAAGAAAACCAAAAAAAGATCCACCTTCTTTGGTATTGATGAGCCATGGTTCGTAACCAAATACAATTGCTGCACCGGGATTGATAATGGCATCTAACAAACCCATACGGTCGAATTTCTTTTTGATCAATGTAAGTTCAGGGCCGATATTGTTCCCTTCTTTGCCGGCACGGTGACAGGTTGCGCATTGCTTTGCAAATACGGTTTTTCCTGCAACGGCATCATGCGGCATTTTGCTGATCTCTTCAATGGAAAATACTTTCCCCGCACCCGGCCTTTTAAAATATCTGCCTGCCTGTACCCTCACCGTAAGATCAGGGTTGCTGAAAATCCATTTCCCGGCCGACTGATTGATATTCTGCGGGAGTTTATTTTCAACAGCAAGCCCGATCAGCATTTGTCCGCCCAAAGAATCCATTGCCATTTCCCTTAAACGGAATTCACGTTCATGAACAGATATGCTTTCATCAAGGATGATCCCCCTTTTTACCTTCATCATTGCAAGCTTCTTCTCGTATGCTGTGTTTACACCGGTCTTCTTCCAATCCAGTAAAGCATACCAGTCATTGCTTTGCCTGAAAGAAACCCAGTAAGCGGATAACTCCGATACATCTTTCAGTTTGTTCTTTGAAAGTTCAATCATGGCCAATGCCGCAGATCTGTCTCTGACAAACCCGAGCGCAGTTATGGCATCTCTCCTTTCAGCTTCGGAGATGGAAGAATCTCTTGCCCTTGATGCGAATAAATTTACAGATTCAGCCGGGTGAAGCCTCCACAATAAATTTATCATCTTTTTATATCCTGCAGAACCCGGGGCTTCATTGCCAAATATTTTTATGATTTCAGGATACCATTTGCCGGCATCATTTTCTGCTGCAGCGCCACATGCTTCAAGATACCAGCGGTCTTCACCATCGTATTGCTGCATCAGCCTGAGCAAAACAGGTTTTGCTTTTTCAAAAGGCAGATCACGTAAAGCAACAGCTGCTTCCCTTCTTACAAAAGCAGACGGGTCAGCAGCCATCTGCCCTGCATATGGAATAATATCAGCTGACAATTGACGCAAGGCACGAAAAGCGACTGTTCTCAACTGTTCATCATTATCGCTGAGCAATTTTTCTGTTTCAGCTTTTCCCCTCTCCCCCAGTTGCGAAAGCAGCCACACTGCCCTTGCCTTTATGTAAGGGTTCTCATCTTTCAATAATGCTTTAACCGGTTCAATCGCCGCTTCACCCTGTTGTTTTAGTTTTTCAAAACCAAGGTTGCGTACATTAACAGCAGGGTTTTTCAATGCACCAATTCGTCCGGAGGTTGTATTTAAATCAATCTTCGGCTGAATCAATTTTTTATTCTTCGGGGCTATGCGGTAAATCCTTCCGTAAGCTTTTTTATCTTTCATCTGGTGGCCGCCTACAACAGGGTCATACCAATCGGCTATATAAATGGCGCCATCGGTACCAATAGCCACATCACTTGGACGAAACCATTTTTCCTGCTGTGCATTTTGCGCAGAATCATTCCATTCATAACCTGGGTTATCTTCGGAAAGAGAAGTAATTAAATTTTTTCTTTCGCCTAAATCATATCCTGATTTTTTCAGGGAAGGCCTGTAGCCGAATATCACATTACGCCCTGCCTCGGCGCTCAGCAACATGCCAAGGTATTCTTTACCCAATACATCACTTTCATTTATAGTAATACCAGTGGGTGAGCCGGCACCGGTTCTGTCGCCTGCAGGCATTACACCGGGGTCTTCCTGGTGCCAGTGTGCAGCAAAAATATCCTGGCCCGGCCGCTGGTCTGCTTCCCACGACCTTGTTCCGTCTGCACTGAAATAACCTGCATTGCCACCTTCCATTAACCATGTAGTGCGGCAGGTTACCACCTGATCGTCGTTGTCATTCTGCCAGAGGTTGCCATAAGAATCAATAGCAACTTCATAAGCGTTACGGAAATTATGCCCCATTACTTTCAAGCCCGTTGCATCCGGTTTTATCCGCAATGCAAGGCCACCCACCCAAACTTTTCCATCATCGCTCTTCAAGTTACCCTCATTCTTATCATTATATGGCGAACCGCCTGTGTACATGCTTCCTGAGCGGAGTGTCCATCCTGCTTTATCTTTTACAATATGCGGACCTGCATTACCCGTATTGAAATACCAGTTGCCATCAGGCCCAGCAACTATTGCATGGAGGGAGTGGTCATGGTCCCTGCCGCCAAAACCGGTAAGCATGATTTCTTTTTTATCAGGTACATCATCGCCGTTCTCATCAGTATAAACAATAAGGTTAGGCGAACAGGAAACAATTACCTTGTTTCCCATTACTGCAAGCCCCACAGGTGATAGCAAATCTTTGTCCTGCACAAATACTTTTGATGAATCAGCTTTGCCGTCACCATCAGTATCTTCAAGTATCATGATGCGGTCGCCTTTGGAATGATGATAAAATTTTGCAGAGTCGTTGTTGTAGTTGCGGTAATTAACAGCTTCCGCTACCCATATTCTTCCCCTCGAATCCACATCAATATTGGTAGGGTTGTATAACATCGGGGATTCGGCCCACAATGTTGCCTCAAGGTTATCCGGGAGATACAATTTCAATTCGCCGGAGTGAGTTGAATTTTTATTTTGTGTTTTGCAGGAAAATAATAATACCAGCAGGAAAGTAAAAAACGTAACACTGCTTGGCCTGAAAAAAAGTTTTGACATAAGAATAACCAAATTTAGAAATTGTCAGTTTGCGACGGGATATTCACCGCAGAGAACAGGAGAAAATGAGTTTTCGCAGAGGGTTGTCCTTATTTCATAATCTGGAAAACCGCGTTGCCGCCAAATTATCAACATTAGCAAGAACCTCTGCGTAACCCTTTGCGTACTCCCTTCTCAGCGGTTAAAAAATTATCCGCAAACATCTTTGCTGCAATTACATATCATCCAATCAACATCCCGAAGAATAACAACAGTAATAATCTCTGCGAAAACCTCTGTGCCCTCTTTTCTCTGCGGTTAAAAAAATACCTAAATCAATTCGCTGCAACTACATATCATCCAATCAACATCCCGAAGAATAACAACAGTAATAATCTCTGCGAAAACCTCTGCGCCCTCTTTTCTCTGCGGTTAAAAACTCATTCAAACAACTTTCTCAGATATTCCAGGTTGGCTTTGTAACTTTCCACGACATCAGTCTTCTCAGGCAATGCGCCTTCAATCTGCATCCATTTATCACCTTTGTATCCTATTTCATCAAGCGTGTTTTTGATCTGCTGCCAGTCAAGTGTGCCTTTCCCCAATAAAGCCCCATGCTCTTTCATATGAAATTCGCAAAGCAGGTCTTTACCAATTTTTTTAACCTCTTTAATCACATCATAACCCGCATCCGCAGTATTGCGGAAATCCATATATACTTTTATGCTCTTTGAACCCACCTGCTGTACAATATCAAGGTGTTCATCCGCATTCAGGTAGGATTCGATGCCCAGTGTAATGCCCATCTTCTCTGCTTTTGGCGCTGCAATCTTTAATCTTTTTATTACCTCTTTTTTTCCCGCTTCATCATTGCGCAGGTCATTCTTCATAAAAAAAGCAAGTAATATTACTTCCACGCCCAGGTTTTTTGCGGCATCAATGCTGTCCCATACCCACTCTTCGGTGCGGGGATCGGATTTGTAAGGGATAAGATTCAGTTCTCCTATTGCAATGCTTGCAATTTTAACGCCTGTGTGTTTTGAGATTTGAAGGTATAATTGCTGCATATCTTTCCTGCGCAGGTGGAGGTTGTTTTTTTCACCGCCCATATTTACCTGTATGCCATCCAGCCCGATTTGCCTGGCTACTTCAAATGCACCCACATCGCTATTTTTCCCAATTGACCAGTCGCAGGCGCCAATGCGGTATTTCTTTTTCTTTCGGGTTTCCTGCAAAACATTTAAATCTGCCAATGGGGAGAGCAAAGCAAGGGAAGCCGATTGTTTAATCCAGTTGCGGCGGGTGAGCATGAGCAATCGTATTTAGTATTTCTAAAATTATTTAATTCCTGTCAAATTACACCCATACGGCCAATTAACATTTTGGGTACAGTGAAAGCCCGAAGGGCTTAAATTTGAGTAACCTCCGGCGAAACCGGAGGAGAGTATAAATAAACGTGAACACAACCCCATTGGGGTTGAACAATGTTATTAACATGGGCACATACAGACAAGTTTTTTATCAGATTGTTTTCAGCACTAAAAACAGGGAGGCAGGCATATCTGAAGCGCATGAAAGTGAATTGTATAAATACATATGGGGAATCATTAATGAGCAAAAGTGTAAGCTATACAGGATTAATAGCATGCCTGATCATATTCACATTTTTTCAGATTTGCATCCCACTATTTGCCTGAGCGATTATGTGAAAAACATCAAAGTCGCCAGTAATATATGGATGAAGAACAGCGGGAAATTTCGATTATTCGCCGGTTGGCAGGATGGATACGGCGCCTTCACCTATTCAATCAGGGAAAAGGATATGATTTCAGAATATATAAAAAGTCAAAAACAACATCATAAAAAAGAAACATTCTATGATGAATATTAACGGCTGTTAATTGAGAATGGAATTGAATTTGATGAAAAATATCTATTGTAATTATTCAACCCGCCAAGGCGGGTTGACTGCAGCACACCGCCTTTAACCCCTGGCTTCACCAGGGGCTATTATTGTTTAAGCCCTTTGGGCTTTAATACCTTTTTTTATTCCGAATGGATGTGAACAGCACTTCAACGCTTTAAAATGTTAATAAGGCAACTTTGTATTTTACGGTTCTTTTCTCCGCTACGGTTTTCGTAAACTTGCAAAAAATAAAGGATGGCGACAGATATTAAATGCCCCCGGTGTGGTACCCAGTTTGCAATTGAAGATGCCGTATCAGAAGAATACAAGCTGAAACTGGAGCAGGAAAAAAAAGAGCTGCGTGACCAGATGTTGGCGTACGTAAAACAAAAAGATGATGACTATAAAAAAAGAGAGAATGAAATATTTAAAAGCTTTGAGCAGGAAAAGCTAAAGCTTGAAGAATTGCTGAAAGAAAATATCACCAGGCGCCTTGCCTCAGATTTCGAAAACCAGTTAAAACTGCTGAAGGAACAAAACAGGGACAATGAGGAAAAACTTAAACTATCACGGCAGAAAGAACTGGAATACCTGCAGAAAGAACAGGAACTGAAAAACAAAGAAGCGGAGCTTGAAATATCAGTACAGAAAAGATTGCAGGAAGAGAGAACAAAGCTATCAGATGAAATAAGAAAATTAGAAGAACAAAAAGTAGCCGCCAAAGAAACCGAATACCAGATGCGCTTAAAAGAACTGGAAAAACAATTAGATGACCAGAAAAAACTTGCAGAAGAAATGAAGCGCAAAGCAGAACAAGGCTCCATGCAACTGCAGGGTGAAGTACAGGAGCTGGCACTGGAAGATTTGCTGCGGTCAGCATTTCCCTTTGATGTAATCAGCGAAGTAGGCAAAGGTGTGAAAGGCGCTGATTGCATTCAGCATGTAAGAAACCAGTTTGGCCAGGAATGTGGTAAAATCATTTATGAAAGCAAACGAACCAAAGATTTCTCACAAGACTGGATTGAAAAATTAAAAACCGATATGCGCAGCCAGGGCGCTGATGTGGCCGTAATAGTTACACAAGCCATGCCCAAAGACATGGATAAGTTTGGGCAGAAGGATGGGATATGGATATGCAGTTTTGCTGAAGTAAAAGCAGTGGTAACCATCCTTCGGGAAGGCATTATAAAAATTTACAACAGCCTTAAATCGCAGGACAACAAAGGCGATAAAATGCAGTTGCTCTACGATTACCTCACAAGCAACGAGTTCACCGGTCAATGGAAGGCTGTAAGGGAGGGCTTTATGGCCATGAAGCTTTCCATACAAAAAGAGCGGGATGCCATGGAAAAAATATGGAAGGCGAGGGAAAAACAATTGGAAAAAGTTTTGTTAAATGCCGCTCATATTCAGGGCTCTATAGAGGGAATTGCAGGCCAGGACTCGATTGACCTGAACCTGCTTGAAGACGGCCTGGAAGATACTTTACAGGGGGGGTAAACCGTTATATCCCGAAGCCCCCGATGGAGATTGCCGTAGTTGTCATATCAATTGCCGTAGTTGTTGTCATCATCATCCGCCATCACCGCATTACCTCCAGGAGAAACAAGGTCCAGGATTTATCCGGCGAACTGGAAATGAACAAAGAGGCATTTGGTGTTGCAGGCCCGCTTGTTTACAACGGCGAAGACCTTGATTTTACTGACGAATTACTGCGTAAAATCCTCATCAAACATTTCCCTTACTTCGTAAAGCTTATACCGCCTGACCAGGAAAAATTTTTAACAAGATTAAAAAAGTTCATTCACACCAAAATTTTCATCATACACGATGTAAAGGGTTACCGCGAAATGCCCATACTCATCAGCGCTGCTGCAATACAGTTAACTTTTGGGTTGGGTAAATACCTGATGCCGCATTTCAGCATCATACAGGTTTATCCGCAGGAATTTATTGCAATGGAACCCATGCGCATACTGATTGGCAATGTAAGCGGCAACACCATCAACATTGCATGGAAACAATTTCTTGAAGGTTACAGGAACCGCTTCGACAACCAGAACCTCGGTTTGCACGAAATGGCCCATGCACTTTATTACCAGAACCTGGAAACCGATGAATACATTGATAAAGGGTTTAAAGATTCATTTCACCTGTTTACATCCTGGGGAGATAAAATTTATGCAATGGAGCAAAAGGTCAGCATTGGTTTATATACCGAATATTCGATGAAAAGCTTCCAGGAATTCTGGGCGGAAACCATTGAGATATTTTTTAAACACCCCGAACGGCTCAAAGAACACTACCCTGACCTTTACCAAGTAATATGCGACCTCTTGTGCCAGGACCCTCTTAATTACCCCAACCACAATTATGCGGTGTAATGACGGGAATCAACTTGCTATAAATATCTTATTGACTTTGCGATAACATACCCCGGCTGCTTATCCTGCTCTTTTGCATGTTGCCCCTGGCACCTTGTAACTTGTACCTTGTAACTTGTCCCATGCTGCCCTATATATCTTCAATCATAAATCACCACTTCATTTTTATCGGGGAGCACTTTTACTTTCTGGGATGTGATGGTGTCAAGATATTTACCAACATAATCGGGTTGAATGGGCAACTGGCGGTTGTAACGACGGTCAACGAGGATACATAGTTCAACTTTTTCAGGTCGGCCGAAGTCAAGCAGGGCATCAAGTGCAGCACGGATGGTACGGCCAGTGTAAAGTACATCATCAATCAGCACCACTTTTTTCCCTTCAATTGAAAAGGGAATATCAGTTTTATTGGCTACATGAAGGCCCTGTCGTACATCATCACGGTAAAAAGTAATGTCTAATTTGCCATAATGCACTTTTTCAGGCCCTAGTTCATTTTTTATTTCTTCAACAATCCTGTCTGAAATATAAATTCCCCTCGGCTGCATACCGATAAGAACCGTATTCTCCAGGTCAATGTGGTTCTCTAAAACCTGGTGGGCAAGGCGCTTAATGGTAATGGCCAGTTGATCTGACGTGTATATTGTTTTCAATCAAATTATTTTATATAACAATAATATCACTCCTCCTGCATAAACGGGTACCTGTAATCTGCTGGCGGATTGAATGTTTCTTTGATGGTTCTTGCACTCAGCCACCGGTACAGGTTTAAAATACTTCCTGCCTTATCATTGGTGCCGCTTGCCCTTGCTCCGCCAAAAGGTTGCTGACCCACAACAGCGCCTGTTGGTTTATCATTAATGTAAAAATTACCTGCGGCATTGCGAAGCCTGTTTGTTGCCAGCTCAACAGCAGCCCTGTCTTTTGCAATAACAGCGCCGGTTAAAGCATAAGGCGATGTTGAATCAACCAGTTCCAGCGCCCTTTCAAAACTATTTGCAGGATAAACATAAACCGTAAGCACCGGCCCGAATATTTCTTCGCACATGGTTACATACTTAGGGTCCTTTGCTTCAATTACTGTGGGCTGAATAAAATAACCTTCTTTTTTATCGCATTTTCCACCCGCCCATATTTCCGCTTTCTTGTCCTTTCTGGCATTATCAATATAGCTTTTTATCTTGTCAAAACTTTTTTCATCTATAACTGCATTGATGAAATTGGTAAAGTCTTCCGGGCTGCCCATTTTAAAACTTTTTACACCCGCAACAAGTTTCTTTTTAACCTCTTCTGCAATGTTAGAGGGTATGTATGCCCTTGATGCAGCAGAACATTTCTGGCCCTGGAATTCAAATGCACCACGCAGCAATGCCGTAGCCACCACATCCGCATCGGCGCTTTTATGCGCCAGCACAAAATCTTTACCGCCCGTTTCACCAACTATACGCGGATAAGATTTATACATGGCCATGTTTTTACCAATGGTTTCCCACATGTTATTGAAAACACCGGTTGAACCTGTAAAATGCACACCTGCAAAATCGCGGTGATTGAAACATACTTTACCCAATGTGGGGCCGTCCACATAAATAAGATTGATCACCCCGTCAGGCAAACCCGCTTCTTTTAATATGCGCATAAACATTTGTGCGGAATATACCTGTGTATTGGCAGGCTTCCATACCACCACATTACCGCACATAGCAGCCGAAGTGGGGAGGTTACCACCAATAGCAGTAAAATTGAAAGGTGTAACAGCAAGCACAAACCCTTCAAGCGGCCGGTATTCCATCCTGTTGTGCATTCCGGGTGAACTGATGGGTTGCTGACGGTATATCTCATTTAAAAAGTGCACATTGAAACGAAGGAAATCAATGATCTCACAGGCACTGTCAATTTCGGCCTGGTATGCATTTTTACTTTGCCCCAGCATGGTAGTGCCATTCATATAAGGGCGGTACTTTGTAGCAATCAGGTCGGCTGCTTTTAAAAATATATTGGCACGGTTCTCCCAACTCATATTAGCCCAGTTTTCTTTTGCAGCCAGGGCAGCATCTATTGCCTGCTGCACATGCTTTTCATCCCCCGCACTGAAATAACCCAGCGTATGTGCAATTTCATGCGGCGGGTGCATGGCTACTTTTTTATTGGTACGTACTTCTTTGCCGCCAATATACATGGGCACATCAGCTACAGTACTCTTTAATTCTGCTAAAACTTCTTTTAATCTTTTTCTTTCAGCGCTTCCGGGAGCATAGTTTAATACCGGTTCATTAACTGGCATCGGGTAATTGAAGTAGCCGGTGTTCATATTGCATTTTTTTATTTGAAAGCCTGCAGATTTGAAAAACTAATGAATAATCTCTTGGCTATTGAACCCTATGTGCCTATGATTCTATGTGGTGAAATTTTACCACATAGGCACATTAGAAACATAGAAATCACATAGCACTGACTATACAACTATTGAGTTTTAATATATTATAATAGCACAAAACGTTAATAAATAATTATTTCGCTTCTGCCTCCTTTTCACTCATCAGATACGCTTTTATAAACCCATCCAGTTCCCCATCCATTACCGGCTGCACATTGCCAACTTCATAATCGGTCCGGTGGTCTTTTATCATTTTATAGGGATGAAAAACATAACTGCGTATCTGGCTCCCCCACTCAATCTTTTTCTTTGAACTGTTAACAGCATCTTTCATTTCATTTCTTCTTCGCAGTTCTTCTTCATAGAGCCTGCTCTTCAGCATCGTCATGGCCTTTTCCCTGTTCCCCAATTGTGAACGCTCGGTCTGGCAAACTACAACTATACCTGTTGGTATATGTGTCAGCATCACTTTCGTTTCTACTTTGTTCACATTCTGTCCGCCTGCCCCGCCGCTCCTTGCTGTTTCCATTTTTACATCTGCATCCTTTACCTCAATATTAATGGTATCATCTACCAACGGATAAACAAATACCGATGCAAATGATGTATGCCTTCTTGCATTGCTGTCAAAAGGGGATATGCGTACCAGGCGGTGCACACCGCTCTCCGCTTTTAAAAAACCATAAGCAAAGGGCCCTTCAAATTGCAGTGTGGCAGTTTTAATGCCTGCGCCATCGCCCCACACCCAATCCAGTTCCGTTACTTTCCAGCCCTGCTTTTCGCCATACATGCGGTACATGCGGGCCAGCATCTCAGCCCAGTCCTGGCTTTCTGTGCCACCTGCGCCACTGTTGATTTGTAGTACGGCTGGCAGTTCATCTTCCGGCTGGTTGAGGGTACTTTTAAATTCAGCATCTTCAATTTGCTGCAAAGCCTTTGCGTATGCCTCTTTGGTTTCTTCTTCAGTGGCATCACCGCTTTTCCAGAAATCAAACAACACGGCAAAATCTTCAACCGCTGTTTGCGTCTGGTCATACATCTTTATCCAGTACTCGTTGTTCCGGATTTCCTTCAGTATTTCCGTAGCCCGTTTGTTATCATCCCAAAAACCGGGAGAAAGAGAAAGTTGTTTGTCTTCACTGATTTTCATCTGACGGTTCTCCACGTCAAAGAAACCTCCTCAGGACGGCTGTACGGTCCCTCATATCTTTAATTTGTTCCTGTGTCATAGTGTGCGAAGGTAAAAGAAAATCTGAAGTTTGGAAGCACCTCATCAAAACTCAAGTTTCACCGCATTATCCGGATAAGTAAGCCTGTTGCTCCTGCGGTTGCCATTCACAATAACGTGCACCAGGTTCACCTGCTCCTTTTTAAAATCATACAAAAGGTCATTGCTAATTTCAATTGTTTTAAAGGAAGAAATACCGGTTGCGGAAAAATAACACCAGGTGGCTTCACGGTCATTTTCAAAACCAAGGTATTTTAATGCAATGGGGTTGCCATCTATCTTTATTTTTAAATGCGTATTTACATAATCAGTAATGAATTTTGCACTGGCTGTTTTATCGCCGTTAACAAGGTCAACTTTTTGCTTTGAAAAATTTTTCAGGGTTTCTTCAAGGTCATCTGTAAAAAATTTACCTGCTACACCCAGCTCTTTATCCTTTGAAGAATATTCCAGCTCAGTTACACTTACATAAAACGGGTGAAAAGACAGGCCAAAAGCCAGCAGTCTTACAAATAGCCACTGGTATAAGAATAACGCCATTGGGAAATGATTTTTTGCCATCACAAAACTCTGTTTTATTTTTCAACCTTCCTGTTAAAAAATGAGAGATTTTACTTTGTATTTCGGCTGGGGCTGGGACCATATTATCAGCCGGGATGCACTGGACCATATCCTTTTTATGATGGCATTGTCAGCTATTTATCTTTTAAAAGACTGGAAACAGGTTTTGATACTTGTAACAGCATTCACCATCGGCCATGCCGCAACTTTATTGCTAAGTGTACTTGATATTGTCCGTGTCAATGATAAATGGGTTGAGTTTCTCATTCCCTGTACAATTGTCATCACTTCTCTTTTAAATCTCTTTCAAAAAAACTTCACTTACAAGTCAGTCCGCATCAATTATTTTCTTGCTTTGTTTTTTGGGCTGGTGCACGGAATGGGCTATGCCAATGCCATCAGGTTTGCACTGGCAAAAGAACAAAGCCTGGGCTTAAGCCTGTTTGGTTTTAACCTCGGCCTTGAAGCGGGGCAAATTGTTGTAGTATTGCTGGTTCTTTTTATTGCTTATATAGCTGTTGAAAAAATAAAAATCAACCGGCGGGAATGGGTCTTATTTTTATCTGCCGGTATATTCGGCCTGTCATTAAAAATGGCTTTGGAAAGAATACCTTAAATATAAAACCAGAAAAATGAGAAAATCAGTTTTGTTAACAGTTTTGAATTGTGCCATTGTTGTATTTGCTTTTGCACAACTGGAAAGAAACCCGGGATCAAACCACGGCAACAGGTTTGAACAGCTGGACTTTCTTTTACCTGATCCCAACGAATACCGTACTGCAAGTGGCGCCCCCGGCCCCAAATACTGGCAGCAGCGTGCAGATTACGACATCAGCTGCGAACTGGATGAACCCAATAACATCCTCACCGGTTCAGAAACGGTTACTTATTATAATAATTCGCCGGACCAGCTCACATATATCTGGTTTCAGATTGATGAAAATTTTCATCACCCCATGAGTAATAATAATTTTGACAGAACAGGAAAAATGCAGCCGAACATGACGGACGCACAACTGAGAAACCTGGACACAAGGGAACACCTGAAAGGTTATGGGGTAAACATTACCAAAGTGGCCGATGAAAAAAATGCCTCATTAAAATATACCATCAACCAGACGATGATGCGCATTGATTTGCCGGTTGCATTAAAACCGGGGCAGAAATTTGTTTTTAAAATTGACTGGAATTATAAAATACCCGATAAAGCCACACGTCCCGGCCGTGGTGGTTATGAATATTTTGCTGAAGATGGCAACAACCTTTACTCTATCACACAATGGTTTCCCCGCCTTGCAGTTTACAGTGATTTCACCGGCTGGCAGCATTTGCAGTTTACCGGTGGTTCTGAATTTGCATTAACATTCGGCAACTATCGTGTCCGCATTACTGTTCCTGCAGACCACATTGTTGCAGCAACAGGTGTTTGCCAGAATTATAAGACTTTGCTTACCGCTGCGCAACAGCAAAGATGGCAAACCGCACAAACAGTAAAAGAACCTGTTGAAATTGTTACACTCTCTGAAGCATTAGAAACATCCAAACAAAAAAGCAAGGATAAAAAGACATGGATTTTTGATGCAGAAAATGTCCGTGACTTTGCTTTTAATTCCTCCCGGCGCCTGGTGTGGGATGCCATGCCTGTTTATATTGATGGGAAAAAAGTGATGTGTATGAGTTTTTATGGTAAAGAAGCTTATCCGATCTACAGAAAATACTCAACCAAAGCAACAGCACATACTTTAAAAGTTTATTCCAAACACACTATTCCTTATCCTTACCCGGTTGCACAATCTGTAGAAGCAGCCATTGGTATGGAATACCCCATGCTGGCCATGAACTTTGGCCGTGCAGAAAAAGACGGCACATACAGCGAAGCCATCAAATATGGCGCAATCGGCGTTATCATTCACGAAGTGGGACATAATTTTTTCCCGATGATTGTGAACAGTGATGAAAGACAGTGGTGGTGGATGGATGAAGGATTGAATACCTTCTGCCAGTTTTTGGCTGAGCAGGAATTTGACAACAATTATCCTTCACGCCGCGGGCCTGCACATCTTATTACTGATTATATGAAGCTGCCCAAAGACCAACTGGAACCCATTATGACGAAAGGCGATGCAGTAGCCAATGTAGGCTCCAATGCTTATGCAAAAGCTGCAACAGGGCTGAACATTCTCCGTGAAACGGTAATGGGCAGGGAACTCTTCGATTTTTCTTTCCGTGAATATGCAAGGCGCTGGGCTTTCAAACACCCCACTCCTGCCGACCTGTTCCGCACCATGGAAGATGCAAGCGGCATTGATCTTGATTATTACTGGAGGGGCTGGTATTTTGGTACCGACCCTGTTGATGTATCACTCGACAGTGTGAAATGGTTTAAAATGGATGATCAGCAGAATGCTGCAGCGTTATCGCAAAAAGAATTTATTACAATAGGACAAAGAAGAAATAAAGAAGACAAATCAATTAATTTTTATACTGATGCTGATACCGCTTTGAGGGATTTCTATTATTTCAACCGTGGCGCTGATGCCAAAATGCAGCAGGAAGCACTGCAACAGCAAGCCGATGCACAAAAAGATACGGACAACAGCAATAAATGGGTGAATAAAAATTTTTATGAGCTCACCTTTTCTAACAAAGGCGGTATGGTAATGCCTGTTATCGTTGAATGGACATTTAAAGACGGCAGCAAAGAAGTTGACCGCATCCCGGTAACGGTATGGCGTGCCAATGAAAAACAGTTCAGCAAAGTTTTTGTGAAAGACAAGGAAGTGGCATCAATTAAATTAGACCCCGACCGTGAAACGGCCGATATCAATGAAAGCAACGGCATGTGGCCTGTAAAGGAAATGCCCTCCCGTTTCCAGTTGTTTAAATCAACAGGCTTCGGTGCGAGGGGGCAGGGAGGCGGTGGAAACGCTATGCAAAAGGCGCAGCAGAAGAAGAACTGATATGATATTGCCACGAAGGCACGAATACACAAAGTTTGAATATAGATTTCTTCGTGCCTTCGTCTTAGTGGCAAAGCCTAAACTGACGTCCCATTATTTTGAAGGTTTCGCTGATTTGGATGATGGTGAATTCTTAGCCGGAGGCATACGTGCAGTTTCCTTCAGCTTTTGGTGAATGACCCATTCAATCTGGCCATTCACACTGCGGAATTCATCTGCCGCCCATTTTTCAAGGGCGGCATAAATGTCTTCGTCAATACGTAATACAAAGTTTTTCTTATTCGCCACAACTGTTCACTTGTATTGGATTTACTGATATAAGGTTCCTGTATTCAGAATAGGCTGTGCCCCTTTCTCACCGCACAATACCACCATCAGGTTGCTCACCATGGCAGCTTTCTTTTCTTCATCAAGGTGAACAATCTCTTTTTTGCTGAGCTGTTCAAGGGCCAGTTCCACCATGCCCACAGCGCCTTCAACAATTTTAAACCTTGCCGCTACAATTGCAGTGGCCTGCTGGCGTTGGAGCATGGCGCCTGCTATCTCTGCCGCATAGGCGAGGTGACTGATGCGTGCCTCCTTAATATTAATTCCTGCAGGGGCAAGACGCTCACTCAGCTCTTTTTCCAGCATCTGGTTTACAGTTTCCCCTCCGTCACGCAGTGTTATTGCAGCATGCTCGTCTTCCATGTGGTCATAAGGGCAACTGGTAGCCAAATGGCGGATAGCAGCTTCGCTTTGCACCTTTACATAATGCTGGTAGTCCTGTACATCAAAAGCAGCTTTATACGTATCCTGCACCTGCCATACAATTACTGCGGCTATTTCAATGGGGTTGCCCAGTTTATCATTCACTTTAAGCTTTGCACTTTCAAGGTTCTCTGCACGCAGTGAAATCATCTGTTTTTTAAACAAAGGGTTTACAAACAGCAAGCCATTTTCCTTTGCAGTTCCAACATACTTTCCAAAAAAAGTGAGTACTCGGGAGTGGTTGGGGCTGATCACCACAAGGCCCAGCGACATAAATGTACCCGCTACCAGGGCAAGTGCCCCGTAAAAAGCATACAACCCGCTTCGCTGTTCACCCGCCCTGATGAAGAGGTAAACAGATGCACCAAACAAAAGCAATGAAAGCAGGAGGGCAAGGAAGCCTGACATGGGCTTTACAATCTTTTCCATAAACAAGAATTTATTATGATATTAATTTGATATCAAAAATACATCATGAAAATGAAAACTCCAAACCTGTGTTTTACAGGCGGAACAAATACCGTGATGAAAATGGATTTTACAGATATAACCGGCGAAGCCACACTGATGCGAAAAGAAACCAATAGCAATTATACAAAGGAGATAAATAACACATGGGCCTCAACCATTCCTAATAAACAAATAACCCATTAGACTAATAAACCAATCAACCTTCTACCCCCCCGTTCTTCCGTCTCTTACCTTAACTTTCTTTTTCCCCGAGTTTTGCTTTTCCCACTCGGAAATGGTCTTGGGCTTGGCGATCGGTTTGCTTTCCCCTGCTTCAGGTTTGGCTGTATTACCAAATCCTTTATCTGGTTGTCCGAAAAGGAACTTCTCTGTTTTAACAATCATACCCGAGTTGGGGTCATAATATTTCCATGTACCGTGTTTAATGCTGCTCGATTCATGTTTAATGACTTTGCTTTCATACTTCATAGGGTTATTCAGGTCAGGTACATCAATGGTATCGTAAGGGTTTTCAGGGTTCACTGCCCGCCAGCTTTCTTCTCTCAGCAAATCTCCATACATGGTAAAATACTGCTGCTTTCCATCTTTAAAACCCCATTTGAAACTTTCAATAGCAATCAGGTCACCGGAAAGATTGTACTTTCTCCATAAACCTTCCTTCTGGTCGTTTACAAATTCTCCTTCTTCTTCAAAACCCGGCTCCCCCCTTAATTGTTCAATCCTGATGACCCAGCGACCCTGCTTTTGCTTTTTCTGGTCAATGCAGTTAATAGTATCCCCCCTTACTGAAATCTGGTAACTGGCCCATTGCTGCGCATGCAACGCCGCTCCAAAGAGCAAACCCAACAGCATCAAAAAACAGTTCTTCATGGTGCATGAGTTTAAACTGTAACGCTTAATTTGCAGGATACTGATTCTTTCTGACATGAGAAATGATTTGCGTTATGAGTACTAATTTAACGAATATTGCCGGTATGAAGTATGGCAAAATCACCAGCTTCATCTTCGTATTTTCCACATTATTCCAGCTTTGCTTCTCTCAAATCAAACCTACATCAGCAGAAGAAAGATGGAAAGGCCTGCAGAAACGCAAGCTGCTTGAACAAAAATCGCTGTTAAAAGATGTTAAATTCAGGAATGTGGGCCCGGTTACCATGAGTGGCCGTGTGGTTGACCTTGAAGTAAACCCCGAAGACCCCACTGAATTTTATGTTGCTTATGCTTCGGGGGGATTGTGGCATACCATTAACAACGGCTTAAGTTTTAATTCCATTTTCGACAGTGCAGATGTCCTCACCATCGGGGATATTGCAGTTAACTGGTCAGGTAACAGGGTTATATGGGTGGGCACGGGTGAAGTAAACAGCAGCCGCTCATCTTATGCAGGTATTGGCGTATATAAAACCATTGACAACGGCAAGAACTGGCAATATCTTGGTTTGCCTGAGTCGCACCATATCGGTAAAATTCAATTGCACCCCGCTGATAACAACACTGCATGGGTAGCAGCGCTTGGCCATCTTTATTCACCCAATAAAGAACGCGGCGTTTACAAAACCACTGACGGTGGCAAAACATGGAAGCAGACTTTATATGTTGATGATAACACAGGGGCAGTTGAGATGGATATCAATCCCCAAAACCCCAATGAGCTTTATGCAGCCATGTGGTACCGTACAAGGCGTGCCTGGAATTTTGAAGAAGGCGGAAAAACAAGCGGTATTTATAAAAGCACAGATGGCGGCAACAACTGGCAACTTGTTACTAAACCCGGTTCCGGTTTTGTAACCGGAGATGGAACCGGAAGGATTGGTTTGGTGGTTTATCCCAAAAATCCAAAAATTGTTTATGCAGTAGTGGATAACCAAAATGCAAAACCTGATACCACCAAACGGGACAC
>JANRKT010000306.1:0-18182 GCA_033763355.1 Chitinophagaceae bacterium | reverse complement strand
CGGAACTTTGGGGCTGTAACATGTTCCAGTACCGGTTTTTCGGGTTTTATTACTTCCTTGCAGATGTGTTTGTTTTTATAATCAGTTCCATCAGGGCCATGCATGATGAAATTTTTGATGACATAAAATGTCTTTAGGGGTTAACACTATTTTCTGGTTTTAATGTTGCAAAGGCCTCAGGAGGTTTTTCCTTTGAACGTAGCATAAATAGCCATTGCATGCCCATGTCCGAGGTCAAAGTCATCTTTTA
The DNA here is from genome assembly GCA_033763355.1 of Chitinophagaceae bacterium. Classification (GTDB taxonomy): domain Bacteria; phylum Bacteroidota; class Bacteroidia; order Chitinophagales; family Chitinophagaceae; genus JANRKT01. Next base: position 17,932 of record JANRKT010000306.1, on the reverse strand, counting down.
ACCATTTTACAATTTCACCGGCTTTCACTCCTGGTTTCAGCAAACCTTTCTTTTCCGCCAGTTTTTTAAAATCGGCGGGTGATTTGCCGGTTTTGGCTTTAATGTTATCAATGTAGGCCTGGAATGACATAATACAAATTTCAGGGTTATGGCAACAAACAATTTGTAATTTCATTTTTTGCTTATCGCTACGGGTTTTTTAAGCCCCATGTAAAATTCTCTTTTCTTTTTATCGAAGTGTTCAATAGCGTAACGCAGCAGGGTACGGGGCATGGTGGCTGCATATTTATCTAAAAAAGCAACCAATCGCTTTGGTTCTTTGGCCCCGGCAAACCGCAGCATCCACCCCGTTGCCTTATGAATCAAATCTTCTTTGTCATTAACCAGCATCTCAGCAATTTTAAATGTATCGTCCAAATCTCCCTGCCTGATAAAATAACAGGTACTTAAAATAGCCGTACGTCTTTCCCACATATTTTTTGACTTTGCAAGCTTGTATAAAACAGCATGTCGTTTATCATATAAATACCTTCCCGTCATGTTCAGGCATCCAAGGTCAACCAAATCCCAGTTGTTGATGCGGTCATGCCTGCGCATGTACAATTCATAAAATTCCTTTAACCTTTCTTCTGTAATTTTTTTTGTACGCGACTCTTTGTCCATAATACTTATCCCGCCTCCCCTCACTTCATGTATGGGACTTTCCAGTAACTTTTCAATTTCTGCAACCGGCATGCCTTCAAATTGTTTTGCCAGGGCAAATAAATTTCCCATTTTCACTCCCATAAATTTATCGTCATGGCCATACTCACCTTCGCCTGATTTGAAGTACCGTTGAATTTTTTCCAATTCTTTGTCCGATTGATTTTTTTTCAATTCCGCAATAAAGTTCTTTGCTGTGAGTGATACAGGTAAACCGGTCTTACCGGCTTTCTTTATCTGCGTTAGTTTTGACATACTATTAAAACTTGTTTTGCTGTTTTAAAACAGCAATTCAAAATATATCAGCAGGTTCCGTTCTTTTTCACAAACCGGGCAATCACTGCTGTTGCTATTTTCCGGCTGCTGCTTTCTCCAGGTCCGCAATAATTATTTTTTTCATCTTCATCATGGCCTGAATTACCCTCCCCGCTTTTTCCTTGTCTTTGTCATTCATTAATTTTACCAAAGCTTTTGGTACAATTTGCCATGAAACGCCAAATTTATCTTTCAGCCAGGCGCACATACTTTCCTTACCGCCATTGGCTGTGAGGTTATTCCAATAGTAATCCACTTCTTCCTGGTTGCTGCAGTCAACTACAAGCGACACCCCTTCATTAAAGATATAATCATGTCTGCCCGGGCCGTCCATTGCAACCATATCATAACCTGAAATATTATACTCTGCATACATCAGTTTGCCGGCAAAAGCATCAGCTTCCGGATAATGCGCCATCATTCCGGCAGCAGAGCCGGGGAAAAGGCCTGTATAAAACCTGATAGCTTCTTCTGCACGGCCCAATACATCATTGGTGAAAAGCATTGAAGGGGTAATGGACTGTGAAGCATTGTTGTTTGTATCAGCCATTACCTGCCAGGTTACATCATACTTATCTTTTATCCACCCGTATCGTTCGCTCCAGGGGTATTTGTCTATTGGCATTAATACGGTACCGCCTTCCGATAGTTTATTCCAGGTATCATTTGTCTGTTCAATACTTTTACACTTCACAAAAAAAGAAATGGAGGGATTGATTTTAAACATGGGTCCGCCATTTAATCCCATAAACTTTTTGCCACAGAGTTCAAACATTACTACCATAGGAGTGTCGTCAGTAATCTTTGAATTTTCAAATACAGCGCAATAAAATTCTGCCGCTTCTTTGGCTTTGCCATCAAACCAGAGGCATGGATAAATTGAATTATTCATAAATTATTTTTGAATGTGATATTAATGAACTCATCATTGAAGAAATTTATTCACCATACTCAGGATTGCTTCAGTTTGCATCATTACAGATACATGGCCCTGTGCGGGTATAATTGCAAGTTGTGATTTTGGAATACCGGTCATGTCAGCAAATGTGCAGCCGCCCAACTGCCTGTAAGTTTTAAATAAGACTTCTTTATCAATGCCATCATTGTCGCCAGAAATGATCAGCACCGGGGATTTTATATTTTTGATTTTATCTTCACCCAGATCAAAATCCTGTTTGTCAAACTCAATCATTTTACTGAGGAAGCTGGTCCATTTTGAAGAATCGGGTGCAACCGCGTTATATGCATATTTTAAAGGGGTACCGGAAAGAAACTCCGGTTGCATGCTGTGTAATACATCCCGCACTTCTTTTTGCCAGCCTGTATATTTATAGGTGGATGAAATAATAACAGCCTTGCCAACAAGGGCAGGATGGTTAAGCAGAAGCTGATAGGTTATCGTTCCGCCAAAACTGTAACCAATAAAATCAGCGCTTTCAATTTTCAGGAATTTAAGAACATCTGCAATATCATTGGCCATTGTACTGTAAGAAAAGGGCCGGCCGGATAATTCCGTATGACCGTGTCCCTGCATTTCCAATGCAATCACTTTTCTTGTTTTGGCCAGTGCGGGAATCAGCGAAGACCAGTTTAAATTAATAGTCATATAAGCGCCATGCAACAAAACCACCGGTTTCCCTTCTCCATAAACTTCATAGTACAGGTTTATTCCGTTTACCGGCGCATAACCTTTTTTTACCTGGCTGAAAGAATGTACAGCTGCCAGAAAAAGAACTGCTGTTATGGCAATCGCCTTTTGAGATAAGGGAAAATATATCTTCTTTTTCATAACAGTTGTATAATGGGTGATTGAATAATATATCCCATGAATCAATATGTGCCATAACTTAGTCAATTGAGTGACTCGGCATATTTTTTAAAATTATTCAGTATGGCCTGCCATCCGGCCTGCTGCATTTCAAGCGAATTCATAGTTTCTGCCTCAAATCTTTCCGTTACGGTTGTTTTGTTCCCATCAGCTTTAAAATAAGTCTTCCACATCCGCCCATCGCCCATGGTGGCATATATGAACTCGTTTTCTTTTACTTCATTATAATCCCCGTTAAAGTCAAAGCTGAAGCTGCCATCTTTTGCAGCCATGGTAAAGGAAAATTTTCCTCCATGCTGCAAATCATTGGAGGCTTTGGGGCAATGCCAGTCATCAGAAGCATTATTCCATTGCATTACATGTTCGGGATTTGTCCATGTCTCCCATACTTTGGCAACCGGGGCATTTATTTGGGCGGATATGGTAATTACCGGTTTTACTGTTCCTTCGGCAAGGCCTTTCAGTTTTTCCAGCGCAACGGGCCATGTCTTCATCATGTATTCTTTGAAGTCATCAGTGATGTCTGTTTCAATGTTAAGTATTGTGCCGCCGTTTTCCCCGTTCAGTGTATAGTTCTCCATTGCCCCGGTCCAGGGTTTCACTTCTTTGCTGCTCGTGTCTTCCATGCCGTCTTTTACTATACCGAGGTGTTTGAATGACATAAATTCATTTGGCCTGTTGGAGGCAACCATGCTCACCATACCATTGCCATTGCCATCGAGGAACAGTACTTTGGAGCCCTCATTCCAGTTATCTGTCTGAACGGTTGAGCCTTCTGCAAAGGGGCTGGTCCATGTGTTATAATGAAACATTTCCCAAAGCGAATTCCATACTTTTTCCTTTGGGGCATTAATGCGGGTGGAGAAATTAATCTTTTGCATATTGCTGATTTTTTAAGATGGTTGTTTATTAATCATTTTTACCAGTTCGTTCATAATGCGTTCAGGTTCTTTCTGGCTGGGTTTGATGGTCTTTATACTGTCAGCCTGTCTTTATAATCTCCTTCCAGTAATTCAGATTTTATTTTCACAATATTGGGTGGTGAAACACCAGCAGTATTTTCCCGTTCCTGAAGGGCCCGGATGTTACGATATCATCTTTATAATAATATGACGGCGCATTCCATTTTATGCGTTCCGAAAGTTTTTTGTTTGATTTTTTTATAATGGCCCTTACTGCTTCTGTTTCCGCCAAAATTCAGGTAGGGGCTCAATTGCCTGGCCATATAAAATTGTTTTAGTATCGTTATTAATTAATTTTTAAACCATATTTATTTTTTGCCGGTTGGTTTTTTGGCTGCAGTTTGTTTTGCTTTAGCTTTTTCTTCATTCTCTTTCACCCGGAACTGCACCATTCGTTTTACCAGGTCAAAAGGAATGGGTTTATCAAGCGGAAACTGAACAGTGCCCTTTCCGCCTTTATAAGCAGCCAGTTCTTTTCTAAATGTATCATTTCCCCGCGGTGCAGGATAAACACTGATATGGTCCTTCCAGCCGGCAAAAAAAATAAGCATGCCATAGTATTTATATCCTGCAATCTGGTAGCTGATGACTTCTTCGGCTTTTGGTGCAACTGCCCTGATTGTTTTACGGAGCTTCTGCATTGTAGCCTGCACTTTTGGCGGAAACCGGCTGATGTATTCATCCACTGTTGCGGCAGGCTTTATCGTTTTGTCCATATTTATTGTTTTAATTGTGCGACCTGCATTTTATTCCAGAAGTAATATGACAATATGCCGGGTACTATCCATATCAGCATTCCCGCCATCCTGGGGTCAACAACTCCTTTTGCTGCGGCAATTGCAGAATATACTGCCGCTGCCAGGTCAAAAAACAAACCGGCGTAAGCCCATTCTTTTATTTTTTTGAAACCGGGGGTTAAAATAATGATTGAGCCAATCAGTTTTGCCCAGCCGATAAACGGAATAAAATAAATTGGGTATCCTAATGCATCGTGTACTAATTGTACCGAAGCCTGGTTGACTGCGATGTTGGGAACTGCGGAAAAAATCATAAGCGCCCCAAAAAGAACCGTAAAGACCCAATAAAGGGTTTTTGTTTTTTTCATAACCTGTTATTGTTTGTTTTGGTGATTTGTGTTTTTTTGAAAATGCAGCAGCCAGTGATTGCCGTATTTGTCAGTCAGGTCGCCAAACAAAGCCCCCCAAAAAGTATTTTCCAGCGGATGTGTGGCCTCACCCCCGGCCGAAAGTTTCTCATAATAATTCCTGATCTCTTTTTCGCTGCTGCAATTCAGCATTAAAGAAACCGAATTTCCCTTTATCAGACCTTTGTCACTTACCATATCTGAGGCCATGATAACCAGATCCCCTTTTGAAAGTGTGGAATGTAAGATACTTTCTTTCATTTGTTCCGTCATTTTATCTGCCATTGGCGATTCACCTATTGTCTGCAGCATTAGTTCGCCGCCGAGACACTCTTTATAAAAAACCATGGCTTCCCTGCAATTGCCATTGAAAGTTAAGTAAGAATTGATTTGTGCCATTCAATTTGCTTTTATTCTTTGGTTTTTGCTTTTACCATGCACATCATCTCATCATCATTTTTATACCATTCTACAGATTGTTTTGTCTGGTCTGCACGTTCGTCCTGCATCAGGCCATGAAATACATCCTTTATCGTATCAGTTTTTTTACGCCAGCCGTGTATGGTTACTGCCAGGTATTCCCCTTTTTCAATAATATACTTTTCACAGTTGTACTGTTCCGCTTCGCCTTCATGGTTTTCCTTTGCAGCTGCGCAGTAAACAAGCCTGCCATCTTTGCCCATAAAACAAATACCGTAAAATGAGCGGTTGAACCCGCCAAGCATTTTTACAAGTTCATCAAATGCTTCTTCTATACCATCGGGAAATCTTTTTACCTGCCTGCCAAAAATTTTCAGGTCGCTTTCAATATGATAAATTTTCATTTATATTTTCTTTTTGTTCACCACAAACTTAAATTCAGAAATATGAATTTAAGGGCGGTGAAAACGACATTTCAAAGGGTTGTTTGCGACAGCCAACTTTCCTACATTTATGAAATGAAACATGTATCAGTTTTAGTTCCCGAAACAGCTGTGATAGAAGCAATAGCCGATCCGCGTTATATGTTTACCGCGGTAAACCAGTTCCTGCAGGCTTCAGGCAAACCTCCTTTATTTAATGTACAACTGGTGGGGGCAAAAAGGGAAATTCAATTAGAGAACAGCTTGTTTTCCGTTCATACGGACAGGTTACTTGATGAGATAAAAACCACTGACCTGATCTTTATACCCGCTATTAGCGGCGACGTGAAAAAGGCCATTGAATTGAATAAGGAATTAATTCCCTGGATTATTGACCGATACAAGAACGGTGCAGAAGTGGCTTCGCTTTGTATCGGCGCTTTTTTACTTGCATCAACCGGATTATTGAATGGTAAAAAGTGTTCTACCCACTGGAACTCCGCCAATGAGTTCAGGGCCATGTTCCCGGAAGTGGATCTGGTGGACGGGGGTATTATTACAGAAGAACATGGGTTGTATTCAAGCGGAGGCGCCAACTCTTACTGGAACCTGCTTTTGTACCTCGTTGAAAAATATACTGACCGTGCTACAGCAATACTCGGTGCAAAATATTTTGCTATTGAAATAGACCGTAACAGCCAGGCGGCCTTTATGATGTTCAACGGGCAAAGGGGACATGAAGATGAGGATATAAAAAAGGTGCAGGATTTCATTGAAACGAACTACACAGAAAAAATAACCGTTGATCACCTTGCAGGTAAATTTGCCATTGGCAGGAGAAGTTTTGAACGGCGGTTTAAAAAGGCCACTAATAACACGGTGGCAGGTTATATACAACGGGTAAAAATGGAAGCCGCCAAAAGGAGTTTTGAAACCAGCCGTAAAAACATCAGTGAAGTGATGTTTGATGTAGGTTATACCGATACCAAAGCCTTCCGCACCATCTTTAAAAAAATAACGGGGCTAACTCCTGTTGAATACAGGAATAAATACAACAAGCAGGCTGCGGTAATGTGATGGCGACATTAAAACTGCCGGAGCAAAGAAAACATGTATCAGGTTCCCGTAATGTAATGCTCCATGTTTTCAATAATGAACTTTTGTTCTTCTATTATAAATTTAACCACATCTCCAATCGAAATAATACCGATTAAGTTATCTGCTTCCACAACCGGCAGGTGCCTGATAAACCGGTCTGTCATCAGCCTCATACAGTCATCTATAGAAGTGTCTGGGGTTACGGTAATGAGGGAGCCGGTCATGATTTCCGAAATGAGTGTTTCCTTGGATACTTTCCCTTTCAATACAACTTTGCGGGCATAATCCCTTTCAGTAAAAATGCCAACCAGTTCTTCATTCCTGGTTACAAGCAGGGCGCTTACATTTTTTTCCACCATCACTTCAAGGGCCCTGTAAACGGTTGTTTCCGGGGTTATTGAAAACAATACATGATTCTTTGATTCAAGGATATTCCTGACTTTTCCCATATGGCATTTGTATTTAGGGGTGATGAAATTAAGGCAATTTTTTTTCAATCGTATGTAAACTCTTCAAGGGGTTCCGGTAAGGTGGTAAAAACAGGATAAATTGAAAGAGGCCTCCTCATTTTTATTCAAACAATACAATTCAGCGCTGTCAGCTTAACCCAATCAGTATTTAAATATAAGCAATTTTAATTTTTTTTGAAACCCCGGGCTGGGTAAGCCCTGGATTTTTTTTGAAAAAGCATGTCTTGTGCTTGCTTTGCCCACCGCAATAATACTTCTGCAAACTGAATGAGGGAAATGCCTGTTGATTGCTGCCTTGTTTTGTTACTTGCATAAGAGGATTTGTTTCCATTATCAAATTCCCCTAAATTTATGCTTAGCCTGTTTAGCACATTCTCACGTATGCTTGCGTATATTAAGATAAAGAAAGGCTTAAACATTAAACTGGCAGGGGAGGCTGATAAGATATTGACTAATCTGCCCTTGCCCGGGACTATTGCGTTAAAACCAACCGATTTTACAGGTGTTGTTCCGGGATTGCTTGTAAGCCCGGGAGATGAAGTTAAGGCAGGCACCCCATTGTTTTGCGATAAGAATAACGAAGCTGTAAAATTCTGTTCCCCTGTAAGCGGTGAAGTAGCAGAAATAAAACGCGGTGAGAAAAGAAAAATACTGGAAATTAAAATTCTCGCTGATAAGGAAATAAATTATATCCCCTTTAATAAAGCAGATCCCGGTAATTTAAGCAGGGAGGAGGTCATTGATGCATTGCTTGGCAGCGGTGTATGGCCATTGATACGCCAGCGCCCTTTCGGCATCATTGCAAACCCTGCTGATAAACCAAAGGCTGTTTTTATTTCTGCTTTCGACAGCAACCCCCTTGCACCGGATAATAATTTTATGATGCAGGACTGCGCTGAAGATTTTCAAACCGGATTAAACGCTCTTATAAAATTAACAGAAGGGAAAGTTCATTTGAATATCAATGCCCGGGTCCGCTCGTCTGATGTTTTCACCAGTGCAAAGGGGGTGCAGATCAATAAATTTTCAGGGCCGCATCCCGCAGGCAATATAGGTGTGCAGGTTCATCACATTGACCCGGTAAATAAAGGAGAAGTGGTATGGTACATCAGCCCGCAGGATGTTCTTATTGCCGGCAGGTTATTCAACCATGGTAAGTTTGATGCATCAAAAACTGTTGCCTTAACAGGCCCGCAGGTAAAAACCCCGAAGTATTATAAAACCATCATTGGGGCATCTGTAAAAAATATGATTGACGATGCCGGGTTGAAAGATGGCGAAAGCAGGATCATCAGCGGAAATGTTTTATCGGGTAAACAGATTAGCCAGGATGGTTTCCTTAGCTTTTATGACAGTCACATCACTGTAATTCCTGAAGGACATGTCCCCGAGTTTATCGGGTGGTTAAAACCGGGGCTTGATAAATTCAGCGTATCCCGTACTTTTTTTTCGTGGCTTGCACCAGACAAAATATATCATTTCAATACCAATATGCATGGCGAAGAAAGGCCTTTTGTGGTAACCGGCGAATACGAGAAAGTATTCCCGATGGATATTTATCCCGTACAGCTTTTAAAATCTATACTGACAGAAGATATAGAAATGATGGAAAGCCTTGGGATATATGAAGTGGTTGAAGAAGACTTTGCCCTTTGCGAATTTATCTGTACTTCAAAAATACCATCACAACAAATTATAAGAAAGGGATTGGACACAATCAGGAAGGAGCTCGGTTAACAATTGATTTAAACACCGTAATCTGAACGCCTGGTGAAAACCGGAAGTGCCCTGCTGATTTTGCAGGGGTTATTAACCACATAAATACTTTCAGGTGAGACCAATCAGGAATTTCCTGCAAAAAATAAAACCCCATTTTGACAAAGGGGGAAAGCTGGAGAAATTTTATCCTGCCTATAATGCTTTTGAAACTTTCTTCTTTGTTCCCGGTGAAACTACCCATACAGGGGCACATATCCGTGATGCGGTTGACTTAAAGCGTACCATGATTCTGGTGGTCATGTCGCTTACCCCATGCCTTTTATTCGGCATGTGGAATGCAGGCTACCAGCATTACAAAGCCCTCGGTATTACTGATGCGTCATTACTGGATAATTTTATTTTTGGTTTAAAGAAAGTGTTGCCCATTGTAGTTGTATCTTATGCATCGGGCCTCGGTACTGAATTTACTTTTGCCATCATCAGGAAGCATACCATCAATGAAGGGTTCCTGGTTTCAGGTATGCTGATCCCACTCGTTATGCCCATAGATATTCCTTTATGGATGGTGGCTGTTTCAACCATATTTGCAGTGGTGATTGGTAAAGAAGTTTTTGGCGGAACAGGGATGAATGTCCTCAATCCCGCTTTAACAGCAAGGGCCTTTCTCTTTTTTGCATACCCTACTAAAATGTCGGGCAATGAAGTCTGGATAAATACAGATATGGCGCCCGGACAGCAATTGGTAGACGGGTTCAGCGGCGCTACACCATTGGGAGATGCCGCTGCGGGATATGCAGATAAAATTCCGGGTATATGGGAGTCTTTTATAGGCGCTATTCCCGGTTCAATCGGCGAAACATCAACACTTGCATGTCTTATCGGCGCTGTTATTTTAATTTATACCGGAATTGGAAGCTGGCGCATCATGCTTTCGGTTTTTCTTGGCGGACTGGCCATGTCGGCTATTTTTAATTCCGTTGGCGCCAATACGCTGATGCAGATTTCCCCTTTGCACCATATTGTATTGGGAGGGTTTGCATTTGGGGCTGTATTTATGGCAACCGATCCGGTTACTGCAGCGCAAACCAATACAGGTAAATACATCTATGGTTTTTTAATTGGCATGTTTGCAATCATGATACGCGTTGTCAATCCTGCATATCCTGAAGGTATGATGCTGGCCATATTGTTTATGAACGTAATGGCGCCATTGATTGATCATTATGTGGTGAGGGCTAATATCAGGAGAAGGCTGAAACGTGTTAAAAACTGATACGATGGACAAAAACAGCAGGGGGTTTACATTTCTTTTTTCATCAATAATGGTGGTGGTGGTGGCTGTACTGCTGGCTGCAGCCTCAATTGTACTGGGGCCGTACCAGGCAAAAAATATAAGGCTGGAGAAAATGCAGAATATTTTAAGCAGCATTGGTGTAAAAGCAGAAAGGGAGGAAGCGGAAAAGATATACAGCAACTATATTAAAGACCAACTGGTGCTTGATGCGAAAGGCAGACCGGTTACGGAAAAAATTTCAGCATTTGATATTGACCTGAAAAAGGAACTTGATAAAGCGAGGTTAGGCAATGCTGACAAGCAATATTTCCCCTTGTTTGTGTTTAATAAAGATGGTAAATTGTATTATGTAATTCCTGTCAGGGGAAAAGGTTTATGGGGGCCGGTATGGGGATATGTAGCGCTGGGTGAAGATTTAAATACTGTTCATGGCGCCAGTTTCGGTCACAAGGGTGAAACACCTGGTTTGGGTGCCGAAATAGAAACAGAAGAATTTCAGAAACAATTTGTTGGTAAAAAGTTTTTTGATGAATCGGGAAATTTTGTTTCTGTTAAGGTTATAAAAGGAGGGGCAGCACCGGGAGATGTACACGGGGTAGATGCTGTTTCAGGCGGCACGGTTACAAGTAACGGGGTAAGCGAAATGCTGGACCGCACCATCAGGAGTTACATCCCGTATTTTAAATCAATAAATAAAAAATAGCAATTGAAAGGGATACAATAATTGAAAAAAACAAACGGCTGGGTGATACAATACCAATGAAATGTTTTTAAGCGTACCTCATTATAACTTTTAATATGAGTACCGAAACAACGATAGCGCCGGTTAAAACCAGAGAGCAAAGCGAACCTTTGTTTTCCCCACGCAATAAAAAGCTCATTAAAGACCCCTTTAACGACAACAACCCCATAACCGTGCAGGTGCTTGGTATATGTTCTGCGCTTGCAGTTACGGTACAGATGAAGCCCTCCATTGTAATGGCATTGTCGGTAACGGTAGTTACTGCTTTTTCAAACCTTACCATTTCTGCGTTCAGAAATATAATTCCCGACAGGATAAGGATTATTGTTCAGTTAACCATTGTTGCCGCATTGGTTATACTGGTTGACCAGGTGCTGAAGGCATTTGTATATGATGTAAGCAAACAGCTCTCTGTATTTGTAGGTTTAATTATTACCAACTGTATCGTTATGGGCCGCCTTGAAGCATTTGCCATGGCCAATAAGCCCTGGCCTTCTTTCCTTGATGGCATTGGCAACGGGTTGGGCTATGGATTGATACTTGTTCTTGTTTCTGCAGTAAGGGAGCTGTTTGGCTCCGGTAAGTTAATGGGTTACCAGGTGGTGCCGGGTGCTTTTTACAAAGCGGGGTATTTTAATAACGGCCTTGCTATATTACCACCTATGGCATTGATCCTTGTAGGTATTGTAATCTGGATACAACGCAGCAGGAACCGAAAGCTTATTGAAACAAACTGATGTAAACCGGTGTGCTATGGAATACTTTAACATCTTTATCAAAGCGGTTTTTATAGAGAACATGATCTTCGCCTACTTTCTCGGCATGTGTTCTTACCTCGCTATTTCTAAAACGGTAAAGAATGCAGTGGGGCTTGGTTTTGCTGTAATATTTGTATTGGGTGTTTCTGTTCCCGTTTGTTATTTAATAGAAAACAAGTTGCTTAAACAGGGGGCATTGGCGTGGTTGTCACCCGATCTTGCCGGCGTTGACCTCACCTTCCTGAGTTTTATGATGTTTATTGCAGTAATTGCCGCCATTACCCAGTTGGTGGAAATGATTGTCGAAAAATTTGCACCTGCATTATACGGTGCATTAGGTATTTTTTTACCTCTTATTGCGGTTAACTGTTCCATATTAGGCGGGGCATTGTTTATGCAGGAAAGGGAATATGCAACGTTGGGAGAAGCCACTGTATTTGGTTTGGGTTCGGGTGTGGGCTGGGCGCTTGCCATTATCGCCATTTCAGCCATACGGGAAAAGATACGTTATTCCAATGTGCCTGCCCCGTTGCGTGGCCTGGGTATTGCATTTATTCTTACCGGGCTGATGGCTATTGCATTTATGAGTTTTATGGGCATTAAAATATAGTTCGCATTTCATAGTATGATCCTGTTATCAATAGAAACCTCAACGATTGTTACCAGCATTTTAATTTTCTTTTTATTCAATTTGCTGCTGGTGGCAATCATCCTTTATGCAAAAGCAAAGCTTACCGCATCAGGGCTGGTTAAAATTGTTATCAACGGGCAGCAGACTGTTGAAGTTGAAGCAGGGTCAAGCATACTCACCACGTTATCCAATAAAAAAATATTCCTTCCATCGGCCTGTGGGGGCGGGGGAACCTGCGCCATGTGCAAATGCCAGGTATTATCAGGCGGGGGAGAAATCTTAACAACCGAAAGGCCCTACTTTACCCGGAAGCAGATAAACGAAAACTGGCGCCTCGGCTGCCAGGTAAAGGTGAAGCAGGATATGGAAATTAAAATACCGGAAGAAGTATTCGGAATAAAGAAATGGGAATGTGAAGTGGTTTCAAACGATAATGTGGCTACTTATATAAAAGAACTTGTAGTAAAGCTGCCTCAGGGTGAGTTCCTTGAATTTGAATCCGGAAATTATATTCAGCTGGATGTGCCCGTTTGCGAGATTGATTTTAAGAAAGATCTTTTTAAGATTGATGAAAAATTTCATGATGATTATGACAAGTTCAGCATCTGGAACCTGAAAATGAAGAACACTGAACCTGTATTCCGTGCATACTCCATGGCTAATCACCCTGCTGAGGGAAATATCATCATGCTCAATATCAGGCTGGCCACACCACCGTGGGACAGAACTGCAAACAAGTTTCAAGATGTAAACCCGGGGATATGTTCCTCTTATGTTTTTTCAAAAAAACCGGGCGATAAAGTAACCATATCGGGACCTTTTGGTGAATTTCATATCAAAGACACAGGCAGAGAAATGATTTACATCGGCGGCGGAGCAGGTATGGCCCCGTTGCGGTCTCATTTGTTTCATTTGTTTCATACAAAAAAAGAAAGGAAACGGAAGGTATCGTATTGGTACGGCGGCCGTTCGCTGCGTGAAATATTTTATACAGACCATTTCAGGGAAATAGAAAAAGAGTTCCCCAATTTTCAATACAACATTGCGCTTTCAGAACCCCTTCCCGAAGACAACTGGACCGGATATACCGGGTTCATTCACCAGGTGCTTTACGACAATTACCTTAAGAACCATCCGGCGCCTGAAGATGTGGAATATTATCTCTGCGGCCCGCCCATGATGAATGCTGCAGTATTTAAGATGCTGGATGAACTGGGCGTTCCCCCCGATAACATTGCCTTTGATGATTTTGGCGGATAAGAATTTATACAAAGAGTTCTATATTCGCAATCATCAGTTACCAACGGTTATTTACAGGATGAATTTTATTGTAAAGGTCATATTATGTTTCCTGCTCTTCAATGCATGTAAACAGCGGGCTTTTAAAACCATTAAAATAACAGGCGAAGCGCAGGGCACAACCTACCAGCTTACTTATCTTTCTGAAAAAGAAATAAATTATAAAGCAGAAATTGATTCGTTGCTGAAAGAAATTGATTCATCCCTTTCCACTTATGTTCCGGCTTCCCTTATTTCAAGGATAAATAAAAACGACAGCAGCGCTGTTGCAGACAGGTTCTTTAAAGATGTTTTTATCAAAGCAATTGAAGTTTCAGAAAAAACCGGAGGGCTTTTTGACGTTACGGTAGCCCCTGTGGTAAATGCATGGGGTTTCGGGTTTACCAAAAAAGAAAAAGTGGACAGCGCAATGATTGACAGCCTGCTTGGTTTTATCGGTTATAAGATGGTAAAACTGGAAGGTAATAAACTGGTAAAGCAAAGGCCTGAGGTACTGCTTGATTTCAATGCCATTGCGCAGGGCTATACGGTAGATGTGCTTGCATCTTACCTTGAGGATAAGGGAATCAGCTGCTACCTTGTTGAACTGGGGGGGGAGGTGAAAGGTAAAGGCAAAAAGGTGAACAATGAATATTGGAAAGTAGGCATTGACAAACCCGATGAAAATTTAATAAACGAGAGGGGGCTGCAGGCCATTATAGGATTAAAGGATGCTGCGCTGGCCACTTCAGGAAATTACAGGAAGTTTTACGTTGAAGACGGCAAAAAATATTCGCATATCATCAACCCGTTTACAGGTTACCCTGCACGAAATAATTTGCTGAGCGCTACTGTAATGGCAGAAGACTGCATGACCGCTGATGCTTATGCTACCGCTTTTATGGTTATGGGGCTGGAAAAAGCAAAGCAATTCCTGGTTGATCATAAAAACCTTAAACTGGAAGTGTTTTTTACTTACGATGAAAACGGGATTATAAAAACATATACTTCACCGGGTTTGAAAGAACGGACAGAAGAATTGCAATGATTTTTTTTAGCTGTAATAACATAAGCTGTTGGTGGGACGCCAATAGCTGCTGAAAATTACAGGGCGGATTGTCCTAACAACAACTTGCCTGCCTGACCGGTAGGCAGGGCAGGTATAAAATGTATAACGCCAGATTGTTGGTTTTCGGGCATGATATTTTTTGAACTCTTGCGTCTTACAGCATAAATTTACGTGTAAGCCGCAAACATTAAGCGACAGTTCTACTTTCAACAGGTGAGTAATGAATAAATTGATAACTAAACTTTCTGACAACCTAATTCCTGACATCAAGATGTCTGACGAAATTTGGATAGCTGTAGCTTTGCTTAACTCGACTGGACTTAAATTTATTACTGACAAGCTCCCTGAAGGATGTATCCAGAGCTATTTAGTCGGTGTTGACCTTCCAACAGAACCAAAAGCTCTTTGGACCTTGTTTGAGTGGCAGTTAAAATCAAATCTTACAGTTAATCTATACACCGACAAAGAATATTTTCATCCCAAGTTATATCTGTTTCGGAAACGAAATTCCTACAAAGGATTTATCGGTTCTGCAAACTGCACCAATGGTGGACTTAATGACAACATTGAATTGACAGTTTCCATTGACGACCAAGAAATATGCAAGGAGTTAAAAGTTTGGTTTGAGAAACTTTCTGCAACTGCCAAACCCTTGACAAAAAAATTTCTTCAAACTTATCAAGACGAATACTCCGCCAGACGAGAAAGAAAACGAGATGAAGAACGAGCTGCTAAACGGGAAAAGCAAGAACTCAACGAAGAGTATGAAGCGACTCTTACTGAAAGAAACGAGTTTATCCGAGTGCTGAAAAATTACAGACGAAAAGCCACTGAATACAACGATGTTGTTGCAGAAAGAAAAGCGACAGTTAAAGAACTTCGCTCAACACTTGACTATCCTAACTTTTCAAACATTGACATTGACAGTTTCTTCGCCATTTGGGAGTTGGGGCACATTATTGCATTGCCTAAACCAACAATTAAAAGAGAAATAAAAAAGTTTTCTAAACTTCTCTCTATGCTTTGTGATGAACAAACAGATATTGCAGTTCGCTACAACAGAGCTCTTGAAGGAGATTTAAAAATTAGAGGCATCAACGAAGGACTTATTTCAAAACTTCTTGTCATACACAATCCTGACATTTACTTCGTTAAAAATGATAAGACAACAACAGCTTTAAAAAAATACGGAATAGAATTGCCAAGAGGTTTATCAAGAGGTGACAAGTACAAAATCACTTGCAAGTTTTTAAGACAAATCTGTAAAGAAACAGACATTGAAAATCTTGCCGTACTTGATTACTATTTATACATTGAAGGAAACGATGAATAAACTTGATACGCAACAAATTGGACGAACAGCATGCCAGCGGCTTACGGGGTTTTGCGGCAGCGGGGCTGGACGCAAAGCGTCCGTCATCTTTTGTACTACTATCAGCAGTTGTCCCAGCTTAACTTTTACTATTTAGCTTCAGTGCATATTTTGTACTTTAGTTTTTTATTTGGGCTTTCGTCGCCGGGGGCGACGTTTATAAAATATCCCACCGACCGCAAAGCCCTGCTCGTTAGGCGCAATTATTTAACGCCTCTACTATGACACATATTCAGTTACTCATAACAATAATTATTGGTGCTGGCCTTTTGGGAGGACTAACTAACTACTTTTTGGCATTTAAACTTGACTATAAGAAAACGGAATGTTGGATAAATTTTGCAAAATCTATGCTATTAAGTTTATGTGCGTCCATCACAGTTCCGCTATTTCTTCAAATTCTATCAAACAATTTAATTGATGAACCTTCAAGTGGTAGTCTGCCGAGTAAAAATTATTTCATACTCGCTGGCTTTTGTGTGATAGCAGCCATTTTTTCAAAACGTTTTTTAGAAGATTTATATAGTAAAGTAAAAAACCTTGAAAAGAAAACTGCGGAAAATGAAAAAGAGATACAGGATAATGTCAGGAAAACAAAAAATGTAGACAAAAAGGTTGGCGATCTTGAGGAGACTATGGAAGATGTTATTCCAACTGATATAAAAGACACATTAATTGCGAACAGAAGTCTATCATTAACCGATGAACTTTCGCAAAAGTTGATTAGTTCCCTCTATTCATCAAAGTACTCATTTAGGACAGTACAAGGTATTTCCGGGGAGACAGGCATGAACAGCGAAGAAATTCAGAAAATATTACTTTTTTTATCAGAGATGGGATTTGCAGAAAAAAAGGTTAACTACAAAGGTGTTGACATTTGGAGATTATTAAAATATCCAATTAAAATCTACTCTGCAAGCTATGGTGTTCCGGGAAGTATAGTTGATGTAACCATGCAAATACAGCAACTAGTAGCTAATGGTGTTTATGAAGGTGTAGTTCTTCCGTCAACATTGAGGGTTAGCGACCCAGCACCTAACTTAGCAAAAACTCTCAAAATACATTGCAGAATTCGAGGTAGGGAAACAGAGCTATCTTTTATTGATGGAGAAAAGTTTAGAATCTTATAACTGCACCTAACATGGAGTCCTGACGTTATCCGGTTGCCATCATCAGCGAAATGAAACCTTAAGACTTGCATTTTTCATCAGGCCTTGCACCACATACACCGCATACGCCGTCTTCACCCTGCAATAATGAATTGTTGCTGCTGCATGTTCCGGCAAACTTTCCGTTTTTTTTCAACAGTATCTTAATGGCAATTCCTGCAAATGCCAATGCAACCAGCACTATGGTTATCAGCACAAGTTTCATACTTAAAGTTACAAAACTTTACCTGCTGTTAAATGTGAAATTATCCTGATAACCCCTTTGTTAATTGACGAGGCTGTGTTGTATGATGAATGCAGCAGCGCCTGCCAGGTATCCCAGTAATGCCAGCAAACCTATCTTCTTTGCATACCATAAAAAATCTATTTTCTCCATGCCCATTGCTGCCACACCTGCAGCCGATCCGATGATCAGGCAACTGCCGCCGGTTCCGGCGCAATAAGCAAGAAAGGTCCAGAATGCATGATCGGTTGGATAGGTCTGCATGTCATACATACCCATGCCTGCAGCAACAAGGGGCACATTGTCAACAACGGAT
>JANRKT010000305.1:0-2525 GCA_033763355.1 Chitinophagaceae bacterium | reverse complement strand
GATTTTATGATTATGATGCCATTGGGTAATTACCTGATGCCTTATTTTCATATTTCACCCGGGCAATTCAGTTTTCTTGTAGGGGCTTATACACTCAGTGCGGCTTTCAGCGGATTTGCAGCAGCTTTTTTTGTTGACCGGTTCGACCGCAGAAAAATCTTATTACTCGGTTACGGAGGTTTTTTATTGGGCACCATTGCCTGTGGCATAGCGCCATCCTATATGCTGTTGTTTGCGGCAAGGGTTTTTGCGGGAATTTTCGGTGGCCTTATCGGTGCACAGGTGTTATCCATAATTTCAGATTTATTTGCTTATGAACAGAGGGGAAAAGCTATGGGTTCGGTAATGTCTGCATTTGCCATTGCTTCCACAATTGGCGTACCTTTCTCGTTGTACCTGGCCAATTTAATAAGCTGGCATGCACCATTTATACTGGTTGGCATTTTGGGTATAGTTATTATACCACTGGTGATGAAGTTTGTTCCACCCATGACGGAACATGTAAGGCAGCGCAGCGAAAATGAAAGCAGGTTTCATGTATTGCTGAAAGTGATAGATGAACCAAAGCAAAGGCTTGCTTTGTTATTCTCCGCTTTAATGATGGCGGGGCATTTTATGATTATACCATTTGTTAACCCTTATATGGAGTTCAACATGGGTTATTCCAAATCGCAAACCCCCATGATATACCTCGTTGGCGGCATCGCTTCATTTCTTTCTGCCAATATACTTGGGCGCCTGGCCGATAAGTATGGTAAGCTTATTGTATTTACAGTGTCTGTTATCTTATCACTGTTTCTTGTTTACACCATCACCAATTTGCCTGTAATGCCTTTTTATCTTGTACTTGCTTTATTTGCATTATGGTTTGTTTTTTCAACCGGAAGGGGAGTAGCGGCACAGGCCATGGTTACCAATGTGGTGCTGCCTGAACAACGGGGCAGTTTTATGAGTTTTAACAGCAGTGTGCAGCAACTGGGTACCAGCATTGCTTCTTTTGTTGCAGGCATGGTGGTTATTAAAGATGGCGCAGGAAAAATTCATCACTATAGCTGGCTGGGCTACCTGAGTATCATCATCCTTTTTGCCTGCATGATGCTGGCCAGGTATTTATTTAACGGGCTTGATAAAAAAGTTGAGGTGCAGCCGCAGGTTTAAAACCTGCTGCAGCAATATTACCACTGTTGTTGAATTTTATTTTATGTACCGCAAGAAAGTTGATGTAGATGTTATAAAAGATATACTTCAGGCTGTGCTGCAGGCTTATCCAAGTTCTGTATTTGTAAAAAGCATCAGCAACCAGTATGAGGAAAGAGGGGGCCTGAGCAAAAAACAATTAGAGGGCCTGTATGGTAAGGCGCTTAAAATAAAAACCATTCCTCCGGGGAAACTTGCCACGCTTGAAGCAGTGATATTAAAAAGGCCCACCCGTTACAAATCAACTCCGCCACCCCCCAAACCACTTTACCAGAAAGACGAAAATACGGGGACGATAATTAGAGCCATCCTGCATAAATACCCGCAGCACAAAAGGGTATTGTTTTTTAAATCAAAATTTGATAACGATGAACCGCTTACCCCTGCGGAAAAAACCGAGCTGGAGAAATTTGGTAAGATGATTCTTTAACTAGCCCCTCTAATATTTATATTCTCTTTCCGGAAATTCCGGAAGTAAAACAGCAACCGGTTCTGTATATCCCTGGACAAAGCTTTTCTGATTACTCTTTGTTCTGAATGGTGAAAAATTTATTTAATCTTTTGCCATGCAATTAACCATCCAGTTCACTCCAAACTGATCGGTACAGCTTCCAAAATAGGCGCCCCAAAACATGTCCTGGAGCGGCATGCTTATAACTCCTTCTTCAGAAAGGGCATCAAATAACCGTTTGGTTTCAGCTCTTGTATCAGGTTCAAGGTTGATGTAATAGTTGTTTCCAAAGTTTACTTTAAACCCCATTGACTCCGGGGCATCTGAGGCCATTAAAACATGTCCACCCAGCAGGGGCAATTCAATATGCAGGATGAGTTTTTTATCTTCTTCAGATAGTGGCGGCTGTTCTTCTGCCGCAGGAATATCACCAAATCGCTGAACACCTGCTCCTGAAAATTCAGTTTTAAAAACTGATTTATAAAAATTAAATGCTTCTTCGGTATTGCCCGGAAAATTGAGATAAATGCTGACCCTTGCCATATTTGTTGTTTTTAATTGTTTACGAATTTTGATTTGTGAACTGACATAAGCTTCCATCCTGTCCACGTTCTGCTTCATTCCTTCATCAGCCCTGAAGACTTTTATTACATCTCTTAATTGTTCTGCCGATTCAAAAAGAGAATGAATGCTTACAAGGGTTTTGCTTCCCTGTTCGTCAAACGTAACAGTCATACGGAACTTTGGGGCTGTAACATGTTCCAGTACCGGTTTTTCGGGTTTTATTACTTCCTTGCAGATGTGTTTGTTTTTATAATCAGTTCCATCAGGGCCATGCATGATGAAATTTTTGATGACATAAAATGTCTTTAGGGGT
>JANRKT010000304.1:0-8339 GCA_033763355.1 Chitinophagaceae bacterium | reverse complement strand
GTTCCTTCTTTGGCGGGCTTTTGTTCATCTGCACTTCCCAGTTCCATCCAATCACCGTGTTTCTTCAGCATGGCATGTAAATCATCTAAGCATCTTGCATCGTAATGCAGAATAGTTTTACCAACGGTGCATACTAAAATTTCCTTTCCGTCTTTCTCTTCTGTATGCATGGTGAATTCAGATGACAGAGGTGGCGTTTCCAGTTTCATGGGTTTTTCTTTGGTGCCTATTTTGTATTTCATCTTTTATTTGTTGAGGTTTAAAAAATTCTGTAGGAGCCCACTTCCGTTAATTCCATTGCCACGGGCGGTTCTTCGCAACGGTCTTTAATATCTTTTTGAAAAACTTTGAAGGAATCCGTCATGCCCAGCGGATTACTGTCGTCAGCCGTTTCAATGGAAGCGATATGAACAAAGGAAACTCCATCGGGCAGCACAAAAGTAGCATAGCGGATACCGGCGGGCTGTTTGGTGTTCAGTTCTTCAAAAACCGCTTTTACAAATTGTTTGTTTTCTTCGGCTTTATCAGCTTTTACCTTGTAACGGACCATAATCCTTTTCATTTTCTTAAAATTTATAATGACTGATTTGATGGCACAAAACTATCTTTGATGTGGCGATTCTGCCAACGGCATTATTGCCAAAATCCAAAGCCGATATTGCCAATTGGAGCCTGCAGCTGTTTTAGCTGATACTTTTGTTTAATTAAACAGCTCAGGGTTCGGGGCAATGGGTGCAGGAGGGGAAAGAAATGTTCTGATATTATGTTATTGTCTCCTAATAAAAGTGTAACATATGAAAGTAGCGGTACTCAACTTTGAAGGAGCTGTCGCCAGTTCGGTGGCAGGGCCTTATGATATGTTTTCAAAGGTGGAAACCATTTCCAAAAGCATGGGTGTGAAGTGCAAAACTTTTTTTGATGTGGATATTGTAAACAGCAACCTGCTGGCAGAACACAAGCCTTTTAACATGATTGGAAATGTTACGGTGAATAATAGAAAGCAGTACGACCTTATCATGGTTCCTGCCATGAATTTTGACTGCATCATGGAAACATTGCAAAGGGAAAAAGAAATGATAAAATGGATACAGCGGCAATATGAAAGGGGAGCGGATATGGCTTCCATGTGCCTGGGGGCATTTGTATCAGCTTCCACCGGGTTGCTCAATGGCAGGAAAGCCACCACACACTGGATGGGGGCAGCATCGTTCAGACAGCTATTCCCGAAAGTGAAATTAGAAGATGATAAAGTGATTATTGATGAAGGAAGAATTTATTCCAGCGGCGGAGCCTTTGCCTTTACCTCACTTATTATTTACCTGATTGAAAAATTCAGCGGCAGAGATATGGCATTTGCCGCCGCCAAAGTTTTTATGATTCATGTGCACGACAGCAGCCAGCATTCCTTCGCCATCTTCAACCTGCAGCGCAATCATGAGGATAATGAAATAAACCGGGTGCAGGACTTTATAGAAAAAAATTATGACAGACTGCTGACGATAAACGGCCTGGCGGAAAAATTCAATATGTCCTCCCGGACTTTTATAAGAAAGTTTACAACGATAACCGGCAATACACCACTGGAATACATCCAGAGAGTAAGGGTAGAGGCGGCAAAAAGGTTTTTGGAAAAAGGAAAACTCACCGTGGAGCAGGTTTGTATGGAAGTAGGCTATAGCGACTTTGGTTTCTTCCGTAATATCTTTAAACGCTTAACAGGCCTTACACCACAGGAGTATAAAAAGAAATACGGAGAAATGTTTAATGAAGCAGTGGTGGGCTGAAAGTTACTGAACCAGCTCAGATACATTCACTTTTCCTTTCATCATTTCCAGTACGGTTTCTTTTATTGCCTGTGCATCATATCCGCATTCCCTGTGCAGTTCTTTGGGTGTACCATGTTCCACTATGCTGTCGGGAATGCCCAGTATCTTTATTGCAGCATGGTAATTGTTTGCTGCCATAAACTCAAGCACTGCACTTCCAAAACCACCTTTCACAGTTCCGTCCTCAACAGTTATCACTTTATCAAACTTTGTGAACACTTCGTGCAGCAGTTCTTCATCAAGCGGTTTTGCAAAACGCATGTCATAATGTGCCGGGTTCAATCCATCGGTTTTTAAATCTCGTATGGCTGCGGCGGCAAAATTTCCCGGGTGACCCAATGAAAGTATGGCTATATCCTGTCCGTCTTTTAATTTACGGCCCGTACCAATTTTTATTTCTTTCATTTCAGTTCTCCATCCTCCCTGTTCGGCGGGCAGGTCCGGCATTACGCCTTCACCCCTTGGATAGCGAATTACAAAAGGCGCATCGGTACTTTCCAGTTGCGCCGTGTACATCAGGTTTCTCAATTCACTTTCATTCATCGGTGCACTCACAATCATGTTGGGTATGCAGCGCATATAAGCAATATCATAAGCGCCATGGTGTGTGGGCCCGTCTTCACCTACCAGGCCTGCACGGTCCAAACAAAAAATAACGGGCAGCTTTTGAATGGCTACATCATGCACCACCTGGTCGTATGCACGCTGCATAAAAGATGAATAAATATTGCAGAACACTTTCATGCCCTGTGTAGCCATACCTGCGCTTACAGTTACTGCATGCTGCTCGGCAATGCCAACATCAAATGCACGGTCAGGCATTTTCTCCATCATGTATTTTAATGAACAACCGGATGGCATAGCAGGAGTGATGCCAAATATCTTTGGATTTTTTTCTGCGAGTTCTATGATCGTATGCCCAAACACATCCTGGTATTTCGGGGGTTGCGGCAGGTCAAATTTCTTTTTTTGTATCTCGCCGGTTACTTTATCAAACAAACCAGGTGCATGCCATTTGGTCTGGTCTTTTTCTGCAAGCGAATAGCCCTTGCCTTTAACGGTAACAATGTGCAGGATTTTGGGGCCAGAAATGTCTTTCAGGTCATTCAGCGTATCTACAAGTTTGGTAATGTTGTGCCCGTCAATAGGGCCGAAGTAGCGGAGCTTGAGTGATTCAAATAAATTACTGCTTTTGCTTATAAAACCTTTAATGCTGTGCTCCAGTTTGCTGGCCATGTCACGGGTAAAGTTTTTACCCACGGGTAATTTGCCCAGCGCTTTCCAGATGTCGTCCTTTAAGCGGTTATAAGTATGCGAAGTAGTGATATCGGTAAGGTATTCTTTTAATGCGCCCACATTGGGGTCGATACTCATGCAGTTGTCGTTGAGTATAATCAGCATGTTGGAATCGGTAACACCGGCATGGTTCATGGCTTCAAAAGCCATACCTGCTGTCATGGCGCCATCGCCAATAACAGCAACCACATTCCTGTCTTGTTCGCCTTTGTATTTTGCTGCGAGTGACATGCCCAATGCAGCGCTTATGGAAGTAGAAGAATGGCCAACACCGAATGTGTCGTATTCGCTTTCGCTTCTTTTGGGAAAACCGCTCAGGCCATTGTATTTCCTGTTGGTATAAAAATTATCCCTTCTGCCAGTGAGGATTTTATGTCCATATGCCTGGTGGCCTACATCCCAAACCAACTGATCGTAAGGCGTATTGAAAACATAGTGAAGGGCAACAGTAAGTTCCACTACACCAAGGCTTGCACCGAAATGCCCGCCATGCACACTTACAACGTCAATAATGTATTGGCGCAATTCATTTGATAACTGGTGCAATTGTTCCCTGCTCAGCTTTTTAAGGTCTGAAGGAGAATTGATTTGTTTAAGCAAAGGTCCTGCCTGATTTTCCATACTGATTCAGAAATGTCGGGAAACGACAAAATTATTGAAGATTAGGAGACAGATCAAATATTATAATTTAACAGAAATTCAGGGCTTTTGTTGTTTTGAACAATTTTTATTGTTTCAGCAGTTTGGAGAAATGCTTTTTTTCATGGAGGGGATCGGTTACCTGTACAAAGTAAATTCCTTTTTTAAGCCCTGAAAGGTTAACGATGAACCGGTTATAACCCTCTTCAGCTCTCAGTTGAAGTTTTTTTGCTGTTTGTCCACCGGCTGTTAAAATGATAACGCTGATGCGGGAACCAGATAAAGAAAAGTATTCAAGATTGAACTGATCATAAACAGGGTTGGGGGATATTTTTAAAGGCTTGTCAAACAACCCTCCTGTACCCGGCCTGATAACATTTGAAAAATTTATAACCGCCTGTTTATTGATAAGCTGCAAACGGAAGTATTTCCATTGCAGGTTGTTTACTGTGTAAGAAAAAAATTCTGTTGTATTAAAATGTTTCACTGTTTCTGACCCCAGTGTGGTAAACCGGTTTCCATCCATGCTTGCTTCAATTCTTATTTCATTCAAAACATTTGTATTCTGAATACCCCATGTGAGCTTTATTTTTTCTCTTTCCTGTACAGCATTAAAAGAAATAAGTTTTACTGCAAGTGGGCTGCATGGCCCCACCATAAAACTGAAATCCCTGAAATCGCAGCCTTCGGCGCTGCCGATATTGATCCTGTATAAACCGGGTACGAGACCTGCGATTGTCAATGAAGGCGGTGTGTTATCAACCCCGGTGCTGTAAGTATCTGCAGACGTAAATTGCCCGTCACCGTTGGAATCGTAGCCCAGTATATAATCAATCGGGAAATAGGAATTGGGAGGAGAATTATTTACTGTAAAAATAGCAGTACCGCCGCCGCAATTGGGTTCTTCAATAATGGCCATCGAAATATCGAGGTCGGGGTCTTCACCGGGTGTATTGTTGGTAGCTCCGCCACTTTGTTGTGTATCTTTTAACCAGCCGCATGCCCCGTCGGTTTTTCTGGCAAATGAGTTGGCCCTGCCTGCTGATTCGCCTATTGTTTCATATTGCACTCCCATATTGTCAAGATCAAATGTTACCGGGCTGCAGCCGCCAGCTGATGAACTTGTGATTGATGAAGATGCTTCAGCGGGAAAATCCCTTATAACAGCATCAACAATTGCGCCTGAAGGATTGAGTAATACAACCTGTTCATTTGCTGAACCTCCATCTGTAAATAAGCCATCTCCTGTTGTTGGAATAACTCCGCTGGTGCAGCCGCAGGTTGTCCAGTTCAGATCAACAGTTACATTGGCATTGATATTTCCGCAAGGCATGGGCAAAAAATCCTGTCCAGATATAACATAGAACTGTCCGGGTTGCAAAATTGTACCTGCAGGAATTGTAATAGAAAAATCACCATCTGTAAGGATATAACAGCCAATGTTCATGGGACCTGGGCCCATATTGAGTATTTCAACAAACTCAGCAGTGGTGCCACATGCATTGCCCGGCCAGGGAAGAAATTCATTAAGTATTACCCTTCCCTGTGCAAACAGGGAATGTGTTGCAGCAAGAGAAAAGCAGGAAACCAAAAGTGCAACAAAAAAATTCCGGGTCAGGTTGGTTTTCACTAAGGACAGTACATTGTTTAACAGACATATAACGTAACAATGGCTTGAAAAATATAAAAAAAGATACCTGTTTTTGGCCCTTTAAATGATTACCCTTATTTCTGCCGGTAACAAAACTATTTCACCATTAATACAAAAGCGTTAAATTAAGGCCTGCATTTCAGTAGTTTTGAACCTGATTAAAGCGTTGATATGCCTGGTTTTTTAAGCAAACTTCCCAAATACTGGTCTTTTCAGTTAGTGGGTTGGGGATTGTTTGTACTCATTAATACGTTTTTTGCCATTACATTCGACAGGCTCAACGGGGTGTTCCTGGGCCGGGTAACCATATTTGTAAGTCTTGGGGTAGCATTTTCCCACATCATGAGGAACGTGATAAAACGCTCAAGGATCCTGCAGGGTTCCCTTCAAAAACAAATCATCGGGTTCATTCTTATTACCCTCTTCTTTTCGCTGCTGGTAGGTTTGCTTGAAAGCTTTTTAACCAGTTTTCTTGACCTCAGGATAGAATCAGAAGGGTCTTTATCAGAAACGGGGATATTTGTAGGCAATACATTTTATTCTTTCATCTTCCTTTTTATCTGGAACTGTATTTATTTTATTTACCACTACATTGAAAAGGCAAGAAACCAGCAGCTTGATACTTTAAAGCTGCAGGCGCTTGTAAAAGAGCTGGAATTAAAAACCATTAAATCGCATATCAACCCGCATTTTATTTTTAATGCCCTCAACAGCATCCGTGCTTTAATTGATGAAAACCCGCCCCGGGCAAGAAATGCAATAACAGAACTCAGTAACATCCTGCGCAGCAGTATGCAGGCCGAAAACCTTGAAACAGTACCGCTGGAAAAGGAGCTGAATATTGTAAAAGATTATCTTGCTCTGGAGCACATCCGTTTTGAGGACCGGCTGAGGGTGGAATATGATATTGACGAGGATACGCTTGACCAGCCCGTACCGCCCATGATGCTTCAGACACTTGTTGAAAATGCCATCAAGCATGGCATCAGTAAAATTGTTGATGGCGGCGTGGTGAGGATTATTTCAGATTTCAGGGGCAATGATCATGAACTGATTGTACGCAATACCGGCAAATTAAACGGGGGATTGAACCGTGAAGGTTTTGGGATTAACAGCACCGCAAGCCGGCTTGGTTTATTATTCGGGGAAAAAGCGAAATTTGAAATACATGATACCGGCAGCAACATGGTGGAAGCCAAAGTGCTGATACCAGTTCAAACTGCATTTTAAGATAAAACTCTGTCAAATGGTTAAGAAAGCAATTATTGTAGATGATGAAAGGCTTGCCCGTAATGAATTGAAAAAACTCCTGCAGGATTATCCCGAAATAGAAGTGATTGCAGAAGCTGCAAATGCTTCAGAAGGGTTGCAGAAAATTGATGAACTGCAGCCCGACCTTGTTTTCCTGGATATACAAATGCCCGGCAAAACCGGTTTTGATATGCTCTCGGAGCTTGACAAAGCTCCGCATGTAATTTTTACTACAGCGTATGACGAGTATGCTTTAAAAGCTTTTGAAGTAAATGCACTTGACTATCTTCTAAAACCTGTTGAGCCGCGCCGCCTTGCGGATGCACTGAATAAGCTGGAACATGCAGATGAAAAAGAATCAGCGATGCCTGTTGACCATGTGGTAAACCGGGGAACATTAGGCGAAAGCGACCAGGTGTTTGTAAAAGACGGTGAGCGTTGCTGGTTTGTAAAACTCAGCGACATACGCCTGTTTGAAAGTGTGGGTAATTATGCCAAAGTATTTTTCGGCCCCAATAAACCGCTTATATTAAAATCGCTAAACGCACTTGAAGAAAGGCTGGATGAAAAAGTATTCTTCCGGGCCAACCGCAAACACATTGTAAACCTCCGCATGATTGAAAAAGTGGAACCTTATTTTAATGGCGGCCTGCTGCTGGAAATAAAAGGCGGCGAAAAAATAGAAGTAAGTCGCAGGCAGGCTGTTAAGTTTAAAGAGATGATGAGTTTGTAAAGCAAACAGGGAACAAGATTCCGGGATTACTTCATTTATCATTCGCACTTTGCACCAGGTGTACAAAACTTTCCCTGTTATTCTGCGCTATTCTTTTCTCACAGGCTGAATCAGTATTTACTCTTAAACAGCTTTTATCAATATTCATGGCCTGGCAATAAATAATATCCTTTGATATTTGAGAAAGGTACCAGCCAAGCGGAAGTGCATTTTTTTTGGTTTTCTTTTTCTCCCCGTTATTTGTTTTATAATAATTGTTGATGAGTTCGAATTTTACCGCCTCGTAGTTTTTATCCATTCTTTTAAACATGCTGTCTGCCCCCCATATCCAGCGGAAGGGCACACCGGTTACAGCAGTAAGCGGCGCCATTTCGTAATTAAAACCCATTGGTTTTGAATCGCCATAGCATTTTTGTATTTGTATGCCCACCACAATGATTTTTATTTTTGGTTTCAGTGATTTAAAATGTTTGTCAATTACATCGTCCATCATCAGTTTGGTTTGCATGCAGGTTTGCACTGCAGTGTTTTCAAAGTAGCCGCCATCCACAATGTGGCCCCATTTCTTTTCTTCGCCAGTGGCTTCATTATAACTGTACACCAGGCCGGGCGGCGTTATAGCAGGAAACCTTGCACATGATGTGATGGCTTCTTTCAGGGGCACACTTTTCTTCATGATGTTGAGTACATCCCGTGTATCGGCATAAAACTTTTCATTTAATGCAAAAGGGGAGAAGACAGCTTTGTTGCCATCTTCAACATGTGTGGCATTCAGCAAAAGTGCAGGATAAGCATAAGCATTTTTATCCTGCCACATTTTTAAAAAGCTGCTGTTTACTGTAATACCTGCCTGCTTGTAGTATTTATTAAATGCTTTATTGAAAGATGAGCTGAGGTATTTGCCCCTGTCGGTTGTAAACTTTGACTTATTGAATTCAACCGG
>JANRKT010000303.1:0-4525 GCA_033763355.1 Chitinophagaceae bacterium | reverse complement strand
CAAATTGCTTTCAGAAAAAATCATCAAAGGCGGACAGGGTGTTTGGGGCGAAATACCAATGGCAGCCCATGCCAATGTATCGCAGGAAGATGCTGAAGCCATGGTAAAATATATTCTCTCCATGAAAAAATAAGCATTAACAGGCTTATTGAATTAAAACTGAAAAATATTCAGATGAAAAAACTTTTCTTTCTGTTTATAACAGGCATTGTTTTTATTTCCTGCAATAATTCCGGCAATAGCGCAGGGCAGGAAGATATTCCCGGAGCAACGGCAACTGACAGCGCTGCTGCAACTGCTTCCATAAATGTACTTACCGAACAGGAAAAAGCAGAAGGATGGAAATTACTGTTTGACGGCGCCACAAAAAACGGATGGCATGTTTACAATAAAAAATCTGATGGCAGCGCATGGAAAGTTGCAGATGGCGCTTTGTATCTGGATACCCTTCAAAAAAAAGACTGGCAAACAGTGGGCGGGGGCGACCTGGCTACAGATGATGAATTTGAAAATTTTCATCTTAAACTGGAGTGGAAACTTTCTCCCGGCGGCAACAGCGGCATTATGTTTTACATTAATGAAGACGCCAAGTATGAACATGCCTGGCATACAGGGCCCGAAATGCAGGTACTGGATAATGCTGCACATCCCGATGCAAAAATCATCAAGCACCGGTCAGGTGATTTGTATGACCTAATTACCAGTACTCCAGAAACCGTAAACCCGGCAGGTGAATGGAATGAAGCCGAGATTATCGCTGACAAAGGCAGTCTTGAACTTCGGCAGAACGGAACCAAAGTTGTTTCAACCACATTGTGGGATGACAACTGGAAGAAAATGGTAAAGGAAAGTAAATTCAAAACATGGAAAGATTTTGGCACATATAAAAAAGGCCGTATTGCCATACAGGACCATGGCAACATGGTTTGGTACCGGAATATAAAAATCAAATCACTATAACCCAACCGGCCGGATGTTAACCGGCCTTTTTTATCAACGATTAAAATTGTTTTACTCATGTTAAGGCTGATTGGTGCAATTATTACTGTATCTCTTCTGCTTGCAGGTTGCGGAGCAGGTAAAAGAAGCGGTAACCCCCGTGTGCTGGTATTTTCAAAAACAGCAGGCTTCCGTCACAGTTCCATACCCAATGGTATTGCTGCAATACAAAAATTGGGAAGGGAAAATAATTTTGATGTTGACACTACTGAAAACGCCGGCTGGTTTACTGAAGATTCGTTAAAAAAATATGCGGCGGTAATCTTTTTAAACAGCACCGGTGATGTACTTAATCATTACCAGCAGGCGGAATTTGAAAGATACATTCAGGCAGGCGGGGGATATGTTGGCATACATGCAGCTACCGACTGCGAATACCAGTGGCCCTGGTATGGCAAACTGGTTGGCGCCTATTTTAAAAGCCATCCCAAAATTCAAAAAGCAAAGTTTGTTGTTAAGGATAAAACGCATGCCTCTACTTCTTTTTTACCCGATGTTTGGGAAAGAACTGATGAGTTATACAATTTTAAAAAAGTACCTTCTGATTCTGACGTACATGTATTGCTAACCATTGACGAAAAATCTTATGAAGGCGGTGAGAACGGGGACAACCACCCCATGGCATGGTACCATGATTATGACGGGGGAAGGGCTTTTTATACTGAACTGGGGCACACAGAAGAATCATATGCCGAGGAAAATTATCTTAAGCACATACTGGGCGGCATACAATATGCAATAGGGAAAAATGAAGAATTGAATTACAGCAAAGCCACTTCGCAAATAGCTCCTGATGAAGACCGGTTTACAAAAGTACAACTGGCAACCGGTTTTGATGAACCTACGGAAATGGCCATTCTCCCCAATCTTGATATACTTGTAGTGCAGCGCAAAGGAGAAATTTTATACTACGATCAGGCTGTTAAAAAACTGTCAGACGCTGCAAAACTTGATGTGTATTACAAAGCAACTGTTTCGGGTGTTAATGCAGAAGAGGGTTTGCTCGGTATTTGCGCCGATCCTGAATACGCAAAGAACAATTATGTTTATCTCTTTTATTCACCAAAGGATACTTCGGTAAACCGTTTGTCACGCTTTGTTTTTAAGGATAAAAAGTTTGATTTAAGCTCTGAAAAAATTATTCTGCAGTTTTATTCTCAAAGAAATATCTGTTGCCATACAGGAGGTTCAATTGCCTTCGGGCCTGACAGGATATTGTTCCTTTCAACTGGAGATAATTCAACGCCGTTCAACCAGCCCCGGTCAAAATACATACTCAATGGTTTTGCGCCGATGGATGAAAGGCCCGGCTTTGAGCAATTTGATGCAAGGCGTTCTTCTGCCAACAGTAACGACCTGCGGGGGAAAATCATTCGCATTAAAATAAAAGAAGATGGTAACTATGAAATTCCGGATGGCAATTTATTTAAACCGGGAACCCCTGATACAAGGCCTGAGATATATGTAATGGGCAACCGGAACCCTTATCGCATATCAGTTGACCGCAAAACAGGCTTTTTATACTGGGGAGAAGTTGGCCCGGATGCAGCCAATGACAGTTTGGAAACCCGCGGGCCAAGGGGATATGACGAACTGAACCAGGCACGAAAAGCCGGCTTTTTCGGATGGCCCTTGTTTATAGGCAATAATTACGCTTATCACGATTTTGACTACGCAACAGGCAGAAGCGGGCCATCATTTGACGCAGGCAAACCGGTTAATGATTCAAGAAACAATACCGGCGTAAAAGAATTACCTGTAGTAAGCCCGGCGTTTATTTATTACCCTTATGCCGTATCAAATGAATTTCCCGAATTGGGCACCGGGGGCAGAAATGCAATGGCCGGGCCCGTGTATTACGCAGAATATTATCCCAAAGAAACAAGGATGCCGGAATATTATAATGGCAAACTGTTGTTTTACGAATGGATGAGGGGCTGGATGAAAATGGTAACCATGGATGCCGGAGGGAATTATATTAAGATGGAGCCATTCATGGAACATACCAAACTCAATGCAGCTATTGACATTGAAATGGGCCCTGATGGCCGCTTATATATTCTTGAATATGGAAACGGATGGTTTACGAAAAACCCAGATGCCATGTTATCAAGAGTTGATTACAACAGCGGTAACAGGGCGCCCAAAGTAAAATTAGCTGTTGACAAAACAAGTGGTGCATTGCCTTTCACAGTTAAGCTTTCGGCTGAAGGTTCTTCAGATCCTGACAAAGACCCCATTACTTACACATGGCATTACGGCAACGGGCAAAAGCAAACCAAAGAACCTGTAACTGATATTACTTTAAACAATGCAGGCGATTATGAAATTTATGTAGAAGCGGCAGACGATAAAGGTGCCATTTCAAAAAGCGAAGTGTTACAGGTATATGCAGGAAACGAGGCCCCGGTTGTTTCTGTTGAATTACCTGATAAACCCAGTTTCTTCTTTCCCGGGAAACCTGTGGCATACAAAGTAAACGTGAACGATAAAGAAGATGGCAACTCTGCAGACGGGAAGATTGATATGAACAATGTTTTTGTAAAAGTTGATTATATGGCTGGTATGGACAGGGCGCAGATAATGGGCCATCAGCAATTTACAAGCCTTGCTGAAGGAAAGAACCTGGTAACATCTTTAGATTGTAAAACCTGTCACAAGGAAAATGAAAAATCAATCGGGCCGTCTTATCAAGCAGTGGCTGATAAATACAAGAACGACCCGAAAGCAACAGATTACTTAATGGACAAAATCATTAAAGGCGGCGGTGGTGTTTGGGGCGAAACTGTTATGGCCGCACATCCCGACCTGAAAAAAGAAGATGCCCAGAAAATTGTAAGCTGGATCATGTCGCTGGCGGCTGCAACGGGGAAATCATTGCCGGCAGAAGGAAAAATTACTGCAGATGCAGGAAACGCTGCTGATAATAAAACCATGATGATAACAGCAGTTTATGCAGACAAAGGAGGCAATAACATTAAACCGCTTACAGGTACAGGCTCAATCATTCTGCGCAATTCAACATTATCACCGGCTGATAAAGATACGGCCGATGGGATAAACGTGATGGAATTCAGCAATACCAAGTTTGCGCTGTTGAACGGCAACCAGGGATGGGTTGCATTTCATGACATCAACATGAAATACATAACTTCTGTTGAACTGCAATATGGCATACAAACGCCTCTTGGCAAAGGATACATTGTGGAGTTAAGAATGGATAAGCCTGATGGGCAAAAATTAGGTGAAGTACTTATCAGCAGTGGTGCAAAACCCGGTTTGGAAAACAAAACAAGCATCAGGGTCGGAAGCCCTGTTGATGGCGTGCATCATATTTATTTTATTATCCGAAAAGCAGATGCTTCCGAAAATAACCCGATGGCCTTAAGCGCATTCAGGTTTATTGCGCAGTAACATGAAGAAAACAACTTTTAACAATGCCCCGATTCATGCGGGGCTTTTTATTTTGGCGCAAGCCTGAATTTCCGGGAGTAAAGCAAGTTCATTAACATAGCAGCAAATACTA
>JANRKT010000302.1:0-9276 GCA_033763355.1 Chitinophagaceae bacterium | reverse complement strand
AGGAATTATAGTAATCAAATGATCAAATTACCACTTTACGCAAGACAAGCATGGTACAACAACCACAACTTGCCTATCTGGTACTCAATTCCTAAAAACTAAACGGCTTGTTCAACATATCACCTGATATCATGCTTGCTCCCACATAACTTAATATGACTTTAAAAAAGAAACCCCTTCTGCTTATTGGTAAAAAGAAGGGGCGAAAAAATTTTTACGTAAGTGGAGCTGGTGGGATTCGAACCCACGTCCAAACATATTCCCCACAAGCCTTCTACATGCTTATTCCGGCATTGGTTGTAGGGAAGTAACAGGAGACGGACGAACCGATCACTTCCTTAGTTGCGCTTGTCTTAAGCAACCGTCACAACACCCGGTTGCAGCATCCTGTTTTGTTTTTGAGTCGGCGGCGGCGCATGGTAACAGAACAACCGGCAGCCGCGGCCCTAATGACTACTTGATCACTGATCAGGCAGCCATGGCGTAAGAAGTTTCGCCATTTAAAGTTTGAGTTTTCAGATTAACGTGCTAATAACACAACGCACGGCATGCTTACTTACAAAGATCTATGCTGTCAAAACCGGTCAGCCCCGGATACCATTCAAAGCCCTGAACTTATATCATTATCAGCGGGCCAAATGCAAAATTAAGAAAAACAGCGGTTATTATACCTTCTGGTTTCCGGTTCTTGCATATGGCGCTGTTTGGAGCTTGCTTCTAACCTCAGCCTCTTACTTTTTCCTCCGCTCCCATTCCCCCACATATTCCCAAAACTGCTCTACCCTTGCAACCCAGGTATTTTGTTCTGCACGTTTAATGCGGGCCGCTTTTTTATCATCTGAGTTTTCCGCTATGGCTTTATCAATCAGCTGGCAAAACCCATCATAATTTTCAGCTATATAAGCCACATCATGAAATGAATAAATATCATCTGAGAAATGAGTAGCCACAACGGGCTTGCCTGCACCGAGGTATTCGTTTATTTTAAGCGGGTAAATGCTTTTGGTAAGTGTGTTGAGCTTATATGGTATAATTACACAATCCATGTACTGCAGGTAATTGGGCAGTTCAGTTATCTTTTTTGACCCGGTGAATTTTACATTCGGCATTTTATCAAAGCCCATGCTGCTTACTTCTTCTGCAAATACCGGCCCTACGAACAAAAAGAATTTGTCCTTATGGTATTCCACCATTTTTTTTACCAATTCAAAATCGGTGCGGTATTCAATGCTTCCTGTAAACCCTATAATTTTCTTATCAATTCCTTTCATCTCTTCAGGTTTCTCAAGTATTTGTTCAGCAGCTTTTTTAAAAAGGGTCACATCCGCAGCATTGGGATGAAAAAAACTGTTGGGGTTCCATTGCGCTTTTAACCGGGTAAGTTCTTTTGATGTAGCCAGCGTCATATCAAAGCGGCGGACAATATCTTCTTCAAGACGGACACCGTGCTTTGCGGTATAAGGTTCCTGCGAAATATCATCCATCGACTGGTAAACTTTCAACAAAGGTTTCAGGTCACCGGGAAATTTTCTTGCAAAGAACGGGTCATAGCTGTTGATGTAAATCCATTCTTTTACATGGTGGTCTTTAATAACTTTTCTTATGGTATTAAAAACCGCTTTATCATTGAACCGGGATAAAAAATTATACAATGCCCCTGCAGGCAACGGATTTACCGGCAATGTAATGGGTGGAATAACATTGAGCAGGTTGGGCGGAAAACCATCGGGCCGCTCATAAATATTTTTTCTTTTGTACAAAGCCTGCTTTCTGCGCTTCACATCATCCCTGTTGCGAAGCGTATAAACATCTTTCCATGAATAGGGATGTTCGATATAAAAAACCCTCTGATGCTTCGCAAATTCTTTGGCCAGCGAAAGTGCCGGCGAAGAAATGGGCTGGTCCCAGCGGGGCAGTGAAAACATGATGATGTCGCAGTTCCTGTTCATGGTCAGGGTAATTCAATTGAGGCCGAAAAATAGTGTATAATAAACAAAGAAGCAACCCATTTATTGTGGGTTGCCCTTGTATATAAAAACGTTCCGGTAAACCCTATCTTTCGAAAGCCACATCTTCATCTTCGCCATTGTCTGTTTCTCTTGCTAACAGCATGGCATTTTCTGCCATTTTTAGAAATTCCCGCCTGTACCCTTCCCCGTCTTTACCCAATGCAGACTTTGCAAGCTGAATTACGTTATTATAATTGCTCCTCCCAATAAATTCTGAATTCCGCAGCAACATCCCGAATTGGGCAACTGAAGCTGCAAAACGAAAGTTATCCGATGATTGCTTCAGGGTTTTCAAATCATTTTTAACTGCATGTTCAATCAACCTGCTTTTATCTTCATCAGGCTTTTTATAACGGAACTTTACGGTGAGTAATTCATCTGTTACACTTTCTTTGCTGATGTCAGTCTTCTGGTATTTCAACTGGTCAACATGCTCAATAAATTTACTTTTCACCCCAACTGGTATAACCTCATATAAAGCTGTAACCTTGTGGCCGCTTCCGAGGTCGCCTGCATCTTTTTTATCGTTATTAAAATCTTCTTTATTAAGCAACCTGTTTTCATACCCTATTAGACGGTAAGCCTGAACTTTTGAAGGGTTAAATTCAATCTGAAGCTTTACATCTTTTGCAATGGTGAACAATGTGCCTCCAAACTCATTTACCAGTACTTTCTTTGCTTCACTGAGCTGGTCAATATAAGCATAGTTGCCATTACCCTTGTCAGCCAGTTTCTGCATTTTCGCATCCTGGTAATTGCCTATACCATACCCCAGCACAGTAAGAAAAACCCCGCTTTTTCTTTCTTCTTCAATCAGTCTTATCATGTCATCATCACTGCTTGCGCCAACATTAAAATCGCCGTCAGTACATAGTATTACCCTGTTGTTACCATCTTTTATAAAATTTTCTTTTGCTGTTTTATACGCCAGTTTAATGCCTGCCCCTCCAGCAGTTGAACCGCCTGCTTCAAGCGCATCAATGGCTGTTTTAATTTTTATTTTTTCTGAACCGGGTGTTGAGGGCAGAACAAGCCCGGCTGCACCGGCATACACTACCATTGCTACTTTATCCTGGGGACGCAACTGGTCTGTTAATATTTTCATTGAAGCTTTTACCAGTGGAAGCTTGTTGGCGTCCATCATTGAACCGGATACATCAATCAAAAAAACAAGATTGGATGCAGGCAAGTTATCCGTTTCAATTTTCTTTCCCTGCAATCCTATCAAAACAAGTTTATGCTCTTTGTTCCAGGGACATTCCGCCATTTCGGTATTGATAGAAAAGGGATGTTCATCCTGCGGCTGAGGATAATCATACTGAAAATAATTAATCATTTCCTCAATGCGCACTGCACCTGCAGGGGGTAATTGGCCATTCTGCAAAAACCGCCTCACATTACTGTAAGAAGCTGCATCTACATCAATAGAAAAAGTTGACAGCGGGTTATCGCTTACTTTAAGGAAACGGTTTTCAACAATGTTATCATAGCCTTCCGTGTTATGAAGAACCTGTGTATCATAGTTATTGTTAAATGAATTGTTGCCCCTTATCCTTACTTGCTTTGTTGTCCCGGCGGCTCCTTGTATATATACCCCTGCAGCCTTACCCTGCAACTGGTTATTAAGGTAACCCCGGTTGTAATTTGGATTGGGAGCTGGTACAGTTACAGATCCCAAAATATCTTTGCGTTTGGTGGTTGCATAGCCTGTTACCAGCACTTCATCAAGGTGCATTTCTGCAGGTTTAAGGGAAATCTTTAATTCTCTTTTCTCTTTAATCCGGATTTCCTTTGTCTCATATCCAATCCAGCTTATTACCAGCACCGATTTTTCATTTGGCACTTGTATGATAAATTCACCATTTTGGTCTGTACTGGTTGCTTTTTTTGTGCCCCTGACAACAACAGTTGCCCCGGCAACAGGGTTTCCGTTTTCATCTGTTACCTTTCCTTTAATAGTTATAAGGTCATGGGTTGTAAATGCAAAAAGCATCCCCGCTGCTGAAAGCAGCAATGTTAAAATGTATCGCATGTGTAAAGATTTTACTCAGGATGCAGCTATTTTATTTTTTACATACGTCTTACCAAAGGATTTTTTTTGATTAATTTGTCGGTTGTACAACATGTCGTTTTTACGCTCCATACTAAAAACAAGCGCCACCGATGCAGAACTGGTGCAGCAATACCAGCAAAGCGGGGATTTGCAGGTGCTGGCAACCCTTTACCAGCGTTATATGGACCTTGTGCTGGGCGTATGCCTCAAGTATTTTAAAGACCATGAACTGAGCAAGGATGCCGTGATGGGTATTTTTGAGGAACTGGTGGCTAAACTTAAAAACCACGAAGTAAACAACTTTAAAAGCTGGCTGTATGTGCTGGCCCGTAACCATTGCCTGATGCAGCTCCGCACACCCAGGAACCTGAAAACCACGGAGCTTAACCCGGCCATTATGCAATCAGAAGAAACCGTGCATCTTAACGGGGTACTGGAAAAGGAAGAAAGTTTAAACCGCATGTCGGCATGTCTTGAAGCTTTGCCGGAGGAACAGAAGCGAAGTGTGGAATTGTTTTATTTGCAGAACAAATGTTATAATGAAATTGCAGAAATAACGGGCTACGACTGGAATAAAGTAAGAAGCTATATACAGAATGGAAGAAGGAACCTGAAGATTTGTATGGAAGGTAAGGCTGAGCAGCCGGCAATTGCCAGTCAACAGTTAACAGCCGGCAATAAGCAACAAGGGAAATAGATTTGTATTCATGATAAACCGTAAAAGTGAACGAACAGAAAGAACATATCAATCATTACTCACAGGAGGATATCCGGCGTTATCTTGACGGGAAGATGAACGCAAAGGAAATGCATGCTTTTGAAAAAGCTGCGCTTGAAGACCCTTTTCTTGCCGATGCAATTGAAGGTTATTCAAATACTGATGCAGGGACCGTTAAAGCAGATTTACAGGAATTAGAAAAAAAATTAGCTGACAGGGTTGATGAGAAGGTTATCCCCATAAATAAAAATAAAAACTGGTGGAAGATTGCAATTGCTGCCATTCTGCTTATTAGTGCCGGAACAATAAGTTATTACATCGTAAATGAGCAAAAAGAAATGCCCTCTGTTGCCCAGGCAAATGAAACTGCTAAAAAAGATTCTGGTTTCATAGCAGTTGTTCCCGCTATCAATGATTCTTCTGCATCGGTTAAACCTGCTAATACAGAAATTGATAAAAAACCTGAAGTTGCTGCCACCAACACAAAAGAAAATGAAACCGTTTCCATTAAAGCCAAAGAAAGCGTGGAAGAAAATGCAGGCCGTAGCACTGCGGATAATACAAAGATCAATCAGCAAAAAAATGATATTAAAAACGCAGCAGAGGGAAATGCGCCTTCAGCAAACAACAACCAGCGGGCTGTTGTTGAACTGAAAAAAGATAATAAGGCAGAAAACACAGATGTGGCTGGAGTACTAAGTAAACCAGCCGCTTCACCCGGCTACCGTATCAATGTATTTAAAGGCCAGGTTTTAAATAAGGATAAACAACCGGTTCCTTTTGCAAACATCAATATTGCCAATTCCGGCAGCAGTACATATACTGATGCCAAAGGAAATTTTAATATTGTAGCCGCAGATTCATTACTGAACGTACAGGTCAAGTCAATTGGTTATACCAGCCTGAATGCTTCTTTGCGTTCTGATCTTTCTTCCAATCAACTGCTGATGCAGCCATCCGGAAATGCCTTGAATGAAGTTGTAGTGGCCAATAAAAAAAATGCATCACGAAACAAATCAGGTTATTTTAATAAACCATTCACAGAAAAACAAAAGGAACAGGTAAAAACCGACTCAACCGAATCTGAAATACCTGAAGCAGAACCGGTGGACGGATGGGCCAACTACAATGCCTATCTGATGAACAACATCAGGCAACCGGCTGAATCAAAAAATTACAGTTCTCACGGAACAGTGGAGATTTCTTTTATTGTTGATACCAATGGGAAACTTTCTGAATTCCGGGTTGAAAGAAGGCTTTGCAGCCTTTGTGACAGGGAGGCGATACGCCTTATTAAAGAAGGCCCTGCATGGGAACTGGTGAGCGGTAATAAACCAGTGCGCACTTATCTCTCCATTGTTTTTTGACCGTTCGTCACATCCATTGTTGCCAATTGTATAAACCCTTACCTTCGTGGCCTAAAAATTGTTTGTCATGAAAAAACTATTATTGTTGGCTGTAATGTTAGGCGGACTGTATTTTACACAGGCGCAGCAACTGCGTACCCCTGCCCCTTCTCCTTCTCAAAACATCAAACAGGAATTTGGATTATCAAATATTGAACTTTCATATTCCCGCCCAGCTAAAAAAGGACGTGATATTTTCGGCGACCTTGTTCCTTACGGGAAAATATGGCGTACCGGCGCCAATAACGCCACCAACATCACTTTCGGTGATGATGTTATAATCGGCGGTACAACTGTAAAAGCAGGAAAGTACGGATTGCTGACCATACCGGGCGCAAGTGAATGGACCATCATCATCAGCAAACAAACTGATGTTACCGGCCCGGCCGATTACAAGCAGGATATGGATGCTGTAAGGGTAACTTCCCCTGCTCAATCTTTACCGTTTGCAGTTGAGAATTTTACCATTGACTTTGGAAACATCAGCAGCAATAATTGTGAATTGTGGCTGTACTGGGACCAGACTTTTGTAACCCTGCCAATTAAAACTGAAATAGACAGCAGGGTAATGACACAGATTGACAACCTGATGAACAAAGACAACAAGCCTTATTTTGGCGCAGCCATGTATTATATGGATAATGGCAAAGACCTGAATAAAGCACTCGAATGGTTTGATAAAGCCATTACACAAAACCCCAATGCTTTCTGGGTTTGGCACCAGAAAGCCAATTGCCTCGCCAAACTTGGCAAGAAACAGGATGCCATTGTTTCAGCTAAAAAGTCAATTGAACTGGCCACTGCTGCAAAAAACAATGATTACGTGGAATTGAATAATAAATTGCTTAAAACATTGAACTGATCAATTTAGAATCAGACGAAAACCCCGCAATGCAGCGGGGTTTTTAATTTATTTTCACATAGGTGATTGTTGCCAGTGTTGAACTCATGTATAACCGGATGGCAATTGCCTGTATAAAGAATTCTTTCCCTTTAGTGATCCACCTGAAATCACTCTCCCTGAAAGGATCAGCAGATGTATCATCATAGAACTTAATCCCGATTTTAGTTTCTGATAACAACCGGTATTGAAACTTGTTAGTGCCTGGAAGGGGCGGCCCCGGGCTTGAAAGATAACTGAGTGATTTATCAAACATGATGAAGCGGCCATTTTCCCTGTAGACAAGCAATGTATCTTGCCTGTTAGTTTTCTCAACCCATGTACCCTGCAACAGGTCATTGGCATATTTATCTTTCCGGCATCCGGCAATCAAAATAAGCAGTATGACAGCAGTAAAAATCCTCATCATACAGTTTTTAGCCTTGACATATCATTTTTAAAAACCGTTGCATGTAAAACCCATGAAATTAAAACAACCCCAAAAGCGCCAATGGCATTAAGCCACAGCCATGCCAGGTTAGTGGAAGCATAAAGCGCAATCACAGCACATTCAGCCAGCAACGCAGCCCAGAATACAGCATGGCCTTTTATCCTCTTCATGTAAAATGCAACCAGAAATACGCCAAGTATAACCCCGTAAAACCATGAGCCCAGCACATTCACAGCTTCTATAAGGCTGCCCATGCCTGTTACAAACTGTGCAGTGATGATGCAGAAGATACCCCATCCAAATGTGTACCACTTCGACACCCTGTAATCCTCCGCTTCACTGAGGTTTTTCTTAAAAAATTTTTTATGAAAATCAACTACCGAAGCTGACGCAAGTGAGTTTAACGCCGCAGCTATGCTTCCCCATGCGGCAAGAAAAATTACCGCTATCAGCAAACCAATTAATCCTTTGGGGAGGTAATCAATTACAAAACGAAGAAAAATATAATTGGTGTCGTTTGCTTCATTTTCAGTACCTGAAACTTTGATGATGCGCTTAACTTCACTGCGCAAAATTTCCTGTTGTTTCTGCAGCTTATTAAGCGATTCAATGTTATCGCTGCTTTCAGTGCCCGACTGAAGGTCCTGTACAGCCACATTTACCAGCTTTTTCTTTTCTTCAGCAAGAAGCTGGTGCCTTTGTTCAAGAATTACAAGCGAATCTTTATAAGCCGTTTCTCTTACTTTGGCTACTGGCACATCATTAAAAAAAAGCGGTGAGGTATTAAACTGATAAAAAACAAATACCAGTGCGCCAATAAGCAAAATGGCAAATTGCATGGGCACTTTTACCAGCCCGTTCATAAGCAAACCCAAACGGCTTTCACGGGTTGATTTTGCAGTAAGGTAACGGCCCACCTGGCTCTGGTCGGTTCCAAAATAAGAAAGCGCAAGAAAGAAACCACCTATCACCCCGCTGAATAAATTAAACCGGTCTGTCCAGTCGAAACCATTTTTATTTATCCCTGTGGTAATCACATTCAGCCTGTCCATTTTACCGCTGATGTGCAGCGCTTCTGTAAACCCTACTCCTTCCGGCAACAGTTTAACAACAGTATATGCGGCAAGAAACATTCCGATAAAGATGATGATAAGCTGCAACTGTTGTGTATAGGCTACAGCTTTTGCGCCGCCGCTTACTGTGTAAATGATAAGCAAACCGCCCATGAAAATATTTGTCCAGTAAATATTCCATCCAAGCAATGAAGATAAAATAATGGAAGGTGCATACACACTTATCCCTGTTGACAATCCCCTTGATAAAAGAAAGAGAAATGAAGTAAGCGTCCTTGTTTTTACATCAAAGCGCTGTTCAAGGTATTCATAGGCCGTATATACTTTTAATTTATGAAACAACGGAACGAACGTGATGCAGATAATAACCATAGCTATGGGCAAACCAAAATAATACTGTACAAAGCGCATCCCGTCGGTGTAAGCCTGGCCTGGCGCAGAAAGAAAAGTGATGGCGCTGGCCTGTGTACCCATAACACTCAGCAATACCATCCACCAGGGCATTTGCCTGTCGCTGAGAAAATAGCCGTCAAGGTTCCTGGAAGTACGGCTTTTATAAATTCCGTACATGATGATGGAAATTAATGTTGCGGCAAGTACAATCCAGTCTAAACGGCTCATGAAAAGTTTTTCGTAAACAAAGAAAACAAGATGACCTGCAGCAACAGGAAAGCAATTACAATGAT
>JANRKT010000301.1:0-11190 GCA_033763355.1 Chitinophagaceae bacterium | reverse complement strand
TTCAAGAGCAGGGATTTTTACCAGTTGGCAACGCGAAACAATGGTGGGCAGGATAAGCGATTCATTTTCGGCTACAAGAATGAAAAGGGTGTTGTCCGGCGGCTCTTCAATCAGCTTGAGTAATTTATTGCCTTCTTTTTCGAGGTATTCAGGCATCCATAGAATGAGGATTTTATATTCGCTTTCAAAACTTTTCAGGTTCAGCTTGCGGATGATGTCGCTGCATTCGGCAGCGGTAATGTTGCCCTGTTTGTTGGCCGGGTTCTGGATTTTTGCATGAGGGTGTTCTTTCAGGAAATCAATCCAGTCTTTTGCATCTCCATAAGGGTGACTAATGAAAAATTCCCTCCATTCAAGTACATAATCTGTAGCAATAGGTTTATTATCGTTCGGATTTCTCACAAGTGTGGGATAGGAATAATGTATATCCGGGTGGGCTAATTGTGAAGCTCTCAGGCATGCCGGACAAATGCCGCAACTATCATTTAAAACTATTGTATCAGTTGAGGTGTCTTCTCCGAATAATGAGGGCCCGGATATATTTCTTTTATTATTTACTTTTTCGCAAATGATGTATTGGGAAAAAGCAAGGGCAAGTGGCAGGGAGCCGCTGCCCTCCTTACCCAGAAACAATAATGCATGGGCAAGCCTGTTGTCCTGCATCATTT
Organism: Chitinophagaceae bacterium; assembly: GCA_033763355.1. Taxonomy (GTDB): domain Bacteria; phylum Bacteroidota; class Bacteroidia; order Chitinophagales; family Chitinophagaceae; genus JANRKT01. The sequence goes on along the minus strand of JANRKT010000301.1, from coordinate 10,522 downwards.
CTGTTAAGCGATTTTTAACTTCCTGCTGGCCAATAACATCTTTGAATTGCATACAAACTTTCTTCAACTATTACCGGAGAAATCAAAAGCGGTTTGCTTACCGGCATTTTCTTTTATAGCAGCTTCACGCAGTTCTTTATTTCGCCGGGTGAGAAATTCCTGCAGCCATTTTTGAAGATCAATTTTTTCTTTAAAAGCATACCATATGTTGTCTGCATTTTGTGAATCAACGATCTGCTTTATGTCGGTAACCTTATTCTCTTTTATAAACATTTCAAATTGCCAGCAAATGCTGTGCGGGTTCACTTCAACGCCAACGGGGTATTTAACTTTTATCCTGGGCATTCCATATCCTCCCGCTTTTTTGGCATCTGCATCCAGATCGGTTTCATCCCACCTGCCGGTGCGGTTAAAGCGGTGATACCAGTCGTCACCACCTTCCTTGCCATGCCCCTTCATATAATACCAGCCCGGCATTTCGATACTTTCAAAAAGGTATAAAAAACCCTCCCTGTAACTCATGTTTATATCCAGCTTTTGGTCAAAGAATCAATTTTTTGCATTTGTTTAATGGTAAAAGCTAATGCCTGCACTATTTCTGCAATATGGTCAATTTCTTTCAGAATATTCCGTCCTTTACGGTCTTTTAGATATTTGTCCAGCACATGGTAGCCACCGATGTAAAATTCGTAAACTTCCCTCGGCACATTATCAAAATAGCTTTCTTTATTTATAAACAACCGGCCTGTTTTTTCCACTATCCTGTATTCCGGCTTTTCTACAATATGGGTTTTACCAAAATAATGGCCGAGGTTCTTGTCAATGCTGTCTTTATTTTGCAACAGATGAACCTGAATTAACTCACTTCCTAATGCAGCTAACTGTTGAAATAGGTTTTTATTTTCCGTAAAAGGTATTCGTGGGAAATCAATTTTCAGAAATTCCGCATATTTGCTTCGATAAGTATGACTATGCAAAATTGCATAGATGTAACCGACTATTTCCTCGGGTGGAAAATGATATTTGTAAGTTTTATTAATTCGTGATCGGAAATTCTGATTAAAATTCTCTTGTACTTCTTCACCGACGGTTTGATATAAAGGAAACACATATCCAAATTCTTTTGTCTGGGAAGAAATCAAACAACAATCGCAAAGTTTATTTGCGACTAAAATATGCTGAAAATCAAATGTACTTTGTTGGCGACATGTAACGATAGCAATATTCGGGGTTGTTAAAAAATTTTTCATTGTCGAATAGGCGGGTCGGCTCAGAATTCCTTCATCGTAATAAATAAATCTTGTATCAAATGGCCGGTATAGATAAGGCAATTTTTTTTCTGGATTATACTTTTTCTCTTTTATTTTTCTTAGAAGTTTAAAGCTACTGGAATCATTGACATTAAAATTATTCTTAAAATCAGGACTATACTTTTCTGAAAGCAAAGTGTTTATTTTATCTGTTAATTCGCCCGGATCAAAATCAATGAAAAGAGTATCTCTGTCAGTTTTAACTCCTGAATTATAATTGACAAAAACCTCTGACAATTTTATCCCGTTGTTATATGAGTCTTCTAGAGAAAAATCGGCGTTCGAAAAAAAGAAATAGGGTTCCTTGGGATTAATTTGTGAAAACCCTGTACTCCCGATGCTTTCTTTATAAAGGGTTTTATACTTATAGTTTCGTTCACCCCAAAAATCTCCAACGTATAATTTTGATAAATTCTCACTACTTTTTTTACTCTTCTTTATAAAAATAGATATTGCGACCCCTTGTTCAATATCAAAAACATTTTCATCTATTGATCCATCGGGAGATTTTTCCTTTCTTTTAATACTTCCATGTAAATTCAGGCAATAAATTTCATCAAAACTTTGTAATAAATGTTTCCGCATTTGTCTATGCGTAATACCATCATAAAAGCTATTATTTGTAATTACTGCGACCATTCCTCGGTCAACATTTTCCATTTTCCATTCGGCAAAGCGCAAAAACTTTATGTAATCATCATCTAAATTAATTTTCTTTTCCCGTAACCCGTCTTTATAGACTTTTATCTTTTCCAAAATCCACTCTCCTTTATTCTTAGATTTAATATTATATGGTGGATTGCCAGTAATAACAAGTACTGGTTTATCTTTTACATTTTGCGCCTGTTTACTCTCTTCTGTTAAGGCTGGTAATAAAGGAATTTTTATCTGAACAGGTATTGGTTCCAGCGTATTGGTAAGAAATACATGTAGTCTCTCACCGGGCTGTAGTTCGTAATCATTATCTTTTAAAAATTGCGATAGTTTTAAATGTGCAATGGTATAAGGAGCTATGAGGTACTCAAAACCGAAGAGGTTTTTCAAAACATGTTCCTTTATCAGCAGTTCCTTTTTACCTGAGCCTTTGGGCAATGTATCAAATATTTGCTGCAGTATCTCTACAAGAAAAGTTCCTGTGCCAGTAGCAAAATCCAATACTGTCACTTTATGCCTGTCAGCCAATCCGTCTTTGATGTGAAAAGTATCTTTCAGAATATCATTGATTGCTCTTACAATGAAATTGACAACCGGCGGAGGTGTATAATACACTCCTTTGGCTTCCCGCAGCTTCTTATCATAAGCTGCCAGGAAATCTTCATAGAAATATACATAGGGATCTTTGATGGTGAGATCGTCTTTATCTTTTCTTCTTTTGGTAAATGACAGGGAATCCTGAATGGCTTTCAGATCAAGATGGTTCATGATGGTTAGCACTTCTTCCACTATCCATTTTGTTTCCCTGTATTCATCCCGCTTCAGTTCTTTGAGAAAATCCACCAGTTCCCTGATCAATTCAAAAGTGGCCGGTATATAATCCCAAGCATTATTCAGGCTTACGGGTTTTACTCCTGCATTCAACTTTGCCAGGAAAAGGCCATAGACAAGGTTTTGCGCAAATGCATCTGAAAATTCACTGACCGTCAGCTCGTGAAAGACATATGTTTTGAAAGTTTCATACAGCTGGTATAAGCGACCTTCGGTGTGTTCTTTCTCTTGTCGTATCAGCTCTTCCAGCAAAAAATCTTTCAGCAGTTTTGCCCTCACAGCCAGTGCTTCCGCCAGCTTTTTGGCATCACCGATCTCTTTCGGCGCCTGAGAAAGAAAGGATTTAATCAGAAGTTGAACAGCATTAGCTTTTGTTTTATCAAGCTTTACCTTTTTATTTTCTACATCGGTAAGAAAACAAAGAGTTTCCCTGCTCTGAATTTTTCCTTCCCTGATCCATATCCATTCAATATAATTTGTCAGCAGGATGTTGTCGGATAAGACTTGGTATTTTTTTATTTGCGGGCTTTTGAGGACTTTATCAAGGTTCTCATCTATCTTTTTGTTTTCAATATATCCGACTATACTTTCGGTAAGAGTGACTTTAAAATCGGGAGAACCGAATTTGCCTTCCCGTTTGGGTTCATGAAGTATTCTGACTTTTGGCCCTGCAATCTCTTCCAGTAAGTGCTGGAGGTTTGTCCGGTGAGAATGCTCCGTTATTTCCGAAATTTTATGCGCCTGAAGTGATTTGAAATATTTGTCGAAATCCACCATAAGGATTATGGAAATTCCTGCAATATAAATAAAAACACCCGCCTGTATCAGGCGGATGTTTTTATTATTTTTATTTACGAATCCAGGCGCTTTAATGCTTTACCATTTGATGTTTTAATTTTAAAAAAAATGCGGTGACGAACTTTTGGGTTCAGAAAAATATGATTTTCATAAGGATTAACTGAGCCATTTTTTCAACTTTTTCTTTGCCTGGTAAGTTGTCAATCCTTTACCTTCCTTTATTTCTTTTTTACCCATGCTTATTTTGTGCAATAAAATGAGCCTGTCAATAGCTTCGTCAACCGGAAACTCTTCCGGCAGGTCTTTCAGGCTTTTAAGGACCTCTTTCTTTGTCAACATGTCTCTATAGGTTCATTAAAATTAAGCATATTCAGGAGAAATGTCAATCTCAGCCGGCATATCTTAACCCCTTACCCGAAACAGGTTGTTTAAAAAAAGAATTTTATGCAGCCGTAAAATAAAACTGTCCCTTTATTGGGGGATTGATTAAATTCTTGATATTTTTTTCTAATTCAAATACTTTACTACTTCTTCGCTTACCGGGCTTACTTTATTGTGAAAGACTGCAACCAGGTTCCCTTTTTCATCAAGCAAAAATTTGGTGAAGTTCCAGATAACGGGATCCTGGAGGAACCTTTTCCATAAAATATCTTTTGAATTTTCTGCAGGCACATTTTTGGCCAGTTCTTTGGATTGGTCCACCAGCCATTTGAACATGGGATGAATATCATCACCCCTTACTGAAACTTTATCCGCCATCGGGAAAGTAACACCATAGTTTTTCTTGCAGAACTCACCTATTTCTTCCCTGGTGCCCGGTTCCTGCTGGCCGAAATTATTTGCCGGAAAACCTACAATCACCAGTTTGTCTTTATATTGTTTGTATAATTTTTCCAGGTCTGCGTATTGAGGGGTATTACCGCATTTAGATGCTGTATTAACGATCATGATCTTCTTTCCCTTGTATTTGGAGAAATCTATCGTTGATCCATCGAGGGCAGGAACTTGAAATTCGTAGATGGTGTTTACACCTGTTGCAAAGAACATCAGGGCTGCAAGCGCTAATATGCGTATCATAATTTCTGGTTTTTGTGAGAACAAAGATGAGAAAATAAAGTTTAATACGAAACAGGATTTCGTGCCTCTGCCATCATGATGCGGCGAAGCGCTGTTTTACAGGGAGGAGAAAGAGTGAGTGGTCACTGTTTCTCATAGCATCCCATATCCGGTTTGCTGTCGCGGGGTTTATTGTCCAGGTCATTAACCACACCCAGTGAGAGGCCTTTGTCAACAGCAGGCGAAGCCTTAAGCCCGATGCGGAAATCATAATATCTCTTTACCACATCTATGCTGTCAAAAAGGGGGTTTTGGTTGCTGATGTTATCGGTTAAAACGGTATTCGGCGGAGTGGTTTTCGCTTTAAATAAGTTATTTCTCAGGATCACATCAAAAGTTGTACTTCCCCTTTTGCTTACCACTACTTCATCATCTGTTGTTCCGTTCTCACCCCAGAAAATATTGTTGCGGAACAGCGCTGTGAGATTGTAAGTAAATACCTGGTTGTTTATGCTGTCCCAGTTGTTCACAAACAAAACGGGATTTTTATGCAATATGTAATTGTTGGAATAACTGGCAACAGTGCAATGGGTAAATTCGTAATTACCGCCTTTTACCAGCAAAATGTTTGTGCCGCAATTGCTGATAAGGCAGTTGGTGGCTTTTATGCTGCTGTTAAGTGCAAAAATCCCTGCATCGTAAATATTGTCAATGATACATTCGTTTAATACTGCTTTGGGATTTGTGTTAACAGAAGGTTTATCAGTTACAATGCCCTGGAATGCATTTTTGATAACTGCATACTTTAATACGTTGTCTTTACTGCTTCCCCTGAAATAAATTCCCGGCCAGCTTGCGGGTAAATCACGGTATTCTTTATCCAAACGGTCACCCAGGAAAACAACGCTGTCGGTTTTTGTGCCGTTAACCAGGAGTGTGCCATCAACGATTAACGGTGCGTCTGCATGTAAATACACCCTTGTGCCCGGTTGCAGCGTTAATGTAACATTGGTATCCACCTGTACCCCTCCAAGTATTACATAGGGAAGCATACTGTCCCACGTAGTGTTATTACCTATTAATTCACTTCTTATAAAACGTGCATTTTGCCCGTATGCTTCCAATTGAACCAAACGTTCATTGCCATTAAAAGCTACCAGTATGCTGTCCTGAACAATGAAGGGCAGATTATTGCTGTTGGGGTCAACCGTAACGGTTACAAAAACATAAATGCTGTCGTTAGCAGCAATTTCAAGATTGTTTATTTCTGTGCCGGCAATGCCATCCGTATTCATTTTAAAAAATGAACTGCTGCCGCCCATTAATTTTATCTTATTTAATTTAAGGCGCTGGTTATTGCCGTTAAAAATTTTAAAGGATTGTGTAATGGAGCCAACAGAAGTAAAAACTGTATCAAACCTTAACGTATCAACTGATATATTTAAACGTGCTTCACTGCTGGTAATAAGCCTTTCTTTTTTGCAGGAGAATACAGTTATAAATGCGATGAGGTAAGTTATGCGTAAAAAATTCTTCATCAGAACAATCAAAAATAATGTTTCCTTTTATTGTGATGCATAAGCCAGCGTTGCAATAAACAATTCAATTCCCTGTATATTCAGCATCACTGATCCGCAGGCTTCCAGTGTGGCGCCGGTTGTGATAACATCATCCACCAGCAGCACTTTTTTGTTTTCCAGCAAGCCAGGTTGTATCGCCATAAAACCGCCTGCTACATTCTGCCATCTTTCGGGCCTGCTCTTTTTTGTTTGTGTTTCTGTATATCTTATCCTGCTTACCGCATTTTTAGTAACCGGCACACAAAGAATTTCAGCAATGCCTTCACTTAACAACAACGACTGGTTATAGCCCCTTCTTTTCTCTTTATCAGCAAATAAGGGTAACGGAACTACTGCATCAATATTGCCGAAACGGCCGGATTGCAGCAGGCTTTGCCCCATTAACCTGCCAAGCATCAGGCCATTGTCTTTCCTGCCTTCGTATTTCAACTGGTGAATGAGTGTTTGTATCAATGATTCTTTGGTAAAATAATACTGGCTGCATGCAGCTTTCAGAGATAACCTGCCCCAGAATGTTTTTTCCACGGGGTTGTTGGCATGTAATGCAAAATGTGTTTCCGGTAACTGTGCATGGCATTGTAAACAAAGCAGGTGATCTGCTTCAGGCAAAAGATCGCTTCCGCAACCTGCGCAAACCTGCGGAAAAAACAAATGGCTTAAGGGATCAATGATATTTTTAATGAGCAAATGCAATTGAGTTTTTTTAAAAACAGTTTAAAACAATAAGCGATACACTTCATCCACCCTTCCCAATGTAACTATTTCTATATTGAATTTTTGTGCCCCCAACCCTTTTTGCACTGCCTGCTCCGAAGGAGTCCTTTCGGACCGGTAGGCAAGATTGTATTTGCTGATAATGATTTTTTCAAACCCCAGTTTTTCTGCTTCAGCAATTCTTTGCTCAATCCTGTTTACAGCCCTTATTTCTCCGCTCAGGCCCACTTCGCCGGCAAAACAAATATTTTGCGGCACAGGCACATCCTCATAAGAACTGAGTAATGCGCAAACCATGGCAAGATCGGTGGAGGGGTCTTCTATTTTTAATCCACCTACAATGTTTACAAATACATCTTTGGTTCCAAAATGAAAGCCGCCTCTTTTTTCAAGTACAGCAAGCAGCAGTTGCAAACGACGTAAATCAAAACCGCTTGCAGTACGTTGCGGTGTTCCGTAAACAGAAGCGGTAACCAATGCCTGCACTTCAATAAGCAATGGACGCATGCCCTCCATTGTTGCGGCAATGGCAATGCCGCTTAACTGGTTTTCTTTTTGGGTAATGAGTATATCAGAAGGATTGGCAACGGGCTTCATGCCCAGCCCTGTCATTTCATAAATACCCAGTTCGCTTGTTGAGCCAAACCTGTTTTTAGTAGTGCGCAATATTCTGAATGCATAATGCTGGTCGCCTTCAAACTGCAATACGGTATCTACCATATGCTCCAGCAGTTTGGGGCCCGCAATGCTTCCGTCTTTGGTAATGTGGCCAATTAAAAAAACAGGAGTATGTGTTTCTTTGGCGAACCTTTGAAATTCTGCAGCACATTCCCTGATTTGCGAGATGCTTCCCGGAGAAGAATCAATATATGCTGACTGAACAGTTTGAATAGAGTCAACAATTACCAGTTGCGGTTTTATTTTTTTTATTTCCTGGAAAATGGTTTGTGTGGATGTTTCGGTAAGCAGGTAAAACTGGTTATGTTTTATGTTGAGCCTGTCTGCCCTCATTTTAATCTGCTGTTCACTTTCTTCACCACTTATATAAAGCGTAACAACATCTTTCAATAACAACGAAGCCTGTAAAAACAAAGTTGATTTTCCGATGCCCGGTTCGCCTGCAACCAGTACAATGCTTCCGGGAACAATGCCGCCGCCTAATACACGGTTCAGTTCTGCATCGGGGGTAATTAATCTTTTTTCTTCACTGCTTTCTATTTCATCAAGCGATAAACTTTTTAATCCGTTTGCTTTTGCAGGCGGCTCTTTCCAGGTAATATCATTTTTTGCAGATGGTTTATGTATCACTTCTTCAGTAAACGTATTCCACTGTTCGCATGCAGGACATTTACCAGCCCATTTTGCTGATTCATATCCGCAGTTACTGCAGAAAAATGCAGTTTTGATTTTACCCATGGCATAAAGTTAACTGCGAATTGCTGAAGATGAATGATGAAATAAATGCTGAATAATTTTTATTGATTGCATCAAATGAAAAGCAAAAAAAAAACAGCATGTACATGCTGCATGAAGTAAAGAAAAAGCAGTGTTTTTAAAAAGTCAAAGGCCAACTTTCGCTGGCCTTTGTGATACTTACTAACCCATTAAATTCTTGCACTAAATTACAAATTGCTGCCACATAACAAAATTAATTTTAGACGGTGTGAATAACTTTAGAATGTTTTGTCCGGGCATAATCCGGGTCCGGCAGAAAACTCCGGCCAGGAGGCAAATCGTTAAAAACCATTATTTTATACCCACTGCCGGATACTGAATCAGCTTTTTGTCAAATTGGCCAGAGGGATGATACGTACTGCATTATGCTGTCAAAAAGGCCGCAAAAAATATGCTTTTCGGGACATATAAACAGCTTTTAAAAACTGGTAACTAATTTGTGTTTTGGTTGTTGTAATTTTTAAAAACTTCAAATTTTAATATGGGCTCAATCTGGCTGGTTTCTCTGGTATTTGTAGGCATCAGTATGCTGGTATCCATGATGCTTAAAAGCAAGTTTCAGGCGTATGGTAATGTGCAGCTTGCTTCTGGGCTAACAGGCAAAGAGGTGGCAGAAAAAATGCTCAGGGACAATGGCATTTATGATGTGCAGGTCATCTCCTCAGAAGGTTTCCTTTCCGATCACTACAACCCGCTCAACAAAACAGTAAACCTGAGCCCGGATGTATATAATAATAATAGTGTGGCCGCAGCAGCTGTTGCGGCGCATGAGTGCGGCCATGCCGTTCAGCATGCAACAGCTTACAGGTGGCTGATGATGAGGAGCAGGCTTGTGCCGGTAGTGCAGTTCAGTTCCGGTATTATACAATGGGTGCTTATCGGGGGTATCCTGCTAATTAAAATTTTCCCCGCTTTATTATTAATAGGTATTGCGCTTTTTGCTTTAACAACCATTTTCTCAGTAATTACACTCCCTGTTGAATTTGACGCCAGCAAAAGGGCACTGGCATGGTTAGAAAAAACCAATGTAACAACAGCGCATGAGCAGCCCAAAGCCAAAGATGCGCTTAAATGGGCGGCCATGACTTATGTGGTTGCAGCCATAGCTTCCATAGTAACGCTGGTACAGTACCTGCTCATTTACAATAACCGCAGCAGGAACTAAACACATTGCGGTTTTCTGAAATGTTAAAAAAAATGTGATTTTTTACGAGTGGCCGTGCAGCAGGTCAGGAGGCAATACTGTCATTTTTTTGGCTTAATAGTATAAACCTGCTATATTCGCCTAATTTCAAACCGTAAAAAATCAAAACTTAGCGACATGAGAAAACTGCTAATCATCGCGGTTTGTTGCCTGCTTTGTATTGCACAAACAGCATGGGCACAGACTGTAGAAGTCTCCGGTAAGGTATCTGATAGTAAAGATGCCCCCATTGTAGGAGCCACAGTACAGGAAAAAGGCTCCAGATCAGCCACAGTTACAGACGCTAACGGACTTTTCAAAATCCCGGTAAAACGGGGGGCGACCCTTGTTGTTACTTATGTGGGTTTTGTCCGTCAGGAAATAGCTGTTGGCGCTTCCACAACGATTAATATTGTCTTGAAAGAAGGCGACCAGGCTTTAAGCGAGGTCGTTGTTACAGCCCTTGGTATCCGCAGGGAGAAAAAAGCCCTCGGTTATGCAGTAGCAACAGTTGACAAAAAAGCGCTTGAACTTCGCCCCGATGGCGACGTGGTTCGCCTGTTAAATGGTAAAGCCCCCGGTGTTGATATCCTCAACACAAGTGGTATGTCCGGCAGCGGTACCAACATCATTATCCGTGGTGTGAACACCATTTCCGGTACATCTACTCCATTGTTTATTGTTGATGGTGTTCCATTTGATGCTTCTACTAATTCACAGGCCAGTTTCGTTTACGGCAACACGACAAGCAGCCGCTTCCTTGACCTTGACCCCAACAGCATTGAAAATATCAGTGTGTTGAAAGGATTAAGCGCTACGACATTGTATGGCGAATTGGGAAGGAACGGTGTGGTAGTAATAACCACCAAGAATGGTTCTACAAGAAGGACCAACAAGAAAATGGAAGTAACACTTACGCAATCTTACTTCCTTAACCAGGT
>JANRKT010000300.1:0-5186 GCA_033763355.1 Chitinophagaceae bacterium | reverse complement strand
CTTCAGCTCGGGGTTATCATCTCCCGCTTTCACTGCTTTCTGCAGTTGCTGCAATTCGGCTTTTAGTTTTAAGATAAATTCTTTTTTCTGTACCAGGTTCATGGTGGCGCTGGCCAGCTCTGCATTTTTATGTGTTATCTCTGCTTCTAATTTTTCCTTTTGCAAACGGATTAATTCTTTTTCGGTTTTTTCCAATTCCAGTTGATGGCGGTATGCAGTTTGTTTTTGTTCTTCTTCAAATTTTTTCTGGTCTGCCCGCCTCTTTGCCTCTAATTTTTTCCGGTGCCTTTTGGCCTGGTATTTTAGAATGGCAAAAAGCAGCACAGCTGCCAATAACATATACAGGAAATAAGCCCATATCGTTTGGTACCACGGCGGTTTCACCGTGAATGTATATTGATTTACTGCTGATTCATGTGAAGGGCTGCTTCTTGCTTTTACATAAAAAGTATAAGTGCCCGCGGGCATGTTGGTGTACTCTTTTTCCGCATTAGTGCTCCAGTTGCTCCAGTCATTATCAAAGCCCTGCAAATAATAACTGAATTCAAGACTGGAATACTGGCCAAAAAAAGATGCGGCGTAAGCAAAATGTAAAGAGTTTAATTTATATGGAAGGGTTATTGGTTTTATGGCTTTGCTGCTGTCAAAAACATAACCGCCAAACAATACACTGTCGTTTCTGCTGATGGTTTTTACACGGGTAATATAAGCGGTAAAAGGCTTTATGTTTTCACGGTATTTTTCATAATCAATATGGTAAAAACCGGTTTCACCACCCACCAGTATATTTTTAGTGTTGTAGGGAAAAATATTTTCAAAGCCACTGAGTATTTTATTTTTCAGTTCAGGTATGTAATGAATAGTTGGTTGTTTATTGCTGTAATCCGCTACACCCACCATCTTTTCCTGTACAAACCAGATATTACCTGTTGAATCTTCTTTTAAATAGCGGATGGGCAGCTTATCAAACAATGCTTCGTACTCTTTTGCCACCATCATTTTTTTCCCGGCTGCATCGTATTCATAAACACCGGCAGAAGTAGCGAACACAATTTTGTTTTTTATTTTAAAAACATGGTTATCCAAATCGGCAGGCAGCCCGGTTTGTTTGTTGAATAAAGTAACGGCATCAGTAGCAGCATCTATTTTATAAATGCCCCGGTAGGGATGGGATACCCAAATGTTTTTATCATCTGTTTCAATATACCGGCTGGACTCTGTAAATTTTTGTACCTGCCCCCGGCTGCTGAAGGTCCCATCCACAGCTGTAAATTTTTCAATGCCGGTGTAGTTGCCCACCGCTATTTGTTGCAGTGCAGTGCCGGGGATTGTTTTACCCACCCAATAGCCATTGGCAGATGAAATATTAGCAGCCTGCTTATTGTTTATTTTCCAAAGTCCATCATCCCTCCCGGCAAGTAACTTGTTGTTTACAACCGATATATTCCAGGTTAGCCCGTTAATAACTGTTTGCGGTTGATTAGTTATGCTGCTGATGCTGCCGGCATTTGCAATCGGCAACCATTGCAGCCCGGTTGACAACGCAAAATATAAATCACCATTAAATACAGTGGCATTGTATCCGGCGCCATTATTAAATGAAGCAGGGTTTATATGGCTTAGGGAATTTTTATATGAGAAAAAACCCATGCCATTATCCAGTCCGGCCCATGCATTGCCGTTTTTATCATCAAATACAAAACGCACCGTATTGTTGGGCAGCCCGTTTTTGGTGGAAATATTTTTCAGCACCTGGCCCTGGCGGCCAATATGATAAACGCCATTAAAATAAGTGCCGATTAAAAAACTGGAATCGTTTATTACCGACAGCGATGTTATGTGCTGCATCATATTGAAGCCTGCACGGTTGAATTGGTAAGGAAGTATTTTTTTTTGTACCAGTAAATACAACCCATGTCCCATCGTACTGAGCAGACTGGTATCTTTTTTAAATGTTGTTATATCCGTTACAAAAAAACCGGCGGGTAATATTTCTTTTGGAATAAATGGTTGCCAGCCTCCGTTTTCATACAGCATCAGCCCGGCCTTATCATCCTGCGCCACTATTTGCCCCTGGTGCTGGTGAAGGGATAGCCAGTTGGCAGGTGCCGGAAACACTTCAAACTTATCGCCGCTCAGTTTAAATAGTTTGGCATTGGTGCGAAAGAAAACATCGTTACCAATTACTTCCAGTTCCCACACATCTGGAAAGGTTCTGTCAGCAGCAGGTAATTTATCTTTTAAAGAAGTAAACTGAAGCCGCCCCACTTCATCCGGGGCAAAATAACCTATCTCATCCTGCGCACCGGCATACAACCTGCCACCGGGTCCAAAACCGATTGAACGCAAAATGGTTTTATTGGGCACCGGGTAAACCTGCCAATTTGTACCATCAAATACCAGCAGGCCTTCATTGTTGGCTACGTAAAGGCGGTTGTTCTTATCCTGTGCCATAGCCCAGTTTTGAGCGCCGCCTCCATATTGGCTTCGGGTAAAGCTTTTCACATCGGTTTGACCAATAAAATTTTGAGAAAAAGTACTGTCTCCACAAAGCAGTACTACTAAAATAAATTGAGCTGCTTTTTTTGCCAGAGCCTTTTTTGCAGGATCATATGGCGGCTGATGTAGTATAGATGTACTGGTTTAAAGCTAAATATAGCTTTTTTTAAAATGGTAGTAGTACTGATGTGGTCGTTTTTTTGGCAAACAGCATCGTGAGAATGTATTTTCAAGCTACCATTTTTAACCACATCAGGTTAAAAAGGAAGTATCAAAGATTGCCCGGAAACATTATAGTTGTTCAGTTATTCATCGCTGGCTGACTATTTATTAAAACGTAATTAAAAACTTGCTGTATGAGAAAGTACATTTCCTGCTTATTTATTCTTTTTCTGTTTTCATCTTCTTTAAATGCACAAACAGGACCTGTTGCTGTCAAAAAGACAGGTAACGGTTTTATGCTGGAAGCTAACGAAAAGGGGTTTTTTATTAATGGTATGAACTGGGACTACTTTCCCATCGGTACCAATTTCAATTACAGTTTATGGAAGCAGTCCGATGACGTAATTAAAGCGGCTTTAGACTATGAAATGCCCTTGCTGAAAAACATGGGGGTAAACACCATTCGCCAATATACCGGTGTGCCCGTCAGGTGGGTAAAATACATTTATGAGAATTATGGCATTTACACCATGCTCAACCACTCCTTCGGCCGCTACGGCCTTACCCTGAAAGGTAAATGGGAGCCAAACACGGATTATTCAAATCCACTGGTAAGAGAACTGCTGATGAAGGAAGTAAAGGCTATGGTGAATGAGTACAAATCCACTCCCGGCCTGCTTATGTTCCTGTTGGGCAATGAAAATAACTATGGTCTTTTTTGGAGAGGCGCAGAAACAGAGAACATTCCAATGGCTGACCGCAAGTCAACCAAAGATGCTTATCATTTATACAAACTGTTTAATGATGCAGTAAAAGAAATGAAGACCATTGACAACAACCACCCGATGGCAATTTGTAATGGTGATTTGCTTTTCTTAGACATCATTGCCAGGGAATGTACAGATATTGATATCCTCGGTATCAACACTTACCGTGGTTTAACTTTTACTGATTTATATGACAGGGCTAAAAAAGAAATCAACAAGCCGGTAATGCTTACTGAATTCGGATCTGATGCATACAATACACAAGCCAACCAGGAAGACCAGGAGTACCAGGCAAAAGTTTTAGTAAGCAACTGGAAAGAAATTTATTCCAATGCAGCCGGTATGGGTAAAAACGGAAACAGCCTTGGCGGTTTTACTTTTCAATTCAGTGATGGCTGGTGGAAAACAGGGCAAACAACAAATTTAGATGAACATGATGCAACAGCATCCTGGTCAAACGGCGGCTATCTGAATGACTATGTAGCCGGAGAGAATAACATGAATGAAGAATGGTTTGGCATTTGTGCAAAAGGTAAAACAAATGAAAGAGGCACTTATGAACTTTATCCCCGGGCTGCTTATTATGCGTTAAAAGATATACATCGTTTTAATCCTTATAGTTCAGGTGCTGCGGCACAATTGAGTCAGTTTGATAATATGCAAATGACAGATGCCATGCTGCGGGCAAGAGGAGATAAAGCAGCTTTGCAAGCTGAAGATATAGGAAAGTTATACCTCAGCGATTTGCAGGCCAACTTTACTACTTACAATACAGGAGGCAGTTTGATTTCGACACCTAAAGAAGATGAACCGGCAACACAGAGCTATCCCAATAAATTAGGTTTTGACCACATGCAGTCATTCAACCTTGGCCTTACCGCCCGACCTGCTCCGAATATGATGGCCAATGTGCAGTTTAATGTATTGGGTAATGTAGCAGAAAACCCCATTGATGAAGTGTTTTATGAAAACCGGGGAAGAAAGATTACCGTGAATACTCCCAACGGACCGGTGCAGATGAACTCCAATAACCGTATTCAATTATACCGTGCCAGTTATAACTGGGACGCCAAATTATTTAAGCTTACAGGTTTTTACAGAACGGGTCATTATCATTGGGGATATGAAGGTGATTTCTTTGGCCTTTATCCCGAAGCAAATTACGGCCCCAACATAGATATATATAACGGAGAAGCGCCGTTTGGTTTTGAAATAGAAGGAAAGAAAGCTATAAAAGGATTAAAAGTTGCCTTTGGTCCTGAACTCTGGTGGGGAGCTAACCCTGCAGTGTTGGTAAAGTATAGTCGCAAGCTGGCAAAGTTTGATTTGACGGGAATGTTTCATGAAGACCTGACACAGCGCAGTGGGTTGCAAAGCTCTATTGCTGTACCAACACCAAAAACAAGAAAGGCTGCCCTTAGCGTTTCCAGAAAATTTGAAAAATTTGGTTTTGATATTGGCGGTTTATGGGGCGGACAACCGTTGAATGGAAGAGTATTTCAACTGATGAGAGATGGGAAAGTGTACCAGGATGTAATAAAATCAGAAGACAATTTTGGTGGTAAAATAAAACTCACTTATGCAAGCGGGCCTGTGCAATGGTATGGTCTTGCATCCTACATGGGCCTTGTGGCCAGTGGCGGAGTTGACCAGACAAGAACATTTACCGGATGGAGATTAAAAGATGTTGGCAGTGGAAATATGTACAATGTGCTGAGTGGTTTTACCGTGAATGTTGGCAAGCTGCAGATTGCTCCT
>JANRKT010000299.1:0-14373 GCA_033763355.1 Chitinophagaceae bacterium | reverse complement strand
GAGATAACACATAAAAATGCAGAGCTGGCCAGCGCCACCATGAACCTGGTACAGAAAAAAGAATTTATCTTAAAACTAAAAGCCGAATTGCAGCAACTGCAGAAAGCAGTGAAAGCGGGAGATGATAACCCCGAGCTGAAGAAGGTTTTAAAAGCTTTATCTGAAGAAGAAAAATTAGATGATGAGTGGCAGCAGTTTTCACAGCACTTCAACAGTGTGCATGGTGATTTTTTAACCATCCTGAAAAATAAATTCCCTTCTTTAAAACCACATGAGCTGCGGCTATGTGCCTATCTGCGTATGAATTTAAGCAGCAAGGAAATTGCACCACTGATGAGCATTTCACTGCGGGGAGTTGAAATAAGCCGTTACCGTTTGCGGAAGAAACTTAACCTGCCCACAGAATATAATCTCGTACAGTTTTTACTGGATTTAAAACAAGGGGATTGATATTAACCGCCACGGTTTCAACCGAAACAGTTGCATTTCCTCCCTATTTCCTATCTTCCGTTTCTCAATCAGCTTGCTATGTTCAAATCGAAGATTGCCGGCATCGGAATGTATGTTCCCACCAATGTAATGACCAATAATGGCCTGCTGCAATATATGGATACCAGCGATGAATGGATACAGGAACGTACGGGTATTAAAGAGCGTCGCTATGCCCACCGTACAAAGGAAACAACCACTACCATGGGTGTGGAAGCTGCAAAGATTGCCATTGAAAGGGCAGGCATTACCCCGCAGGATATTGATTTTATTGTTTTCGCCACACTTTCGCCTGATTATTATTTTCCGGGTTGCGGTGTTTTATTACAACGTGCCATGAAGATGAAAGAAATCGGCGCACTGGATGTACGCAACCAATGCAGCGGTTTTGTATATGCACTCAGCGTAGCCGATCAGTTCATTAAAACAGGAATGTACAAGAATATACTTGTGGTGGGAAGTGAAAAACATTCTTTTGGTCTCGATTTTAGCACAAGGGGCAGAAACATCAGCGTAATATTTGGTGATGGGGCGGGTGCCGTGGTATTGCAACCCACTGAAAATCCTGACCGTGGTATTTTAAGCACTCACCTGCACAGCGATGGCGAAAGCGCCGAAATACTTGCCATGTACAACCCCGGAACACATGCTAACTACTGGACTGAACAAAAACTAGCTGATTTTGATGATGCAGAAATGGGTGAGATGTTCATGAGCCATGCCATGGTGGACAAAGCGCAGAACTTTCCTTTTATGGACGGCCCTTCAGTATTTAAAAAGGCAGTGGTAAAATTTCCCGAAGTAATCATGGAAGCATTGCAGGCCAACCTGCTTAAACCAGCAGATATAAAAATGCTGATTCCCCATCAGGCCAACCTGCGCATCAGCCAGATGGTTCAGAAATTACTAAAGCTTAACGACGACCAGGTGTATAACAACATCCAGAAATACGGAAATACCACTGCTGCATCTGTGCCTATTGCATTGTGCGAAGTATGGGAAGCAGGAAGGATTAAAGAAGGCGATTTAGTTTGCCTGGCAGCATTTGGCTCGGGTTTTACATGGGCCAGCGCATTGCTGAGGTGGTAATTCTTTCACCACATAAAGTCACAGGAAAACCTGAATAACATAGAATTATTTTAGAAAATGATCAGAACAAAACAAACATAATTTCATCTTTACCTGCATGAAGAGCTTTTCCATCCTGCTTATAACTGTTTTCGCTTTTGCTTTTCTGCAGCAAAAAGATTCATGGGTCATTTATCTAGATAAAAAGATTATTCACCGCGGAACGGAAAACCCTGTAAAAGACAAGATACCGGTTGTAGTGCTTGCCAAAACAGCATTAAAACCTGCTTCTGTTTTAAAGATCGTTTACAAACAGTCGCCATCCTCTGTTGAATGGAAGAGCAATTTTGTTTTTACCAACACCCGTGACAGTACCTTGCTGCAATTTGATTTTGATAAGTCATCCGGCGACTTCAGCATACCCGTTTCAGCATTTTTAACTCATCTTAAGAAAGAAAAAAAACTGATGCTGTTTGCCGATCAGCACCCTAAAAATGATGCGCTGATGATCCGGAGCAAGAGGGTACTCCTCTGCAATATCCAACTCAAATAAGTTTTTTGCATCTTGCAGCCATGAACAGGAAGATGGTTTACCTGCTGAACCCCATTGCAGGTACGGGTAATAAGTCATATATAAAGGATATCATTATTAAACGCACAACGGAACAGGCCATTCCGTTTGAATTGCTTTCCACCAGCCCAGATGGGGATTACCGTTTTCTCGAAGAAAAAATTAAAAATGATAACGTAACCGATATTATTATCGTTGGCGGTGATGGCAGCATCAGCCAGGTAGCCGGCAGCCTAAGGCACACCGGTGTCCGCTTTGGTATAATACCATGCGGCAGCGGAAACGGACTTGCACTCACAGCGGGTATTCCGAGGAGCCCTGATAAAGCGCTGGATATAATCTTTGAAGGGAAATCTGGTTTTATTGATTCGTTTTATATCAACAACCGTTTTTCCTGTATGCTCAGTGGTATTGGCTTTGATGCACAGGTGGCGCATGAATTTGCAAAACAGCCTGAAAGGGGTTTGTGGACCTACATGAGGGTAACCGCAAAGAATTTTTTTAATGCAAGGCCCCGGTCTTTTCAGCTTACTGTAAACGGCAACAGCATTTCCACAAAAGCATTTTTTATCAGCATTGCCAACAGCAACCAGTTCGGCAATCAGTTTACCATTGCCCCACGTGCAAGTTTAACTGACGGGATGCTGGATATTGTTGTGGTGCAGAAAATGAGCAAACTTCAGGTATTATGGAGTGTGCTGCAGCAGATGCGCTATGGAAATGTAAACGAAGACATGTTCAGCAAAAACAAGATACTTTATTTCCATACAAAAGAACTTGAAATTGATAATCCCGGACTGGCCCCTCTTCATATTGATGGGGACCCTGCCGAAACAGCGGGGCATTTTACTGTTGGCGTTGTTCCTTCGGCTTTTAAGCTCATACAACCATCAAAAATGATCACTTCATTTTCGCCTTCTGTGTCATAATCCTTAATTCACCCTCTTTTACTGAAAGGGAATCTTTTTTTACCTGGTTACTGATTTGCACAATCCTGTTAAAAGAAGCGGTGTTGGAATTGGTGTACAGCGCCTGTGCTATATCATTTTTTTCTTTTGCTGTAAGATGAAAGTTTAAAGCTGCCGCCTGGTTCTTTTTTGCGGGAATATAAGAAAAAGTAACTTTTTCAAACGGGAAACCAAATGCATCATCGGCATAGCTTACCATTTCTTCATGGTAATAATCCTGCATTTTCATCCAGTTGTACTGTAAAACAGTAATAGGTTTGGTAAGCAGACCGAACAAGCCCGATTTGCGGAAGTGGTCTTCCCAGTCGGCATTTTTACGGTCGCGTATCTGTATAAATATTACCCCGCTTGTATTTTCGTTCACCCATTCACGGAAGGTATTCAGGAAGCGCAGTGTGGTCTCCTGGCCGTAATTATCCCGTATGCCCGCATCCATAACATCAATAATGGGTTCGGTTGGCAGCCATACATTCGGCAATACATAGGGAAATGTAGCATTGATACGCATGGCTGTAAGCAACCGCAAATTGTAAGGGTCCTGGCGTTTAAAGAAAGCGCAAAAATCAATGGCATCCGGTTCTCCCATTATACCGCTTGCCGTATCGGGCCAGTTCCGCATCATAAAGCTGATGGGTTGTGTGCTGATCATCATCTTTCTTCCGTCGCCTGAAACAGTTGAACCGTAAATCATCAATGGTATCCTTGCTTTCCGCTCTTCCTCTACATAATCCCTGAGTTGCTTATTCAATACACCCTGTGTATTTTTATTCAGCTCCTGTTCAAAAGCATAGGCCCTGTCTTTTACATATTCGTATGGCCCCACAGAAAATTTTTGTGCCGGGGCAAAAATATCTCTTGCAACAAGTGAAGAGAACAATGAATTCAGCAGGTCCCTGGAAATATTCTCTGCATACTTTTTATCCTGCAGGCTGACAGGCCTGCCTTCCTGTTGCAGGCGGTACAGTTCGCGGTAATAACTTGCCCCAAGCATACCCCCTGATGCGCCTGTAATTAAAAATGTTTTTTTCATCAGCTGGTTACCCATCAGGCTGTCGAGGCGCTGCAGTACATTCAGGGTAAATGTTGCAGAACGTGTCCCTCCGCCGCTGATGTTGATTACATGCAGGAACGGCTTTGCTTCAGACTGGTTTTTTTTCCAGTTCTCAAGTACCGTCAGCATTTGTTCCTTATCTGCATTCATCTTTTCAATGCTGCACAATTTGAGGATGCTGTCCCGTTCATAAGAAGGACGTTCATTGATGTTTGTATAATTGAGGCCGTAGGCTTTGTTTCTCGGGTCAATCCAGTCAGACCGGAACAACAGGTCAAACACAACAAGCATAATAACAAAAACCGGTACCGACCAGCTCCGCAGCCAGTAGGCCAATGCACCTGACGCTGCAATTAAAATTGAAAAAAACAGCAGGAAACTTGCAGCGGCGGGAAGTTTGAATATTTCGTTGTCAAGAAACAACCCTATCATGGCAAGAAAAAGAAATGCAAGTATGATGGAAATAACTGCTGAAAAATGATGTCTCCTGAAAATGGTCTCAATAAACTCCTGGGTATAGTGGGAAATTTCCCTGGGTTTTTTAAGTTTAAGCCTTGTGTTAAAAAACCAGTCAACCTGAATCAATCCTTTTTCATGAAAATGTTTCCCCCCCAGACCAAGCAGCCCCATGTAACGCTGCGGGTTGCTGAATACGGGTTCCATTTTACGCATCATGGTTTTTTCTGCACCAAAGAAATAAATAAGCGAAACAATGATAAGCAATATGAGGCCGGTGAGAAAGCCTGCAATTAAAACCAGTATTTCACCAATGCTCATCAGTTCCCTCGACTTGTCGAACTGTATGGCTTTGATACAGTAAAAAATAAGGAACAGCAGGGGTATTACAGAATTATTGATAAAGTATTTGAGAAAAGGTTTTGATGTGGTGGCAAGAAATTTAAACTGCTTGCTGTGAAGGATGAATGTGGTGATGTGCCAGCTCATGATAAAAACACCTGTTGCCACACCAGTAATGGCTGCGCTTACGGCATTTACATCCCCGAGGTATTCCGGTGCAAGCAGGAGCGAATCGGCCCCGAATGTGCCGAGAAAATCGCCATTGATGGCACTGACAACAATGGCCCAGAACACCAGCAAAACCTGGTATTTTTTCAGGTGCAGCAGGACAAGTTGAACGGGAAAAGAAAAATAAAATCCTTTCAGGTATTCCTTCATAGCTATTGGCCCTTCCCAACCTCTGTTAAAACGTCAGACAAGTTAAGAATTATATCTGCTGCCAGAGAAGAAAAATAATTATACCCTGCAGGCTGCTTTTACATTACCCTGAAACTTGCCTTTTTCTGATCAGGTACAGCATCTGGGTAAATGATAACAACAACAGCATGGCCACAAACTGGTGACTTACACCAAGCCATAAAAGCTTTTCTTTATCCGGAGAATAAACTACAGTAAAAACTCCAAGTAAAACCTGCAACAAAACCAATAGCAAAGGAATAAAACGGGTTTTGATAAATATCCCAGAACCGGGTATTTTACCTGCTTTGTGCCACCAGATAAAAATCAAAACAGTTAATACATAAGCAAGTCCGCGGTGTATAAACTGAACTGCAATGGGGCCGTTGATTATACTTCCCATCCCTTCCGGCCACCACATGCCATTGATGGTGGGCCATGTGGGTGCAAAAACGGCTGCTTTTAAACCGGCCATAAAAGCGCCGTATATAAGCTGTATAACAAGTGCCGCAGTTATCCATGCAGTAAACTTTTGTAAAGGCGGTTGAACAATAAAGTGTGTTGAAGGAACAAGTAATTTCAATGCAAACCATAAAGTGTAACACAACAAACCCAGTGCAGCAATAAAATGTATGGCAAGGCGGATGTGGCTTACATAAATATTCTCATCGTTCAACCCGCTTTTTACCATAATCCACCCTAACCGTGCCTGCAATATGCCAAGCAAAAAAAGAATAATCATAGGATAGATCATTTCCTTTTTAAACCTTCTCTTAACAAGAAAGATGATAAAAGGGATTATAAATACCACTCCAATTAATCTTGCCCATACGCGGTGGAGCCACTCCCAGAAATAGATAAACTTAAAATCTTCAAGCGTAAAACTGAAGTTGATGTGTTTGTACTGCCCGATCTGTTTGTATTGGTCAAAGGCTTTAAGCCAGTCCTGTTCATTCAACGGCGGAATAGTCCCTAAAATGGGCTTCCACTCAGTAATAGACAATCCTGAACCCGTAAGCCTTGTGATTCCCCCAAGCAATACCTGTATCATAATCATGGCTACACCAACAAGTAACCAGATGGCCACGGGTCTGGAGGAGATGTTTTGTTTTGCAAGCTGCATAGCGGCCGCAAAGTTAACAAGTGACGCCCAACACCGGCTTTTCGCTCAACTTTTATTGTTATTTTGCCCTGAATGTTAAAACCATTTCTCCAAAATGAACTGACTGAAGCCGGCTGTGATGAAGCCGGGCGTGGATGCCTTGCCGGGCCGGTATTTGCTGCCGCTGTTATTTTGTCAAAAGATTTTTTTCATCCCTTGCTGAACGATTCCAAGCAAATGAAAGAAGGGCACCGAAACGAACTGAGAACTGTTATTGAAGAAAAAGCCATTGCATATGCAGTAGCACAGGTTGATCAGGAAGAGATTGACCGCATCAACATACTCAAAGCTTCATTTAAAGCCATGCACCTTGCCATTGACAAGTTAAAAATATCGCCCCAGTTACTATTAATTGACGGCAACCGTTTCATTTCATACAAAAAAATCCCGCATCGGTGCATCATCAAAGGCGATGCCCTCTACAGTTCCATCGCTGCAGCAAGCATACTTGCAAAAACCTACCGTGACGAATGGATGATGAAAATGCATGGCATATACCCGCAGTACAAATGGAACCATAATAAAGGATATGCTACCACTGCACACCGCCATGCCATTGCTGAATATGGCATGTGCCCGCTCCACCGGAAATCATTTCAATGCCTGCCTGCACAGCTTGTGCTGGGACTTTAACTGGTGTTAAAAGTTTTTACCGTATTTAAACCTCGTACTTCAATGCAGGTCTTTAATACCGTACTGCATTTATTCACCTTTAAACCGGATTTATGAAAATTAAATTTTTAATTACGCTGTTCCTTGCCATGAGTATATCAGTTGCCTCAGTAAAAGCACAGGTACATACCCGTAAACACAATCAGAAAGAAAGGATTCAGCAGGGTGTGAGAAACGGAGAGCTTACCAAAAGAGAAGGAAGGCTTCTTGTACATGAGCAAAAGAAAATCCGCCGGGATATACGCCGGGCAAAAGCCAATGACGGGCATATTGGCCCCGTGGAAAGGGCAAAAATTACCCGTGAACAAAACCAGGCCAGCCGCCATATTTACAGGGCGAAACACAACAACCGAAGCAGAAATTAAAACTTGATAATTTGGGGTTTTTCGGAGCAACGTCCCCGCTGTTTATACAGATGGGGGACGTTCTTTTTTTAAACAGTGTAGCACAGCAATAATAAAGTTGCCTTATCCCTCCCATTCGCCTGCGCCTTGCCGTAACATTACAGGCGGCTTTGCGGTGCAGTCAATGATTGTTGAGAATACTGTTCCCCCTGTTCCCCCGTCAATAATAACATCAGCCAGTTTATGAAACTTCTCATTGATTACTTCCGGATCAGTGTATTCTTCCACTGCATCATCCGGGAGCGAAGTACTCAGAACAGGATGGCCCAGTTCTTTTATAATTGCCCTTGCAATGGCATTTGCGGGAACCCGGAGACCAATAGTTTCTTTTTTGCTTTTTAAAATTTTAGGCACTTCTTTACTGGCAGGTAAAATAAAGGTATAAGGGCCCGGAAGATGGCTTTTCAATAACCTGTACAATGGTGTTGAGATGGCTTTGGTGTATTTGCTCAGGTCGCTCAGGTCCGCACATACAAAGCTCAATTGCGCTTTTTGCGGCTCAACCTGTTTGATCCTGCATATACGTTCAACCGCTTCCCGGTGAAAAATATCACAACCCAATCCATACACCGTATCTGTAGGATAGATGATGACGGCGCCTTCCCGGAGGGCTGATACAACAGTTTTAATGGCCCTCTGCTGGGGATTAATGGGATTAATATGCAGTAGCACAGCTTATTTTATTTTATAAAAATACTCAATTAAACGCTGTATAATATTGCCACAGATTTGTTAAGTCAGACTGATAACAAAGCCATTAGTTCCGGAACCATTAATTTTGCGTTACTAAAAAGTAAACAACAATGCTTTTACATCCCATTGAGAAGGTTGACCAGATCGTAGCCGGAGATTTTAAACGCAATTACTACGATGTGATGAAGCCGGTAGTAATAAAAGACCTTGCAAAGGAATGGCCTGCATACAAAAAATGGAACTGGGACTATTTTAAAGAAATTGTTGGCGATAAAAAGGTTGGTATTTACAACAATGTAAAAAGCGATGCCTATACCCCTATCAATACGGCAGATGATTACACAACTTTTGGTGAATACATTGATATGATCAGGAAGAGCCCTGCCGGGTGGCGCATTTTTCTGTTCAATATTTTTGACCATGCCCCGCAGCTTACGCAGGATTTTACCTGGCCGGATGATTTAATGAAAGGTTTCGTAAAAAAATACCCGATGCTGTTTGTAGGCGGCGCCACATCCATTACCCACATGCATTTTGACATTGACATGTCGCACATACTGCATACACAGTTTATGGGGCGTAAAAAGGTTTTGCTTTTCCCTTTTGAAGAGCAGCACAAATTATACAGGAAACCATGGGAGGTACTGAGCCTTGCAGATTTTTCAAACTATCATCAAAACAACGGCAAACCTGATTACAGTTCATTTCCTGCGCTGAAGCTTGCCCGTGGTTATGATGTAACGCTTGAGCATGGCGACACTTTATTTATGCCTGCAGGCTATTGGCACCACATGGAATATTTAGACAGCGGCTTTGCCATGAGCCTGCGTGCACTGCAACATACTGTAACGGGTAAGCTCAAAGGGGCATGGAATTTATTTGGTATGAGGAGCATTGATACCGTGATGAAGAAAACAGCGCCCAAATGGTGGTATGAATACAAAAAAGAAAAAATTTTTAAAGCTGCGCTTAAAGAACTTGAAAACGCCTGAAGCTTTTGAAAATCACATGCTTAAAAATGTTCTTTTGTTTACCTGCAGTGGTTTTAATAGCATTTAGTTTTAAATTTTTTTATAAAATCTTTGAAAATTAAAACCTAGGTATTACTTTTACCCACACTTGCAACAATCTTATGAACACCTCCCTTAGTTCGTAAGTTTTCAATCCGAGAACCATCCAATCTTCCTTACAGACGATCCAATTTTCCAAAACATTTGTGATTTGGTTTGTGCAGTTGTTTCCATTATTCATTAATTAGTTTCAACCCTTAATATGATCAAAGTACTTGAGGTGCTGACTCCTCCTGAAACTCTTGTAAACCGCAGCCAGGTTAGTTTTTCTGACACAATATTCCGGTGATTTCGATTCGAGAAGAATAGTTGAACCTTTTCTTTTTGTGGTTTCAGAGGTAAGCACAGGCCGGCGATTTCTATCGCTGGCTTTCTTTTTTGTACAAGGCCATGCCACCAATAAAAAAGGCTCCGTGAAGAAGCCTTTTTTGATATTAGCAATATATTTCAGTAATTGCCCGAATGATGTGTTTTAACCTTTACAGCGCAACTTTAACTGATCGTCCAAACCTCATTTCCTTTAAGCAGTTTATCCAGGTTGCCCTTGCCTTTCGCAGCCTGTACTTCTTCAATCTGTAACCTCATCACGTCCTCATAACATGCCCTTTCAGTTTCATAAAAAACACCAAACGGCCTTGGCAAATGGTCTTGTTTAACGGGGTTGTCAAACAAGCGGACAAGGATCTGCGCTTTGTAAAAATCCCGTTCATCATGCACCCACAGGTCATCGGCGCTATAGCCCTCCTCAAGGTTTACTACTATGGGTGTAAACCCGTCTAACTTTACTCCTTTATTTTTTTGAGCGCCAAAAATCAATGGTTTGCCGTTTTCAAGGAACAACGCTTCGTTGGCCTTCGTTCCTTTTTCGGTATAAATCTCAAATGCGCCGTCGTTGAAAATATTGCAGTTCTGGTAAATTTCCAGGAAAGAAGCGCCTTTGTGTTTGTGGCTCCTGATGAGCATGTCCTGAAGGTGTTTGGGGTCCCTGTCCATACTCCTGGCTACAAAAGTAGCATCAGCGCCAAGCGCCAATGCAAGGGGATTAAAGGGATGGTCAATACTGCCGTACGGAGTACTCTTAGTTATTTTGTTTTCTTCTGATGTCGGAGAGTATTGTCCTTTGGTTAAACCATAAATCTGGTTGTTGAACAACAAAACATTCACATCAAAATTACGGCGCAGCAAATGTATGGTATGGTTGCCGCCAATACTTAACCCATCACCGTCGCCGGTAACAATCCACACACTCAGGTCTGGCCGGGAAGCTTTAAGCCCCGATGCCACTGCCGTTGCCCTGCCGTGAATGGAGTGCATGCCATAAGTGTTCATGTAATACGGAAAGCGGCTGCTGCAGCCAATTCCTGAAATGATCACAATATTTTCCCTCGCTATACCCAAACCGGGCATAATCTTTTGCACCTGTGCCAGAATAGAATAATCCCCGCAACCCGGGCACCACCTGACTTCCTGGTCGGTTTGAAAATCTTTTGCGGTTAATGGCTGCGCAACAGTCGTTGAATCGCTCATATTGTAGAGATTAGATTGTCTGCGAATTTAATGAATCCCGGAGAATACAGGCATTGAACAGGGAATAAAGAATTGCGAAATCAGGACGAGTTCCGTTCAGGTAATACCTTTCCAATCACTTTTCTTTACCTCCCTGCAATTCCTCCCAATACTCAGCCGCCCTTCTGGTATGGGGAATAACAATGGTTCCGCCCACAATATTAGCTACTGCAAACACTTCATACAGCTGCTCTGTTGTAACGCCCAGTTCATGGCTTTTGCCGAGATGGTATTTAATACAATCATCACACCTCAATACCATACTTGCTACAAGCCCCAGCATCTCCTTTGTTTTTTTATCCAATGCCCCATCTTCATAAGTATTGGTGTCAAGGTTCCAGAGGCGTTTCATTACAAGATTGTTCTTGCTTAAAATTACCTCATTCATTTTGCTGCGGTACTCATTAAATTCTTTTAATAATTTACCCATAAAGAAATATTAAGCCTGCAAAGTTCGTGTATCTGAAATTTCTTTTGCCCGTGAATTGTGTAAATTTAATTTCAGCAACCACTCCTCACCAAAACAAAATTGCAATGAAAAAGCTTGTCATTTTTTCAGCAGCGCTACACTGTTGTTCAATTCTTTTCGCCCAGCAAAAATTCAACGGCATTGATGTAAACATGGGTAACCTGTTCAGGTTATCAGATGCCAAGAGCCGTTCCATCAGCCCTGAAAATTTTACGGGTGAAAAAGGCAAGGGCGGAATGGCCACCACAGGCACGGGCTCCAATGCCTCAAGGGAACTGGGCCAGGGCTGGAAAGTAAGCCCCAGTGTACGCATTAAAGCCAAAACTACTTTTACACTTGCCGAAATTGAAGGCCCCGGTTCAATACAACATATCTGGATGACGCCAACCGGCAACTGGCGTTATTCCGTTATCCGTTTTTACTGGGATGATGAAAAGGAACCATCGGTTGAATGCCCTGTCGGGGATTTTTTCGGAATGGGCTGGGGACAATACTCAAAACTCACATCACTGGCTGTTACCGTTAACCCCGGAAGCGCTTTTAACTGTTATTGGCCTATGCCTTTCCGTAAGAAATGCAAAATAACAATGGAAAATATCGGCAATGATGATATGACTTTGTATTACCAGGTTGATTATATACTTACCGAAGTGACTAATGATGCCGCTTATTTTCATGCGCAGTTCCGCCGCACCAATCCGGTAGCATACAAAGAAGACTACACCCTGATTGAAGGCATTAAAGGCAAAGGGCATTATGTTGGCACTTATATGGCATGGGGTGTGCACAACAATGGCTGGTGGGGCGAGGGCGAAATAAAATTTTTTATGGACGGGGATGATAAATTTCCCACCATTTGCGGAACAGGAACTGAAGATTATTTCTGCGGCTCATATGATTTTGATACAAAAAAGAAAAACCAGTATGGGGTTGAAGTGGTTGATTACACCGAATTTCTTACTCCTTATGCAGGCCTGCACCAGGTAATAAGAGGCGATGGACATTACCAGGTAATGCAGCGTTTTGGAATGTACCGCTGGCATATTAATGACCCCATTCGCTTTGAAAAAGATTTAAAGGTTACCATACAGGCCTTAGGCTGGCGGGGCGAAGGAAGATACCTGCCACTGCAGGATGACATTGCTTCAGTAGTGTTCTGGTACCAGGCAGAGCCACATGCACCTTTCCCCAAGTTGCCGGAGAAAGATAAGCTGGAAGTGAATACCCCCACTCCCTGAAGGGGAGTTCATGAAACCGGTTAATTTAATGGTTATATAAAAACCCGTTTTCTCACTTTGCATAAATTGTATCTTCCCGCATTAAAGCTTTTATATGAAAAAAACTATCCTGCTGCTGTTTTCTGTGTGCTTTGTGTTAACTGTTCTTTCTCAAAACGGAAAAGAGCCTGTTAAAGTAACTGATCTGCTTAAAATAAAAAGTATGGGTTCGGTGGCGCTAAACGATGATGGCAGCAAAGCGGTATTTACCGTTACCTCAATTGAACCTGAAGACAACAACAAATGGGAATACAAATATGTAACACAATTGTGGATAGCAACTACTGATGGCTCATCCGCACCCCGGCAATTAACCTTTGCAAAAGAAGGCGCATCGCAGCCTGCATGGAGCCCGGATGGAAAACAAATTGCCTTTGTAAGAACAGCAGATGGTAAACCACAGGTATTTGTTTTATCATTCGACGGCGGCGAACCCATGCAGCTTACCAAATACAAATACGGCGCTTTTTCGCCCCAATGGAGTACAGACGGAAAACAACTGCTCTTTATGTCAAACATCCCTCTTAAAGACCTGCTCACCGATTCAATACTCAACCCCAATAAAGAAATTCCTCAATGGAATTTTGAAAAACCCGGCTTCAGCAATAACGATAACCTTAAACCCAACACAGCCAAAGCCGATCCGGACGGAAACATCAGTGAAGTAAGGGCTTACTTAGACAACAATGAAAAAGACAAGAAAGCAAAAGTGATCAACAAACTGCAGTTTCATGAAGAAGCCACCACATCATCAGAACTGAATTTTGCACATGTATTTATTATGGATGCTAAGCCTGATGCAGTACCTAAAGCTGTTACAAAAGGGTTTTACAGTTTTTTCAATCCTCAGTTTATTCCCGGAACCAGCCAGTTGTTATTGAGCGCCGATGTGAATGAACAGTTACATCCCGACCGCACACTGGAAACCCAGCTATATACAGTAAATACAGACGGAAGCGGTTTGAAGAAAATACTTGGCAAAACTGATTATACCTATAACAATGCCGTTGTTTCACCTTCGGGAAAATGGATTGCATTGCTGCATGGCAATACAGGATTTGTTACCGTGCCTGCGCTTTCCGTTATGCCGGTTAACGGAACTGAAAAAGATTTTATCAATATTGCTTTTGACAGGACCAAGGGAAACCCCGAATGGAGCGAAGACGAGAAATACCTCTACTTCACTGCGCAAAGCAATGGCGGCGTTACGCTGAACCGTGCTGATATGGGCACTAAAAAAACAGAACAGCTTACAGGGTTTAACAGCGGCATTGGAAGCTATGCTTTAAAAAATAATAAACTTGTTTATGTAAAAACAGAGGTGGCCAATCCTTTTGAATTGTATGCCGCCGATGCATTGGCAAAGAATGAGAAACAACTCTCGGCTTTTAATTATGAATGGATAAGAAATAAAATGCTCAGTCAACCGGAAAAACATGAGTTTAAAAATGAAAAAGGTTTAGCAGTAGAATACTGGGTAATGAAACCCCTCAATTACGAAGCAGGCAAAAAGTATCCTGTAGTGCTGGAAATTCACGGCGGCCCTTCTGCCATGTGGGGCCCGGGCGAAAGCAGCATGTGGCATGAGTTCCAGTTCTGGTGCAGCAAAGGGTATGGGGTAGTGTACAGCAATCCCCGTGGTTCCGGCGGTTATGGCATCAATCATTTGCGTGCCAATATTAACGACTGGGGCAATGGCCCCATGAATGATGTGCTCAC
>JANRKT010000298.1:0-2798 GCA_033763355.1 Chitinophagaceae bacterium | reverse complement strand
AAAGGTGTGGACAGCAGCTACAGTAAGGTCGTTGTTGAGGGTAATACCGGAAGTATTGTCAGTAACGAGGTTATAGGTTTTAAAAGGCTGTGTGCCGGCCACGGATTGAGCAGCGGTGCCATTAAGGTATAATGTGCCTGTTCCTGTGGTCATGGATGCCTGGCTGTTGGTAACGGTTCTTTTTAAATAAAAATTTCCATTGTTCAGCAATGATGCTGCAGATGTATTGGTGAAATCACCAAAACCAGCTACAGATGCTCCCGTATGAATTTGAAAGTTTCCGCTGTTGGTGAATGCCTGCTGTGCGCCTGCATAAGAACAGGAAAGGATCATTAAAAAGGCTATGATGATGATTTTCATGTTAAATACTTTATGGATCTTTCAAAGGATGGACCGCAAATTGCTGAACCGGATTTAACTTCATTTTTTCTCCAATTTTATTCTGCATAGGCCAGCCACTGAATATCCTGGATTTTGATTACATCATTATTGTTTGCAGAAGTGTAATAAATTTCAAAATAATCCCCCGGTGCAACATCTTCGAGATACACCACAAACGAAAACTGAAAAGGCTGGTTTGCTGCTCCTGTTCTGAGTGTAGTTTCTCCATACCTTGTTGCGGTAACCCCGTTCTTAACAATGCCAATTGAAATAACCCTGTTGGAATTATTTACTGAAAGGTTGCCTGCTATATTAAACCATGCATTCTTCAGGTTATCGGGCTGGTAGGTAATCCTGTTATCGTTGATGGTCCATTTGGTGGTTGATGAAGCTGTATTGGTTCCCCAGTTGGCCTTGAACCATGTGTTTGCCGGGGTGATGGTTACGGTATTAACGGTATTGTTTAAAACATTAATAAAACATTTGGGTTTGCTGTCGCCTGCGCCTGCATTATTTTCCAGGATTGCGTTTGCATCCCTTTCGTCTGTACGGGTAAAGTCAAAACCGGAAATATATGTGCCGGAATTGTTCCATGTATTCCCCGCTATAGAAATACTTGCAAAAGTGGTAAAAGTTGCTGGCTGGTATAAGATGGCTGTGCCGCCGGTATTATAGTATCCGCCTGATGCCAGTTGAATGGTTGCATTGCTGCCCTTGCTCAGGTTTACTCCCACATTGCATGCTATAAAATCTGTTTCAGCAACTTTTACCGTTACCCCTGCAACAGCCCCGTGAACTAATATGCCATTGTTCTGCGCATTTGAAATGTCAGTTTCAAATACCCATATCTCTGCATCTGTTGAATCAAGGATGGCATTATAAAACCTGTCTAATGTGCAATCCTTAACTTCATTGTATGTACCACTTCCAACAAACCTTATTGCATCCTCTCCGGCGCCTGTTCCGTACCCGGCAAGGGCAGTGGCATCAAATTGAAGCATTTTAAAATAGCAATCAGATAAGCACCTGAACATGGGTTTGCCTGCAAGCCCTGTTGCAGGCGCAATGGTAGCAGTTCCGTATGATAGCCCCTGGAAAGTGAGGGAATAAGCTAAATTCACCGTAATGGTTTCCGCTACAGTATATGTCTCTTCATCAAGCCTTACAATCGTAGGGCCCGACATGTGCTCATCCAGAAATTCAACAACCTCCTGTAATGTAGTCCAGCTGCTGCCGGCATTTACATCAAGCAGGTTTTCAGAAGTAATTTTCTTGCCTTTTATCACCCAATTACCTCCTGCTGCCACAAATGTCTGCCCCACATATCTTGTAAGCTTTGCATTTGCTATTCCGTCTATTGTAGCCCCTCCGTCTCCAACTACTGTCACCAGGTCAGTATGTGTACCAACATTTTTAATTGTTATTGATAAGCCATTATCAGAAGCTGTAACTGCAGGTAATGTTAATGTAATATCATTGCTTGCAAGAACAAATGTTTCAGCTTTGGTTAAAGTTGTGGTAGCTGTTTTTGTTACCGAGTTCAGTTCGCTTGTGGCAATCAGTCTCCATGAGGTTCCATTCCAGTAATAATAACCGTCTGTTAAAGTGCCGCCAGTGCTGTAAACAAGCATACCTGCCGGAACAGTACCTGTTAATGGGGTAACTGAAGTGGTGCTGTTTAAAGCTACACGGGGAGGAAGGAACCCTTTGTTGGTGCTTTCAAGTTCTAAAAGTGAGTTGGCATCAATGGTATTGGGGTTATTACCAATTTTAACCTGGCCGATTAACTGAGCAGACAAAAAAAGGAATGCGGCGAGCAGATAATGACTTTTCATAGCTATTGGTTCTTTTATTAAATATTGGATATTGAATGATTATAACGGAAACAGTGTTCCGGTTTTATACAGTAGTAGTTAATTTATAAATGCCCGGGAAATTATTTATGGTGTAATCAGTGTTTACATTTAGCCAGTCCATTTTGAGTAACTCAAACTGCAAACCTTGTAGTTAAGCAAGGCGTTTTACCTTAAATTGATACAGGCGATTGCTGTAATGTTTATGGGGTTTCGATGTGCAAGGTAGGCCCGGTACGGGAGTTGGTTTTCTTGCGGCCGCTCCAGATAAAATTAATTCCAATAATAAAATAGCGGTTTTCCGACGCAGGGCTTAATACATATACCGGTACAGACAGCCTGTCAAACTCTAACCCAACTAATAAACCGGGCTCCCATTTGGCATTGCTTTTATGCATGTGGGTATTTTGTAAAGCGACGCCTGCATAAAACCATTTAAGCGGTTTATAACCCAATTCGGACCATGCAAAGAAAAAATTCTGGTACCGGTCGTTTACTGAGGCTGAATATTGAGACTGTGATGAAAAGAAGAACTTTTTATATTCAAGGTCTGAGTTTAACCCA
>JANRKT010000297.1:0-3918 GCA_033763355.1 Chitinophagaceae bacterium | reverse complement strand
AAATATCCAGGCCACAATCACACTGAAGGGTACTGTTAACCACACCATCCATCCGCCCAGTTTATGAAATTCATTCAGCATTCCAAAAGGTATGAGAAATGCAAATAAGCGTATGAACATCTGGTTGATGGTGGCAAACTGACGGGGGTAAGGAAAGTTTTTTATCCTTTCGCACTTCCCCTGCTGATCATATAAATTCACCAGCAGGTTTTCAAGTTCCACATAATTCAATGGTTCAATCAGGCCCTGTTCTTTTAATTCACGAAGTTGTTTGCTTTGCAGGCTGATGATGTGTGTGGCTTTGTTTTTTTTGCCCGTCACATACTGCCATTCTTCATCGCTTAAAAAAGGTTTAAGCTGTTCATCCATTTTGACTGTCCATTCATCAACGCGGTACATTTTGCTGTACTCGAGGTTGGAAGGTTTGTTTATTATGTTTTCCCAGGCCCTCACTTCCCTTAACTGAAAACGCAATGCAGTAAGCCATGCCACATGGCGGTAAATCAGTTGCTGATGGATATTTTTTAATGCAGCGTTGTCAGCATTTCCCCTGATAAAATCTTTTACCAGCATGCCCCATGACCGGCTGGTATTCACAATGGCGCCCCATATCTGCCTCGCTTCCCACAGGCGGCTGTAGGTTTGTGTATTCCTGAAACCCACAATAAAAGCGGCGGCCGTACCTATCAGTGCAATGGGCACCCAGGGAATGGCGAGCCATTTCCAGCCTGCCAGTTCAAACAACAATACAGGGATGGCGGCAGCTATGGCAAGAATATAAATATCCCTTCTTGTCCAGTATAAAAATTCTTTCAGGGAATAACGCTGGCCTGCATGCATAATGTTTTATTTCTTTTTTGGAGTGAATAATCCCAGTGCATAATTCAATTGTACTGCAATAATAAAGGAAATGCCGGGATAAGTTTTCATAAAGGGGTGCTGTTGAAGGTTGCTGTTTTGCTAACGGGCCGTTCAGGAATGGCAATGGCAAATACGCCGTTTCTCAGCGCTTCTATACGCTGTATGCTTTGCCCGGCTGTCTGGTTGCAGGAAGGCATACTATTATCAAATATATCAAACGGCAATAAATTTCAGTATGTAGCAGTATGAAAACTTGGGTGTCCGCCGCATACAAAAAACAAATGGTAAGGTTAAGTTGCTTGACCCTTGATTCGCGTCTCAAAGACCGGAATTATGGCCAAAACAATATTGAATTGGTTCGTGGGGACATGAACTAAGACGACTAGAAACGATGCTAATTAAAATAATCTATCATTTTCCCCCAATTATCAAACCCAAAATCAATAGCTCTTTTAAGTAACGCCTTTTTAACTTCTGTCATGATTTCTTTCAGGAATGAGATACCTTTCTTCCTAATCATTGACATAACCTTACTTAATCTTTTTATAGCAGTTTTCTTTGTAAGTATGGATAATTTTATTTGTAATTCTTTTGATTCAACTAGAATTTCAGATATCCCCTCTTCGTTTTTATGGTATTCTAATTTTTTATTAATAACTTCTAAAAAATCATAAAATAACAGTTGTTTTTTTAGTTCGAAGGGGTTTTGATCAGCATCTTCATCAATTATTTCGAATAAATCATAAAACTCCTGTTCATATATTTTATCAAATTGGTCACCGGGATTTAGGTTTATATTGTTGTATGAAAGAACTAAGCTGATCCAATTCTCAAAATCATGAATGGTCTCATTGCTATTTCTTGAACGAAGTTTCTCTTCTATTTTTGTTTCACTAACAGGCAAAATTCTGGTAGTAAAGTAGGTTATAAGATCAGTAGGATTTTGCTCAAATTTTTCAACAATAAAATAAAATCTTGATTTTGGGTCTCTGTCTTTAGCGTAAAAAACAAAATCGCCATCTTCGTTTGATTCAATTATATTTTGCTGATTTCTGCTTAAATGCCTGAGCTGGGTTAATAGATGATTTATTTCATTTAGAACGGACAGAGGTACTTCTTTTCTATTAACTCTGATCATTTGTAAGTTTTACTTAAAGTAAAGATTTTTTTTTGAGAAATCTCTTAATAAAAATCATTAGTGAAATACGCCTTTCGCCTCAACTTGGTGCAAGTTTTTGCGAATGGGAATCGCTTTTGTTTGGCAAGCCTCATATATACCCTTATATAATCCAAACACTATTAAGTTGGTTCGTGAGGACACGAACCAAGGCGATGAGGTTTGAACAAATGACAAACTAACTAAACAGAAAGCAAAAACTTCCTGAGTTCTTCAAACTCTGCTTCCATCAATACACTCTTTTTCTTTCCCTGAATAATTTTTTCTACATGCGCCGGAACGGGAATAGGGTTGCCGGTAATTTTTTCAACACTGTCTGGAAATTTAACGGGGTGCGCTGTTTCAAGAAAGATGCCTTTTTTCCCGGGATGGGATTTTAAGTAACGCTGCAGTGCTAAATAACCTACAGCTCCATGCGGGTCTAAAAGATAGTTGTGGTTTTTATAAACTTCTGCAATGGTTTGTACGGTTTCTTCGTCTGTTATGCTATAACTGCTGAGCTGTTTTTTTAATTCTGCATATTGCTGGCGGAACAATTCAAGGATGCGTACAAAATTGCTGGGGTTGCCAACATCCATGGCATTGGATAAAGTGGACGTTGCAGCCTGTGGCTTAAACTGTGAGGTTTCAAGATATTTTGTTACTACATCATTAGCATTGCAGGCCGCAATAAAATGCTGTACCGGCAAACCGGATACATGGGCCAGTATGCCTGCACAGATATTACCGAAGTTTCCACTGGGCACACAGATAACAGGAGGATGATCTTTTTCTTTCCATTGCTTGTAAGCAAAGAAATAATAGAACTGTTGCGGCAACCAGCGGGCCACATTGATGGAATTGGCAGACGTAAGAAAAAGTTTTTTATTTAGTCCCTCATCCGAAAAGGCCTGCTTTACCATTTGCTGGCAATCATCAAAATTGCCTTTTACTTCAAGTGCATGGATATTTTTACCCAGTGTGGTCAGTTGTTTTTCCTGCACAGGGCTTACTTTTCCGGAAGGATAAAGAATGACCACTTCCACACCTGGCACTTCATAAAAACCATTGGCCACAGCGCCGCCGGTATCTCCCGATGTGGCTACCAGCACTGTTACCTTTTCACTTCTTTCTTTTGAAAAATACCCGAGGCAGCGGCTCATGAACCTTGCGCCAATATCTTTAAATGCAAGCGTAGGCCCGTGAAAAAGTTCGAGTGAATAAATATCATCGCTTACTTTAACCAGCGGTATGGGAAAGCTGATCGTTTCATTTACAATTTTTCTCAATTCATTTTCAGGTATGTTGTTGCCAGCATAAGGTTGTATCACACGAAATGCAATCTCTTCATCTGACAGCGATTCAATATCATGAATAAATGTTGCCGGCAGCTTTGGGATAAACTCCGGGAAATACAAACCTTTATCCGGCGCCTGTCCGCGTACAGTTGCTTCTTTAAAATCAACTTTTGGTGATTGTTTGTTGAGACTATAGAATTTCATTTAAAATTAAAAGTTTTGTATAAATTTTTTTCGCATTCCCCACTTCCCACCTGCCGGCAGGCAGGCAAGGTTCACCATTCACCATTCATGGTTTTTATCCCCTCCTTATTAATCATCGTTACATAAGTATTAAAATCAATTCCTACCCTTGTATAAATTTCTTTCATCACCTGTTCCACATCTTTAGCTGTGTGTTCATTTTTACTCAGCATAAATATAGAAGGACCTGAGCCGGAAATACCGCCGCCTAAAGCGCCAGCTTCTTTGCATCTTTTTTTCACTTCATCAAAAGCGGGTATAAGGATGCTGCGTATAGGTTCAATAATTACATCTTCCAGCGAACGGCCGATAAGCTCATAATCTTTTTTCATAAAGCCTGCAACAAGGCCCGCAATATTT
>JANRKT010000296.1:0-12158 GCA_033763355.1 Chitinophagaceae bacterium | reverse complement strand
ATTTTGTCCTTTGGATAAAGATGTTACTGCATGTGCTATCCTTTTGGTTTTTGTAGGTTCAGTTTTGGCAGATTCAATCCATTTGCTATAGTAATTCTGAAACGACTTTGGTAAAGTCTTAAACAGTGCAAACGCATCCGGATCATCCTGCAGGCACTCCATAAATTCCTTTGAAAGCTCATAGGGCTTTTTATCTTCTTCCAGCTGAACTTTAAGCATGGCGCCTTTTCGTTTACCTGTTCCCTTGCGCATGGTGGCATTAAGCGCCATTATAAAGGCTCCTCCTCCAATAGGCAAAAGCGATACACCATTTATCGGATAATTGTCAAGTTTGCCTTTTACACGGAAAGATTTTTTATTACCCGGTTTTATTTGCTGGGCAATATCAGCCGGAATTTCAATGTAAGTCCAGCCGGTTTTTTCTCCCTGCTTTTCAAACTTATGGATAGTGGCTGTAAACTGAACTTTACCCATTGCCGGTTATTAAGGCAATTGCATTATTTAATAAACAGGACACCGTAAACAATCAGCATAAAATATTCTTTATCCCGGTATTTGCAGCGTGTTTAATTTATATTATTACAGGTTGTTCCGCATCATAACATTGTATGCAATACCAAATAAACCTCTTGCAGTCAATAAAAAGCTTAAAGTTTTGTGGACTGCACCGGGTTCGAACCAGTGACCCCTACTCTGTCAAAGTAGTGCTCTGAACCAACTGAGCTAGCAGTCCATTGGGATAAATGTACGGAAATACATGCTACCTGAACAAAACTGTAATTAAACCCTTGTAAAATTAATAACCAATGAAAACAGTGCTGTTCAAATGATAAGGAAATCGGCTTGTTTTTTTATTTGCCCCTTCGCTTTAATTCCTTTTTTATTAAACTGAGTTCCCGGCCTGTCTGCCCGCTTACTGAAGTGTTTTCCTGTGCACGGCGCATCAGGTAAGGTATTACATCTTTAATGGGGCCGAATGGAAGATACTTGCTTACTGAACATCCTGCACGGGCAAGGTTGAATGTGATGTTATCACTCATACCATACAACTGGCTGAAATGAACATGGGGATGATTAAGCGGCAAACCTTTTTGCTGCAGCAATTGTGTAGTATAGAGGTTGCTGTATTCGTTGTGTGAAGCCACTATCATCGAATTGTGACTGAGGTGATCAATGCAAAGCTTTACAGCTTCGTTATAATCCCTGTCTGTTGATGCTTTATCAGGCTGTATGGGTGAAGGGTAATCCATTTCCACAGCCCTGTTCCTCTCTTTTTCCATATATGCGCCGCGAACCAGTTTAACCCCCAGTATAAAGTTTCTTTCCTGGGCTGCTTCAAGAGAATCTTTAAGGAACTGCAGGCGGTCGTGCCGGTATAACTGAACAGTGTTGTAAACAACAGTTTTATCTTTATTTACCTTGTCCATTACCAGCATGGTAAGTGCATCAACCGGATCCTGTATCCAGGTTTCCTCCGCATCTACCAAAACCCCAACCTTTTTTTCACCGGCAACCTTGCAAATCTTTATCATTCTCTCATTTACCCTGCTCCATTCTGCCTCTTCATTCTTATTTAATTGTTCAACAGCATGATAATATCTTTTCATTAATGTGCCCTTTGCTTTATGCATCAGGTCATCTATTTTTTCGAGCAGTGTAAACCTTGCAAACCCGGTTACCTTAATACTCATAAATGGAATATTGGGTTGTGTTGCAGCATAATTGATTACCCTGATGAATTCATCACGTGCATGGTCAAAATTATCCTCCCCCTCTTTCCCCTCAACGCCATAATCAAGGATAACCTGAACATTTGATTCCCCTAACTTTTTTGCCACCCTTGCTGTTTCTTCAAGGGTTTCCCCACCCACAAACTGTTCAAATATGGTGGTACGGATTATGCCTTTTATGGGCATGTGCCACCTGATGGCCCAGGGTGTAATCCTGGTACCTAATTTTACAAGCCAGCCATATTTCATGGTGGAAAAAAGCCAATGAGATTCCTTTAGCTCCTTGCCTGATTTATGGGCAAAAGCTATTTCAGTATTATCAAAAGAAATGGAGGATTCAGCATCCATAAGTAATTATATCGGTTTTGAGACGGACAAAGGTAAAGGTTTAAGCCAAAGAGGTTAAAAAGGCAATTACTAAGTTTTAAGCTATTAATTTACAGCAAGTTAGAATTTGGGGAAATCCAACAGCCTGGCCATTTCGAATATAAAGAATTGATAACCTGTCAGTTAAACACGAGTCACTTTTCAAATCTGGCTTTTCGGAAGAAATATAGCTAAATCATGGAAAATTTACCAAACCCAAGATTAAAATTTGAAAACCTGAATTTTCATCAATCCTAATTGCCGTTCATCAGATTTTAATGCCTAATATAGTATCTTGTATTGCATAGTAGTAGTTTTTAGCCATATCTTTGTGTCATCAAGTTCATTACTAAACACACAAAACATTAAATATATGAAACGGACAAACCAAACTTCAAACAAACCCCTGGCAAAAGTTTCCAGAATATTCTTAAGCGCCGTGCTTTTAGCAGGTCTTGCAATGAGCACTTTGACTGTAACAGGTAAAAGCGATGACACTTCTTCTTTGGTGAAGAAAGATGAAAAGAATGCCGCTGCAATTTCTCTTCCTTCAGTAAAAATGATCAGAAAAGCAGATAATGAAGTAATCCGCAACATGAACGAATCAATGAAAGTTCAGAAACTTTATATGCCCGTATCTGACATGATTAATGCAGATAGCGAAATAAACATGAACTTTTCTGACGAAAACAAAAACATCATCAAAATGAACAATTCGTCAGTAGTGAACAAAGCTGATGAAGACATGAACACATTGTTCGTAAAAGAAAACACAAGAATCAATATTCCCGTTTTTACAACAAATGCTGATGATGAAATAAACAGCTCATTTAAAAGTGAAACATCTTTGAATATAGCTGTTATCAACAAAAGCCTCCTGATAAAAGCTGACGATGACATGGTAAAAAACTTTAAATCAGATAACAATAAAAGTATCAGTTTGCCTTTAGCAGAACTAGTCAACCAGTCTGATGCAGAGATGACAGTAACCGGTAAAGACAAAAAATAACTCATTATATCAAGTGAAGGAATACGAAGCGTTTGGTTTTGTCTTTCATATAACCGGAACTAAAATTAAACCGGCACAGAGGCCACCTGCAAACCAGGTGGCTTTTCAATTTCATATTGCCTGGTGATTGAAAGGCTGAAGTACCATTTCGTTCACTACGGCGCTTGCCGGTTGCTGGCAGAGGAACCAGATAGCCCTTGCGGCATCTTCTGGCTTTATCATTTTATCTTTTTGAATTCGCAAATCAATATGATCCCAGAATGGTGTATCTGTACCACCAAGAAACAAATTGGTTATTCGTATATCAGTTCTCTTTATTTCTTCACGCACACTTTGCAACATTCCCACCACACCATACTTAGATGCAGAATAAGCGGCGGAGCCGGCCATCGGCACTTTACCGAGTACACCGGGAATATTAATAATCAGGCCACGCCTTGCCTCTTTCATTCTCGGCAGAAAGGTTTTAATCAGCAAAAAAGGGCCTGTAAGATTGGTTTGGATGGTATTAACGAATTCTAAGTAAGTCAGGTTTTCAACCGGCTTAAGGATACCTGTGCCTGCAGCATTAACCAATATGTCAATTTGCGGAATTTTTTCGTGAATTTGCTTACCCATTTCTTGTATACTATCTTCATTGCATAAATCAACCACAAAAAGCCGGTCTTGATCAATTTCATAATTCTCCGCTACTTCTTTCAGCTTTTCGGGGTTTCTTCCCGACATGAAAACATGTGCCCCGCTGCCACATAAAAGCTTAGTTGCAAGTGAGCCTATCCTGCCTGTTGCACCAACGATGAGTATATTTTTCCCTTTTACTGATTCCACTTTGCCAATTTATAAGGTAAACAAAGCAGCAAAAGAATTGTTGATTCAATTTATGAAACCTGCGACGCTCATCTTTCCGCATCAGCTTTTCAAAAATCATCCGGCCCTCTCTAAAACACGGCCTGTGTTTATGATAGAAGAATGGTTGTTCTTATCGCAATACCGTTTTCATCGCCAGAAAATTATTCTTCACAGGGCCACTATGCAATTTTACAGGGAATGGCTTATACAAAAAGGATTTACTGTTACCTGTATAGATGCCATCCACCCCAATCATGATATAAGGACCTTAATTCCCTTTTTGGCCGCAAAAGGAATAACAGAAATCCATTATGCAGCAACCGCCGATGACTGGCTGAAAAAAAGATTAGAAAGCGCTGCTCTAAAAAATAAAATTGCACTTAAAGAATACCCGTCGCCCAACTTTTTAAACACCCCGGAGGAAGCAAAAGATTTTTTTGACAGAAAGAAAACCTATTTCCAGACAGATTTTTATATATTGCAGAGAAAAAAAAGAAATATTCTGCTTGATGGTAAAGGCCAGCCGTTGGGTGGCAAATGGACTTTCGATACTGACAACCGGCTGAAATTCCCAAAATCAGAAGTGGTTCCTGACTTATCTTTTCCTGGGGAAAACAAGTATGTTAAAGAGGCGAAAGAATACACTGCGATGTATTTTAAAAGCAGCTACGGAGAGCCTAATCTGAGTTTTTTCAGCACAAAAAGTTCATGTTTTTATCCCACCACATTTGATGAAGCCGAACAATGGCTGAAAGATTTCCTCAGGCATCGTTTTACTAAATTTGGTATTTATGAAGATGCAATGGTTAAGGATGAATCGATACTATATCATTCTGTTTTTACGCCCATGCTTAATATCGGACTTTTAAATCCACAGCAGGTTATTGATAATATAATTGAACACGGAATAAAAAATAAAATCCCCCTTAACTCACTTGAAGGCTTTGCCCGGCAGGTTATTGGCTGGAGGGAATTTATACGGATTGTTTACGAAAGAGAGGGGCTAAAACAGCGCACAACAAACTATTGGAAGTTCAAAAGAAAAATTCCGGAAACTTTCTGGAACGGCACAACCGGAATACACCCCGTTGATACAGTAATCAAAAGAATCCTGGGAACCGGTTATTGCCACCATATTGAAAGGCTAATGGTACTCGGAAATTTCATGCTTCTATGCGAATTTGATCCTGACGAAGTATATCGCTGGTTTATGGAAATGTTTATTGATGCATACGACTGGGTGATGGTGCCTAATGTTTATGGCATGAGCCAGTTTGCAGACGGAGGCCTGATGACCACCAAACCCTATATCAGCGGAAGTAACTATTTAATGAAAATGGGAAACTGGGAAAAAGGCGAATGGCAGGAAATATGGGATGGTCTATTTTGGCGGTTTATGCATGTGCACCGCGGTTTTTTCATAAAAAACCCAAGGCTGGGCATGCTTATCAATACGTTTGATAAAATGCCTGCTGAAAAAAGAAATAAACATCTTGAAACCGCGGAGCAATTCTTACATCAATTCAGCTAATTATGAGTATAAGAAAAAAACCCTGGAACAGGGTGAACCTGCCTGTTTATTCCATAAGCAGCAGCGACGGTCAGGGCCATTATAATATGCACATTTGTATTTATGTATCTGCGGTCAGCATGATACCTAAAAGATTTGCAGTGGCGGTTTATAAAGGCACCAGGACCCTTGAGAACATTAAAAATAATCCACATTTTGTTTTGCAGCTTTTATCAAAAAATCAATACGGGCTTGTTGCGCTGCTTGGTAAAAAAAGCGGGAAGTCAACAGATAAAATCGGAAAACTTTCCAAAAGAAATATGCTGACTTACTGGCAAAGCTTTCCCGTTTTAAATCAGGCGGCAGCAGTTATGGAAATGAAAGTGAAAGAAGAAACCGATGCAGGAGATCATTACCTGTATATCTGTGATGTAGTAAGAAGTAAAAATTTTAATGCTTCACATCTATTAACCCTTGATGACTTAAGAAAAAGAAAATTAATCAGAATATAAGGGGTGCATGTGAACACCCCTTGCAAATCATTTAAAATTATTTCGGCAGCACAACCGTATCAATCACATGAACGACCCCGTTGCTCCCGTTCAGGTCAGCAGCAGTTACAAACGAAGTGTTGCCGTTTTCATCTGTAAGCTTCACTTTGCCGCTGTCGAGTGTTACTAACAATTTACCGCCGCTTAATGTGTTTACTTCTGCTTTACCATTTCCCTTTTTAACAGCGGCTATTACATCAGCCGCCCTGAGGTTGCCTGCTACCACATGATAAGTAAGCACCTGCGTAAGCTGGCCTTTGTTTTCAGCCTTCAGCAAAGTTTCCACTGTACCTGCCGGCAATTTGGCGAAAGCGTCATTGGTTGGAGCAAATACTGTGAAGGGCCCTTTGCCTTTCAGTGTTTCAACAAGGCCTGCGGCTTTAACTGCAGCTACAAGTGTAGTGTGAGCGGGTGATGCAATCGCGATATCTGCCACGTCCTTTTGAGCAAATACTGTTTCAGAAAGCCCGGATAAAATCATCACCATAGAAAATACTGCAAATGTTTTTTTCATAATTGAAGTTTTTAGTAAAAGAACTTAATAACAGACGCTTTTACCTGTTGTTCTGAAAGAAAGGGTGATTCATGAAAAATTAACTTATGTGGCATGTTGGCAATTTTTATGCGCCCTGTGCTTCAACAGATTTATCTGACGGTGCAGATACAAGATCGGGCCTCTCAAGAATATTATTCCTCTCTTATTTCTACAGACAAAAGTGTACATACCTGAAATAAATTATCTTCGGCCTTTTATCAACTCTTATGCAGGTTACACATATAGAAATTTACAGGCTCACCATACCAATGGTGCCTTTTGTAATTGCAACAGAAACATCATATCATGCCCAAAATACTTTTATACGCATCCATACCGATGAAGGCATAACAGGCATGGGTGAATGCTCCGCTTTTCCAATGCTGGTGGGAGAAACACAGTCAACCTGTTTTGAAATTGCAAAAGATCTTGCACGGATATGCAAAAACAAAAATCCACTGGCTATCGAAGAAAGGCTGGAAGAATTTCATGGTTATATTGCCTTTAATTCAACTATTAAAAGCGCTTTTGATATTGCCTTTCATGATATCGCCGCCAAGGCAAAGCGTATTCCCCTTTATAAATTTTTGGGCGGAACAAAAAAGATCATACAATCTGATTTAACCATCGGTATAGGCGCTCCTCAAAAAATGGCTGAAACAGCAAAGGAATTTATCAGTAATGGCGTAAAAATCATAAAAATAAAACTTGGTAAAAACTGCAGGGAGGATGTTGAACGCGTAAAACTGATACGTGAAGCAGTTGGAGATACCATACAACTTCGCATTGATGCAAATCAGGGGTGGAGCTTTGAAGATGCGGTATATGCTTTACAGCATATCAGGCCTTATAATGTACAGTTTTGCGAACAACCCATGCGCAGATGGAATGATGAAAGACTGCCAGAACTCAGAAAGCTTTCACCCATAAAAATTATGGCAGATGAAAGTGTGTTTGACCACCATGATGCACTGAGATTAATAAAAGCAGGTGCATGTGATTACATCAACATTAAACTGGCAAAATCCGGCGGTTTGCTGGAAGCCAGAAAAATTGCTGATACTGCACAGCAGTATAATGTGCCCTGCATGATTGGCGGAATGCTGGAAAGCAGGTTGGCGCTTACCGCCAAGGTACATTTCGCCATGCGCCATGACAATGTAGTGTTTTACGACCTCGACACCTGTTTGCTTGGGCATAAAATTGACCCCGTAACCGGCGGTGCACACTATAACAATTACTTCCTTGAAATACCTGATGAACCCGGTATTGCCGCCGATATTGATGAAGGCTTTTTACAACAATGCGAAAAAGTGGAGATATAACAGGTGAAAGCAAGTACTTTTGCACGCATTAACGAAATGAATATGGAACCCCGAAAATCAACAGACAGTTTTATAATTATGACAGAACTGGTGCTGCCCAACGATACCAATCTTTTCGGCAACCTGATGGGTGGCCGCCTCATGTATTGGATGGATATTGCGGCTGCGCTTTCAGCAGGTAAACACTGTAATGCGCC
Organism: Chitinophagaceae bacterium; assembly: GCA_033763355.1. Classification (GTDB taxonomy): domain Bacteria; phylum Bacteroidota; class Bacteroidia; order Chitinophagales; family Chitinophagaceae; genus JANRKT01. Next base: position 4,086 of record JANRKT010000296.1, on the reverse strand, counting down.
TGTGGTTACCGCCTCAGTTGATAATATTTCCTTTGAAGCCCCTATTAAACTGGGCAATGTGGTGCACATTGAAGCAAAAGTTACAAGGGCCTTTACCACATCAATGGAGGTGCATTTAAATGTGTGGGGCGAAGACCTTACCCACCAGTACAAATACAAAAGCAATGAAGCCTATTATACTTTTGTAGCGCTTGACCCCAACCGCAAACCGAGGCCAGTGCCGCAACTGTTTCCTGACAATGAGGAAGAGAAGAGGCTTTACGACGGTGCATTGAGAAGAAGGCAGCTCCGCCTGATACTTGGCGGTAAAATGAAACCTGCCGATGCTGCTGAACTGAGGGCTTTATTTGTGAAAGACTGATCGCTTTATTTATCCACCAGCGTCATCATGTGGTGCCGGCCCTTAGCCATGAATTTTTTGCTCTGTTCAATTGCATCCATTACCTGTTCCAGTATTTCATCAACAGTTTTTGAATAGTCAATTGCCATTGGTTCTTTAATACGTACAGAAAGCAATGAGCCTTTCTTCTTAAAGGTCAGCCCCTTTTTTGTAAAAGCCCGCCAGAACCCGTTTATTACAATGGGCACAACCACCGGTTGCGTTTGTTTAATAAGATACGCAGTGCCCCTTCGGCCTGGCGCAAATGGTTTGGTGGTACCCTGAGGAAATGTAATTACCCAGCTTGAATCAAGCGCTCTTTTTATTTTTCTCGTATCGGATGGATCAAGCCCTCTCCTCACTTCTTTGCCCTCTGCCCTCCATGTCCGTTTTACTGTTAATGCGCCTGCAAGCGAAAAAAGTTTGCTGATAAAACTTCCTTTCATGGTTTCTTCGGCTGCAACATAGTAAACATTGGTAAAAGGGTTAAGCAGGTAATAGGGAATACCAAGCCTGTTTTGCTTGCTCCATTTTACTGCACAAAAAATGTGAAGGAAGGTAATTACATCTGCAAAATAGGTTTGGTGGTTGCTTACAAACAACACATTTTTACGGGGAAGGTTACTGATGTGTTCTGTACCTGTAATTTTTATTTTATTAACGAGAACGAGCCCGGGGTAAGAAACAATACCAACAAAAGCATAAACAAATTTTCTCACCAACCGAACATTCTTCAGGCGTTCAATTAAAGGGCTCATGAGTTGGGGTTTTGGCAGATAATCGTTTATGCAATATAGTAAAATACCGACGAATTTTAATCCAACGCAGAGCCGGGGCAGACCAGCTTGCCAAAATTGTACTATACGATTTTAATCATGTTAATAACTGGTAATATATTTTTTAATCATCCGGCTCATATCTTTGAAACATGAAAATCAATACTGTTATTTTTGATATGGACGGTTTGCTGATTGATTCTGAACCGCTATGGCATGAGGCTGCAATAGAAGCAATGGCCCCGTTTGATATCAGCATGACGAATGAAGAATACGCTTCCAGCATCGGATTGCGCACAAAAGAATTTCTTGCTTACTGGTTCAGGCATTATGATATTGACAGTAAATATGCTGAAGAAACAGAACAGGAAATCAACCGCATAGTTATTGAAAAAGTAAAAGAAAAAGGAGAAGCCTTACCGGGTGTTGACTATATTTTTGATTTTTTCAGCGGTAAGGATTTTAATATCGGCATTGCCACTTCATCGCCTTTTTCTTTAATTGATGTGGTGACAGAAAAACTGGGCATAAAGAAATACCTCCACGCCATCACATCAGCTGAAAAATTAAACCTCGGAAAGCCGCACCCTGAGGTATATTTGAACTGTGCAGAAAAACTGAATGTGCAGCCCGTTCAGTGTATTTGTTTCGAAGATTCATTTAACGGGCTTATTGCGGCCAAAGCAGCAAGAATGAAATGTGTTGTGGTGCCTGCACCACATGTGCACCATGAAGGAAGATGGGATGCCGCTGATTTGAAACTTAACCTGCTTTCGCAGTTCAATACTGAAATGCTGATGGCATTGGGGAAACAGTAAAGCGCCTTATTGTATTACCAGTTTGCTGTACAATGTTTCTCCGGACTTGATCAGCTTCAACAAGTATATGCCTCCTTTTAACTTGTTGATAAATTCTGCATCAATAACATTAACGCCTTTCATCAGTTGAAATGATTTTTGTCCCATCAGCGTGCCGTTAATGGCTGTTACCTTTAACATGGCAACCGCAGTTTCTCCAGATAAAACATTGATGTTTACCCGGCCCGCTGAAGGATTGGGATAAACAGACAACTTTAAAATGCTGCTGCTATTTACCACTTTCAGCACTTTACTATAAATAAATGGCCCGTTTAACTCAGCTATTTTAAGGCGGTAATATTTCACACCGGAAATAACAATTGGATCGGTGAAACGGTAAGTTTTGTTCCCGGCAGGTTTTACTTTACCTGTTTCGCTGAAATTTTTTCCATCAGTACTGCTTTCAATAATGTATTGCTCTATTCTGGTTTCCTTTTCAGCCTCCCATTGCAGCTCAACATTGCTGTTGTTTATGTAGGCTGAAAATGAGACAATCTTTACGGGTAACACAATAAGGCATGTATTGATTGCAATGTCGTCAATGGCCCAGTCGTTACCACCGCCGCCAGGCGCATTATTCTTTATGTTTATAGTGGCAGAAGTTAACGCCCCTGAATTAAAAGTAAATGAACGCTGCACCCATTGGCCGCCATAATCAATTTCACCGGTACTGTAATAATCGTTTCCGTTAATTTCAAAAGCAAGATTTGGCTTTACACCGGGTGTTCCCGAAGCCCCTCCGGTTGAAGGATCGGCGCCGCATTGCGGGCAGATATTCCTTATCCAGAATGAGAAAGTGTATGTGGTGTTTGTTGAAAGGCCTGTAACATTGGTGGTAAAAACTATTCCCGGTGTATAGGATGCATTAACTACAAGCATATAACCTCCGTTTACACCATTTGCGGGAGGGGCGTTTCCTGCAGCAGTTGCCGTCCCCGTATGATCCCCAAAAACATCCCATAAATTAAAAACCCTGTCTGCTGATGGCAAAGCTGGGGCGCCTGTAAATTGAGTGGGGCTTGTATTTTTTGTAATACTGTACAATCCATCCTGCGGGTCACCTGAGGCAAGATTAACAAAAGTAAATCCGGTAACATTGGCTGAGGCTCCCCTGTTATGTGTTGTTCCGCTGCTGAATGTCCCGTTCGTTTCACCAGTTACAAAGTTAACAGCGTCTGTGCCGTTACAACCCAGCTGGGGTACCACCGCAATATTATTTGATGCCAGGTTGATGGTTTGCGGAGATCCGTTATTGTATGTAAAGGTACCTGCAATTGTGATTGTGCTGCCGATTGCTGCTGTAACAGTGACACGGTAAGCAGCTACAATAATACAGGCTACATTATAAAATCTCGGAAGTGATGTAGTACCATTAATGGTTCCTCCTGCGGCAGAGTTTGCACCATCACCGAGGTTAATGGTAACGGTACTTCCTGAAATTGAACCACGGTCATCGCCTGTTGCATCAGTATAAATTCCGGTGTTTGTAATAGAACTAACTCCTTCATTGGTTAATGCTTTTATTGAACCGCTTATAAAGCTTGTCCCGGCAGGTATAGCTTCCTGGAAGCGGACGCTGGTAACAGTAGTTCCTGCGGGCACACTGAATACCGCCCTTATTTCAAGGGTATTACCCGGTGAAACGCCTCCACCCGAAGGCCTGCTGATGTTCAGATAAGATCCATTTGCCTGTATTTGCGCCTTTAATGAGGTGCTTATACAGCAGATAGCGGCCAGTAAATAAACAGTGTTTTTCATAAATACGTAATATATGCCTGTATAACCGGTTATAATATCTTAAACGATATAACATGTCTGATATGATTATGGACCCATAAAATGTACCAGCTATAAGGCAACATACTGAGAATCATAAAAAATTAAACCCCTCACAGGCAACTGTGAGGGGTTTAACACATTAAATTGACTGAATTTATTTCGCTTCTTCAGCAGCTTCGCCGCCTTCCATCTTCTTTTTCAGCTCAGCCAGTACGCCAAGATCGCCTAAAGTAGTTTTCTCTACCTTACCCTGTATTTCTTTTACTGCTTTCTTGGTTTTAACAGCTTCAACTTT
>JANRKT010000295.1:0-40069 GCA_033763355.1 Chitinophagaceae bacterium | reverse complement strand
CTTTGCCCAGCAAAAAGATGAACCATTTACCATTGAAAATTATTACAAAGTAAAATGGGGGTTTGCTGACGAATTCATCCACCTGTGGAAAGTGAACCATTACCCCTTGCTGAAAAAGGCTATGGAAAAAGGCGATATCATCAGTGTAAACGCAGAAAAACCCAAGCTCCACAGCGGTGAAGATACCCGCTGGGATTTTAAAGTAACACTGGTTTTCAAAAACATTCAGGCGGCCTTTGACCCTGATTTAACAACGCCGTACAAAAAACAGCTTTATCCTGACCCTGATAAACTGACAAAAGATGAACAGCACCGTTTTGAACTGCTGCTGGCACATTGGGATGTAATGACTGAAAGAATTAAACTGGTTCCATAAAATGTTGCCGTAGGTTTTAAACCCTGTGTCATTATTCCTTCGGCAGATCATTATAAACTTCCCTTCAGTAATTTTAAAAAAAAATAAATGAAGTGGATAACCCGTGAGCGGCCCAAGATTGACCGCATTGCATGCCCCTGGCTTATAAAAAAATTCATTGACCCGGATGCGGAGTTTATATATATTGTTTTTGATAAAGTGATGGTCAAGGCAAAAGAACTCAATGCCATTCCGTTTGACGTTCCGGGAGTAAAGTTTACGCATTACAGCGATCAATGCACATTTGATGCCCTGGTAAAAGAATATAAAATAAAAGATTCGGCCATACATGCTATAGCAGATATTGTACGCGGTGCGGATACTGACCGCCATGATTTAGCCAGTCAGTGTTCAGGCTTATGGGCTATTTCAGCAGGGCTTGCTTACAACTTCAAAGATGATTATGAGTTGCTGCAAAAAGGAATGCTCCTCTATGATGCCCTGTATAGCTGGGCAAAATACCTGCAAAAAGAAAAACATACCCGTCAGCCCTTTGAAAGTATGCTGCTGAATGTATTTAACCAGTTTCTGAAACCTAAAACCGGATCAAAGAAGAAAATACCTGCCTGGGCAAAAGAACTAAAAGAAATCATCCAGGATCACATTGACACTAACCTCAGCCTGAAAGAAATTTCAAAAGGGCTTGATATTAACCCTTCTTATTTGTCAAGGGAGTTTTCAAAATATTTTGAAGACCTTTCATTCGGGGAATACATCCGCCGTCAGCGGATAGAAAAAGCCAAAGATCTCATGCATTCACAGGCTTATTCCCTTACAGAAATCGCTTACCTCACCGGTTTTTCCGATCAAAGTCATTTTACCCGCATCTTTAAAAAACATACCGGGTCAAACCCTTCTGCCTACAGAAAAAAAATGGCTAAAAAGTAATTCCTGTCCAAAAAGTTAATTCCGTTCTATTCCCTGCAGAAACAGGAATGTAAAATTGCACTTTATCAGCATAGGTATGCACACAACAAATACTTTGTTACTCACAAGAAAGGATGTGTCAGGGCTGCTTACTATAAAAGAATGTACCGGCGCTGTTGAAGACGCATTCAGGCTGTATGCAGAAGGAAAAACCGTTGCTCCAAAAGTTATCGGTATCCATTCGGCCAATGGGGGCTTTCACATTAAGGCAGGATTACTGAACACAGGGAAAACTTATTTCGCAGCAAAAGCAAACGCCAATTTCCCCGGCAACGGAAAAGCATTCGGCTTGCCAACTATACAGGGTGTTATTATTGTCTGCGATGCGGAGAACGGGCAACTCCTGGCATTGATGGATTCAATTGAAATTACCATTCTGCGTACCGGCGCGGCCACTGCTGTAGCTGCAAAATACCTTTCAGTTCAGGATGCAAAAACCGTTACCATTTGCGGTTGCGGAAACCAGGGAAGAATATCGCTTAAAGCGCTGATGGAAGTGCGTTCGGTAAAAAAAGTTTTTGCATTTGACGCTGATAAAAAACAGGCGGATGATTTTGCAAGGCACATCACTGATGAATTAAAAATTGCAGCAGAACCCATAAATACGCCTGAAGAAGGTACAGTGCAAAGCGATATTGTTGTTACCTGCACCCCTTCAAAACAACCCTTCCTTCATTCCACTCACATATTGCCGGGAACTTTTATTGCAGCAGTAGGGGCTGACAGTGAGGAGAAACAGGAGTTGTATCCTGAATTGCTTGCAGCAAATAAAACTGTAACGGATATTACGGCACAATGCGCAACCATTGGCGAACTGCACCATGCCATCAGCAACGGGCACATGGCAACTGATGCCGTTCATGCAGAATTAGGTGAAATTGTATGCGGTAAAAAAACGGGCCGCACATCTGCACAGGAAATTATTGTTTTTGACAGTACGGGAACTGCTTTGCAGGATGTGGCCGCCGCAGCAATTGTTTATGAGAAGGCCCTGGCAAATAACATCGGAACAGGATTGAATTTTTCAGCATAACACGATACAACAATAACACATGAAATGGATAACACGTGAACGGCCCAAGATTGACCGGGTTGCCTGCCCCTGGCTTATAAAAAATTTTATTGATAAAGAAGCGGTGTTTATTTATGTACCCAAAGAGCAGGTGTTTGAAAAAGCGAATGAATTAAATGCCATTGCATATGATATTCCCGGTGCGGAATATTCGCATTATGGTGATGAATGTACTTTTGATTATCTCATCAAAAAACATCAGATAAAAGATGATGCGCTGCATCAGTTGGCAGCTATTGTACGCGGGGCAGATACAGACAGGTTTGACCTTGCCCCTCAATCGGCAGGGCTATGGGCCATCTCAGCAGGCTTGTCATATAATTATAAAAATGACCATGAAATGCTGGAAACCGGAATGAAGATTTATGACGCCCTTTACAGCTGGGCAAAATATGTGCGGCATGAAAAACACAACTGGAACCCCAAACTTTAAAAGATAAAACTATTTATGAATAAACCTGTTTATACGCTAAGTGAGTTGGTACTTTATTTCCTGAAACTCGGGAGCATTGGTTTTGGCGGGCCTGTTGCATTAATCGGCTATATGCACCGCGACCTTGTAGAACAACGCAAATGGATTACCGAAGAAGATTACAGGGAAGGGCTTGCACTTGCACAACTGGCGCCCGGGCCATTGGCAGCGCAGCTTTCTATTTATCTGGGGTATGTTCATTACAGGATTCCCGGGGCAACGCTTGCGGGAATCGCATTTGTTCTGCCTTCCTTTTTAATGGTGCTGGGCCTTGGTTATGCATATGTAAAAGGGGGCGGACTTCCATGGATGCAGGCCGTATTTTATGGTATAGGTGCAGCAGTAATTGGCATTATAGCAATAAGCAGTTACAAATTAACACGCAAAAGCCTTGGAAAAGATGTATTGTTATGGGCCATTTTTGCTGTGTTAGCCGTTACAACTTTTATTACTGAAACTGAAATTTTATGGCTGATACTTGCAGCAGGAATTATTTTCTGGCTGTATAAATCACCCCCAAAGTTCAGTAAGCGTGCAAACCCGGTTTTTCTTTTTCCTGTTTTGCTACAGGCAGCAGAAATGATTTGGTTAAATGCAAAACTTGCACAAATCGGCTGGTTCTTTTTTAAAGCAGGCGCTTTTGTATTTGGCAGCGGGCTGGCCATTGTTCCGTTCTTATATGGCGGCGTGGTAAAAGAATACCAATGGTTGAACGAACAACAGTTTTTAGATGCAGTGGCAGTAGCCATGATTACTCCCGGCCCTGTTGTGATTACTGTGGGGTTTATCGGCTATCTTGTTGCCGGTGTTCCCGGTGCATGTGTTGCAGCGCTTGCAACTTTCCTCCCCTGTTATTTATTTACTGTTATACCAGCCCCCTATTTTAAAAAATATGGAAAGCATCCCGGCATTAAAGCTTTTGTAGATGGGGTAACTGCTGCCGCGGTTGGCGCTATTGCCGGGGCTGTGGGTGTTTTAGCAAAAAGGCAATTTACGGATGCAACTTCAATTATTATAGCCATTGTTACCATAGCAGTATTATTGAAGTTTAAAAAAATACAGGAACCTTTTGTTATACTTGCAGCGGCTGCAGCGGGGCTGGCAGTAAAAAACTTCCTGTAAGTGGCTTTACTAAAAAAAATATTCCTTGCATCAGTTATAATAAACTTAGCCAGCCTGTTTATCACACATGCACAAACCAGCCCGCCGGTTACCATTCGTGCCGGTTACATCAGCGAAAAAATTGTATTCGATGGAAAGCTAAACGAAGAAGTATGGCGAAATGCTTTTCCCATTGAAAATTTTACACAGCGGGAACTCAACTTCGGTAAGCCTGTTTCAGAAAAAACAAAAGTTACGATAGTTTATGACAGGCTGGCGATATACGTTGCCGTGTATTGTTATCAAACCGATCCCAAAAGCATCCGAGCAAAATACATGCAAAGGGATTTTAATTATGAAGAAGATGACAATTTCCAGTTGGCGCTTTCTCCCTTCAGCGACAGGCGCAATGGTTACCTTTTCATTGTTAATCCCAATGGCGCAAGGGCTGATTTACTGATTTCAGGAAATGAAAGCGCCAACAAAGACTGGAACGGTGTATGGGATGTAAGAAGTACCATAACGGATGAAGGATGGTTTTCAGAAATCCGCATTCCTTTTAACAGCCTGCAGTTCCGCAATGATTCTGTAAACAAATGGAGTATCAATTTTGAAAGAAATATCCGCAGTAAAAATGAACAGGCCCTCTGGCAGGGGTGGACAAGGGATTGCTCTATCTACTGCCTGGTGAATGCAGGCACATTAACGGGACTTGAAAATATTGGTTATGCAAGGCGCTTTGAACTGAAACCTTATGCCCTGGGCGGATTTGAAAAAAGAAAAGATGAACCTGTTAAATGGCCGGGCAAACTCGGTGCAGACCTGAATGTAAACATTACCCCCACCCTGAAATTAAACTTAACAACCAATACTGATTTTGCCCAGGTAGAAGCAGACCGCATAGCTGTTAACCTTACAAGGTTCAATCTTTTTTATCCAGAAAAAAGGGAGTTCTTTCTTGAAGGTTACCAGAATTTCCAGTTCAATCTTGGCAGCGGTAACGAAGTATTTTATACCCGGAAGATTGGCATTGAAAATTTCAGGTCAGTTGCAATTATTGCCGGGGCAAGGTTATTTGGTAAAACAGGAAAAAATAATATAGGTTTATTGAATTTAGAAACAGACGCAACAACAGGGGTGCCCGCCACCAACAATACTGTCATCCGGTATAAAAGAGATATCGGCAGCCAGTCTTATATCGGCGGAGTTTTTACATCAAAAAACAATCCGCTCCTGCACAATCATGTGGCTGGTATTGACGGCAGCTATGCCACATCCCGTTTCCTTAAAAATAAAAACCTCGTTATCACCGGTGTATTGTCAAAAAATTACGACAGCCGCAGCAATGGAAATGATGCGGGGAATTATGCCTGGCGTTTTTTTATTGATTACCCGAATGACCTTATTGATAATTTCATTGGCATATCAAGTGTACAGGAAAATTATAATCCTGAACTCGGTTTTCTCAATCGCAAAAACTTTGACAACCTCACCTGGTTCTTCCGCTTCACACCAAGATGGTTTACAAAATGGGGCATAAGAAAAATGTATTTCAGGCCATGGGGCTTTCAGTTGTTCCGGAAACATATAACCGGCAAACTTGAATCATTTTACAACGAATCGAGGCCGCTGGGTTTCTTTACCAAAAGCGGTGAAAGGTTTGAATACAACCTGTACCAGCAATTCGAAAGGCTGGATTTACCCTTTAACCTGACAGATTCCATTACCATTCCTGCCGGAAAATACTGGATGCATCGGATGGAAATCCAGCTGGGGAGTTTCCAGGGCCGCAGGATATGGGCTGATCTTAATTATGCATGGGGAGATTTTTATTCGGGTAACATCCACACCCTTGAAGCTTCAATGGGAATTAATGTAAACAAACATTTCAACCTGCGGACGGATTACATATATAATTATATCCGTTTGCCGAATGGTAATTTAACCACCAATGAACTGGCGCAGTATTTTAATGTGGCTGTTAGCCCAAGATTGAATATTGCCATGTTTGTACAATGGAATTCACTGGAAGACTTATTGTTTGGTAATTTCAGGCTGCACTGGATACCCAATATTGGTTCTGATTTGTATGTGGTGTACAACAGGGGCTATAATAAATTAGATAAACTGAGGTTGGGAAGGGCGGATATTTCTTCCGGCGCTGCAAAACTTGTATGGAGATTTACTTTTTAAAACAAAATAAATAAAAATGAAAACAAATCATTTCCTTTTTTTGCTGTTTGGGGCATCAGTGCTTTTTAATTCCTGCAATCAGTCAACTGATTCTGCTGATACCATGCCTTCAGAAGAAGAGATGAAAGACACCATCTCCTGTCCGCCCGGAACCAGTAAGCTCGACATAACCAAAATAGAAACCATTACAGGAATGAAAGGAACAGAAAAGAACGGTGAATATAAAATAACCGTTCCCCAACATGACCTCAGCATTCTTGTAGATGGTTTTAAAATCATCCCGGCTATGGGGCTTGGGAGCTGGGCCGCATTTACGCCCTGTGCAGACAGCGCCATGATGATGGGTGATATTGTTGTTACAGAAAATGATCTTTTACCTGTTCAGCAGGAAGTCATCAGGCAGGGGTTGGCCATTACTGCAATACACAATCATTTTGTTCGCAACAAGCCCAACGTAATGTATATGCATATTGACGGCGCAGGCCCTGTTGATAAACTTGCCGCAAACATAAAAGCTGTTTTGGAAAAAGTAAATGAATCGAGGGGCCGTGATCCCAAGGCAGCAAAAGCAGACAGCGTGATGAACGCATTAAATATTACCATGCTCGATTCTGTTATAGGTTATAAAGGAGAAATGAGCAAAGGCGTTTATAAATATACTATCGGCAGGCCTGATGTAACCCTGCAGGAGCATGGCATACCAGTAAGCACATTCCTCGGCTTTAATACCTGGGCAGCCTGGCAGGGAACAGCTGAAAGGGCTGCGGTAGCAGGAGATTTTGCCATGCTTGAAAATGAAGTTGCCCCGGTAATTAAAGCATTGATTGAAAATGGAATTGAAGTAGTGGCAGTACATAACCACATGGTGCATGAAAAGCCAAGAATTTTCTTTCTGCATTATTGGGGAGTAGGACCTGCGGACAAATTGGCCAGGGGACTGAAAACAGCACTTGATCAAACCGGTAAAAAAGCCGCCGGTCATTGAAAAAATTTACTGCCGCTGCAAATAACAGGTCTATCAGTATCCAGGCGGACGTCCTTTCTGTTGATTTCATGTAGTTTTACGCCTTTCAGAATTATTAATACTTTTCTGACTTGCGTGAATTAGGTAACCAGGTTTATAGCATCTTTTGCAATGGAGCTGTTGTTACGGCAATATTTGTCGTTCTGTTATTAAACCAAAAAAGCGTCCGGCGTAGCAGGGCAAACCTGTTCCTTTCTGTATTGCTGATGGCTTTAGCGTTCAGCATTGCTCATACCCTTTATGCGGGTAAGATTATTCAGCATTTTTCGGCTGATGTGTATTCCCCCGGCGACCCCACTTTTTTGATCATTGCCCCTTTATCATGGTTTTATGCTGCAGAACTAACGGGACAGCGGGTGAAACTTTCAATGAAGCTGCTGCTGCATTTCGTACCATTCTTACTGATAGTATTTTTTTCTCTCTCTTTTGGTTCAGGCGAGCCCCGGTTCCTGTCCTCCTTTATTGGTGATTACAAATGGGCCATCTATATTTTTTTCTGGGTAATGGTAGTTGCACAGTTTTCCTGCTACCAGTATGTCATTCACAAAAAATGGCGGGCCCATCAGAAACTGCTGCAGCAGGAAGTATCCAATACTGAAAATGTCAATATATCATGGATAAAGTTCTTTTTAGTCGTGTTTCTTATTATTAACCTGTTCTTTTTTTTCAGCCTGTTTACTGCCATTCATTGGGAAAGCCGTATTTGGTTGTCCAAAGCAACAGCCATTGTTTTTTCGGTAGCAATTCTTGCACTTGGTTTCAGGGGAATACTTCAGCGGGATGTATTTGATACCATTATTATAAAAGATAAACCGCCACAACCAGAAATTCCCGTTCTGCCGGTACCGACTAAACCCAACCAGGCGCTTATTGACAAACTTGTGAAGTATATGGCGGAGAAGAAACCTTTTCTTGATCCTGAACTATCATTATCCAAGCTTGCAAACGATTTGAACATTAGCCGAAGCCAGTTATCTCAATTAATTAATGATGGCATTGGGGAAAATTTTTACGACTTCGTTAATAAGTATCGTGTTGAAGAGGTGAAAAGATTAATGGCCGACCCTGAGATGGTAAATTTCAGCCTGCTTGGTATTGCCTTTGAAGGAGGTTTTAAATCCAAGTCAACCTTCAATCTTATCTTCAAACGTTTCACCGGACTTACACCAACCCAGTACAGGAAAAATATTTCAGGATAAGACGTCCGGCAGGATACAGCCGGACTACCGGCGATGCAATGTTCTGTAATGTTGCTAAATAAAAAACATTATGCACGAACAAAACAAATCGCTGATCAGACTAAGCCATGTTACAAAAACATTCCCGCTGGCTTCCGGGTCATTCCAGGCGATTAAGGACATCAGCCTGGAAATTGAAAAGGGTCAGATGGCAGCTATTACAGGTAAATCGGGAAGCGGGAAATCCACACTGCTGAATATCATCTCCGGCATTGACAAACCTACAGAAGGCAGCGTATTCATAAATGGCATACAAGTTGACAAACTGCCTGAAAGTGAACTGGCATCATGGCGGGGAAAAAATATCGGTATTGTATTTCAGTTTTTCCAACTTCTTCCCACCCTTACCATCATTGAGAATGTGATGCTGCCAATGGATTTCTGTAACAGTTACCCTAAAAAGGAAAGGCGGGAACGTGCCCTGGCATTGCTTGCGCAAGTTGACATTAAAGAGCAGGCAGATAAACTGCCTTCAGCCTTGTCGGGCGGACAACAGCAGCGTGCTGCTATAGCGAGGGCCCTTGCCAACGATCCGCCTGTAATTATTGCCGATGAACCTACAGGTAATCTTGACTCACACACAGGGGCTGCTGTCATCGGCTTATTTGCCGGGCTTGCACAGTCAGGGAAGACGGTGATGGTTGTTACACATGAAAAAGACTTTGCCGGCTGCTTTGGAAGAACTATTTCCATCCTCGACGGAATGATTGTGAATTAATAAACTATTGAATGAATATGAAAACAAGATACCGGAAGGTGATACGCGACCTTACGCATGACTACGCAAAAAACTTTATGCTGGTACTGGCAATTGCTATTGGTGTTTGTGGCATCGGCTCTATAATGGGAGGGTACAGTGTTATTAAAAGAGAAATGACTGACAACTACATGGGAACAGTTCCTGCTTCCGCTACAATTGAACTGGAAGACAGTATTTCGGCCAGCATGGCCGGAAGCATTAAAAAACTTCCCGGAATTAAAGAAGCAGAAAGGCATGCCACAGTAACGGCACGTATGAAAATTGACGACCGCTGGTATCCTTTACTTTTATTTATAGCAGATGATTTTGCAGCCAAACAAACTAATAAAATAAGATACATTTCAGGTGCTGCCGTTCCTGCTGAAGGAACCATGCTGGCAGAACGCACTGCATTTACGGTAATGAATGCAAAAGAAGGAGATACAATCATCATCAAAACGCCGCATGGTGAACCTAAAAAAATAAAGCTGACAGGCACGGTGCATGATCCGGGCCTGGCTCCTGCCTGGCAGGAACAAACCGGGTTTGGGTACATTACGCTGTCAACACTTCACTGGCTTGGTGAAACGCAAAACTTTGATCAGCTCAGGATACTTGTAACCGAAAAACAGGATTCAAAACAATACATCACTGAAAAAGCAGCTGCTGTTGCAGACTGGCTGAAAACCCAAGGCCGTACCGTTCGTGAAATACAGGTGCCGTCACCCGGAAAACATCCACACCAAAGCCAGATGAATACTGTGATGATGATCTTTATTGTATTTGCTTTTATGATACTGGTACTGGGTTCTATCCTTGTATCGGCATCCATGTCAACACTTATGGTTAAGCAGACAAGACAGATTGGTATGATGAAAGCTATCGGTGCAGGTTCCTCCCAGGTTATAGGGCTTTACCTGTTTATGATGATGATTATTTGTGCGGTAGCGATCATTATTGGCATACCCCTGAGCCGGCTGGCAGCCACTGCATTTTATAACCAAATAGCCATATTGCTTAACCTGGAGATTCGCAATAACGCCATTCCCTTCTATGTTCCCTTGCTGCAAACAGGTTCAGGCATAATCATTCCATTCATTGCAGCAGCCATACCTGTTATACGCGGCAGCTGCATATCCGTTCGGCTGGCATTGGACAATTATGGCGTATCGCAGAAAAAACCGGTAACTAACCCGTGGCTATTAAAACTTTCACGTATCACATTTAACAATGAAACTTTTCTGCTTTCCATCCGCAATGTTTTCCGTTTGCGTACCCGCCTTGCTATGACGCTTGGATTACTTGCCGCAGGCGGCGCCATGTTCATGACAGCCCTGAACGTATCGGAAGCCTGGGAAAAGAGCCTGGGAAAAATATACATTCAACGATTGTATGATATAGATATTAGACTGCACTATACTGTACAGGGAGACACCCTTGTGAACAGGATAAAAAACATACCCGGTGTTCGTTTTGCCGAAGGCTGGAATTATTCAACTGCCTCGTTTGCTAAAAATAACCCGTACGAAATAACCAATACCTACCCCGACAAAGGGCATGGAAGTTTTACCATTCAGGCAATGCCTGTTCCTACCCGGTTATTGAACCCAACAGTTACAGAAGGGCAATGGTTAACTGAAACTAGTTCAAATGATGTGGTATTAAATCAATCTGCCAGGGCTTTATCGCCGGATGTAAAGACGGGTGATCACATTTATCTTTTAATAAATGGTCAAACTACTGCATGGAAAGTAACCGGCTTTACAAAAGATTATGGTTCTCCTGCCATTGCTTATGTATCGCTTGAGGCTTTTACAAAACAGTTGAAAATTCCGGGTGAAATTAAAATGCTGAGAATTGCCTATACAGACCGGTCTAAAGAGAATGTTATACAGAAAAACCGGGAAGTTGAAAAGCTCCTTGAAAGTGAAAAAATACCGGTTAGTGTAGGTATACCCGTATGGCTTTTACGCAACGCTATCGCCGGGCACATGAAAGTGTTGGTGAATGCACTGCTGTCAATGGCGGTATTGATGGGTATTGTAGGCATACTCGGACTGATGTCTACTATGAGTATAAGCGTCATGGAAAGGACAAGGGAAATTGGCATTATGCGGGCTATGGGAGCAACCCCTGGAAAGATCGGGAAGCTGGTTACATGGGAAGGTTTTATAATAGGAATAATCAGCATTTTTATTGCGTTCCTGTTGTCCCTGTTACCGTCATTCTATATCGGCCAATTTATTGGCAATATGTCTTTCCGCACACCTTTATCATTAACGTTTTCAATAACAGCTGCTATCATCTGGATATTCATCATTGTTGTTGGTTCTTACATAGCCTCTGCTTTTCCGGCCCGCAGGGCTAATAAAATTACCACAAGGGAGGCGCTGGCTTACGAATAATAAACTTAAAATTGAACAGGCAGGGTACAGAAGGCTGGTTACCGAAGTTTTCGATTTTTTGAAAACAATCAGGGTGTTTTCATCATCAAAACACCCATCCCTGCCTTTATTGGTTCAAATAAAACTGTTTTTTTTCCAACAAATTTGCCACGCATACGCTAACAGTTGAACCGTATATATTGCTTGCAATAACTTTAAGTCAGCTCCTTTCCCGCTTATTATTCCCCCTCTGCATTGTATCTTCGCCGCTCAAATGAATGATGATGGCATTGATGAATGCAGAACTGACGCATCCTGATTTTGGGTTTACCATTACAGACGAAAAACAACATACTGTTTTTATTGACATACCTGCCGACCAGGGCGGCGGCGGGGCAGGGCTGCGGCCTATGCAAACTGTGCTGGCAGCCTTATGCGGTTGCAGCGGTGTGGACATGGTGAGTATTTTAAAAAAGCAAAGACAAAATTTTACCGGTCTTAAAATATTTGCAGATGGTGAAAGGGAAAAAGACAAACAGCCTTCACTCTGGCAAAGCATACGAATGCGTTTTGAACTGACCGGTGATGTGGACCCCGCCAAAGCGTACCGTGCTGCAGAGTTATCTGTAAACAAATATTGCTCGGTTGCAGAAACACTCCGCCGGGCAGGCGCAACTATTGGGTTTACTGTTGCAGTAAACGGAAACGAAGTGAATTTTCAATAACTTTTTTTTTAGAAATTTTTATAATGAGCAAGCATCCTGAAACAAAAGCAGTCAGAATACAAACGCCGAGAACAGGTGAAAAAGAACACAGCACACCATTATTTCTTACCAGCAGTTTTGTGTATAATTCAGCAGAAGAAATGGCAGCTGCATTTGCTGATGACAGCCTTGATGTAAACATCTATTCCCGGTTTTCAAATCCTACGGTTGACGAATTTATCAGCAAAATTGCAGCGCTTGAAAATGCCGAGGATGGCATTGCTACAGGAACAGGTATGGCTGCTGTATTTGCCACATTCATGACTTTTCTCAGCAAAGGCGATCACATCCTTTCTGCATCGGCAGTATTTGGGTCAACACATACCATTCTTACGAAGTATATACCAAAATGGGGATTTGAATCATCTTACTTTGATATGAACCAGCCTGAAACGATTGAAAAGCTGATACAACCCAATACTAAACTTTTATACCTTGAAACACCTTCCAACCCGGGACTGGATATTATTGACATGGGATATGTTTCAACCATCTGCAAAAAGCACAACATTCTTTTTGTGGTTGACAATTGTTTTGCCACACCTGCCGTGCAGCAGCCCATTAATTTCGGGGCAGACCTGGTGCTGCATTCCGCCACCAAATTCATTGATGGGCAGGGAAGGGTATTGGGAGGTGTTGTGGTGGGCAGAAAAGAACTGATTTATGATCTGTATTTGTTTGTAAGAAATACAGGGCCATCATTAAGCCCTTTTAATGCATGGGTGCTTACCAAAAGCCTTGAAACTTTATTTGTAAGAATGGACAAACATGCAGATAATGCATTGCAGCTTGCAAAAAAATTACAGGGTCACAGCAAACTCAGTTGGGTAAAATATCCGTTTCTTGAAACACATCCCCAACATGCCATTGCAAAAAAACAAATGAGCAACGGCGGGGGCATATTGACTTTTGAAGTAAAAGGGGGTGTTGAAAGCGGAAGAAAATTTTTAAATGCCCTTCAAATGATTTCTGTTACCAATAACCTGGGAGACAGCAGAACGATCGCAGCGCATCCGGCTTCTACTACTCATTCCAAACTAAGTGAGAAAGAACGTCAGGCTGTTGGTATAACGCCGGGGTTAATACGTATTTCCGCCGGGCTGGAACACATTGATGATATTGCTGAGGATATACTGCAGGCTTTGAAGAAATGCTGAAGCTGGCAGAATTACCGCAACTGTCCCGCCGCCCATTGCAGGCCTGCATAGGTTTTAAAGAATTTTGTTTTCAGGTCAACCAGTTTTTGAAATGCCTCCAGCAATTTGTTTTCACGTGTATTGAGTAAAAATAAAGAACTCTCCCCTGCCCTGAAACGCAGTTCTTCACCGCGGAACAACCGCAGGTAGTTATTGTAATTATCTTCAGCTATACTTACCTGAGCCTGCAGTGCCACAAGCTCATTGAAATACTGCTTTACCTTGTTGTCAATAACCAGCCTGGTCTGAAAAAGGTCCAGACCGGTTTCCTGTATTTTTATTTTAGCAGCACGGTATTCGCCGCGGCCCTGCGACAAGCGCAGTGGAATACCGATGTCAATACCAAATTTGTAATTATTATCGAGAAGTTGTCTGTCAATATCCTTAAAAACATTGTAACCGCTGTTGAGCACATTGTATTTTACATTGAACAATGGCAGCAGGTTCTGAAACTTAAGCTGCTTTTCAATTTCCAGCATCTGCAGCTTAAAATCAAAAACCTGCAGCTTGGGATGGTTGGTGCGTGCAAGTGTTAATACCTGGTCAAGCGCAGGTATATTAACAGAGCTGGTATTTACATTATTCCATGAAGGATCGGGTACAACGGTATCAGGCATGCTCCAGGCAGAATCATTTTCAAGCCACATGTAATTGGATAATTCAAAACCGGCTGTTTTGAATTTTACCATCGCTTCGTTTTGCGCCAGTTGAAATGCCTGCAATTGTGCAAGCGTTTCTGTAGTATCAATAGCAGGCTTGTCGCCTTGCTGGTAACTCAGCCTTACCAGTTTCAAACGCTGTTCATTAACCCTTACCACATCTGTAACCAACTGGTATATCCTGTATTCTTTTACCCAGTTCCAGTATGCAGCGTACGCATCAAACAACAAATCATTAATGATGTTTAGCCTGCCGGCTTTACTCTGCTCCCTGAAAATTTTTGCCTGCTTTAGCACCGCCCTTCTTTTATCCATCACCAGGTTTTTTGCAAGCGGCACTTCAATGCCGGCATAACTGCTTCTTCCGGGAGTAACTTCTGAATTAAGCAGGTCGCCAATATTTCTCTCAAGCCCTGCTTTTAAATTAATACCATACCAGGTTGGTATCTTCAATTCGGGTTGGGTGAAATTATAATAGTTCTTACCGTCAAATGTTTTCCGTTCGGTACTCATGTAAAACAGCGGGTCAAAACCTGCACGGGCTGCAGTTAATTGAGCCCTTGCCATTTCCACAAAAAGATTGGCCTGCTTTGCAACCGGATGATATTTTCGTACAATATTGATGAATTCGGGCTCAGAGAGTACCAGCAATGAATCAGCCTGGCCATATCCCGTAAGCATTACAGCCTGCATAAAAACAAATAACAATTTCTTTCTTCCGGTAATTTTCATCCTTTTCATTAACAGGTTTATCAAATCGTCTTTTTTTCTGAGCCTGCTTTTTCTTCATTGCCTGAAGGCTTGTAATAATCCGGCGGGAAACCGTTGATGTTCCGCCACAGTTCATACCAAATGGGAACATCTTTGAGCAAGGCAATACCCTGTGCCCCTGTGCCCATCATCAGTTGCCTGGGCCAGGGTTTATCTTTTGCATCTTCCTTTACCAGCACCCTGAATTTTCCATTGGTACTTACCGAACTTTCCACCGCAGCAATCTCCCCTCCAAAAGTTCCGTAAGATGCCTGCGGCCAGCCGCTGAACACAATGGCAGGAAACCCGTCAAACAAAAATCTTACTTTCTGTCCTTTGGCCAGTAATGGTAAATCAACAGGTCTTACAAAAATCTCTACTGCATACTGAATGTTTGAAGGAACCACTTCAACAATCATTTCACCGTCTTTTACAATTTCCCCTATCCCTGCTTTTTTGGCTTTAACCACCTGCCCGCCCTGCGGGGCACGTATATGATACAACCCGTTTCTGATGCTGTAATTCATATACTGGTTTTCCAGTTTTGCAATTTCTCCTGCTCCTGTTTGTATCTGCGACAAAGATTGAAACCTGTCGCCTTCTGCTTTGGAGATTTTTTCAAGGTATTGCTGCCGTTCACCGTTCAGTTCAATCTGCAAACGGATCAATTCCTGTTTTGAATTGTTATATTTAATTTCAGCGCTTGTTTTTTTAGCCATCGCATCCTGGTTGGCCTGGTTGCGTTGTTCTAATTGCAGCAGGGATGCAAGCCCGGAATCAAACATCACCTTTTGCCTTTTAAACTGTTCAGCTTTAATATTCATATCATTTATTGCCGCAACCAGTTCCATGCTGTCACTTCTTATCTTAAGCAACTGCTGTGCAATCTTATTGTCCAGTTCAGCAAGTTTCAGATCCATCCCTTCACTCAAAGCCTGTATCTGCTGTGCTGCAGTACCTGCTTTACTGCGGTAATTTTCCACTGCCATTTTCTTTGCGCTGATCTGTTCTTCAGTTCTTTTCAGCAATTGGGGGTCGAGGTAATCATCTTTTATTTCTGCGAGCTGTACAATGGTATCGCCTGCATTTACATAATCACCTTCCTTTACATGCCACTTTACTACCCTGCCGGGTATAATGGTATTGAGTTGCTGCGGCCGTTGTTCCTGGCGAAGCGTTGTTACATTGCCCCTTGCCCTGATATTCTGTGTCCAGGGAAGAAAAAGAATTAAAACCAATCCTGCGAGGAAACCCAGAACCCATCTTTTTACTTTGCTGTCTTTACTGTTCAGGTAAATATTATTGTATGCAGTGAGCTGCAATTCCCTGCACTGCTGTTCCATGTCCTGGTTAATAAAATCCGTTGCCATATCAGTAAAGTTTAGCCGTTATCAGCTTTGTTTATTTCTTTTAAAACTTTTCAGTTCGCCTTCTTCAAGGTATAAAACAGCATCACATTGCCCTGCAAAAGCTTCTTCGTTGCTGATTACAAATACAGTTGAACCGGGAGTGCCATATAAGAGATACTCCTTTATTTTGGCTTTACACTCTTCATCCAGCCCCAGCCAGGGTTCTTCAAGAAGGAGCAACCGGGGATTGCTGATCAATGCCCGGAGCAATAAAATTTTCTGGATTATAGTACGTGATAGCCTCTTACCTGCCGGGTCTAATAAGGTATTAAATCCCTGTTCCTGTTCTTCCAAAAAATTACGGAGGCTGATTTTATCTGCAAGTTCCATGATCTGGCCCGGATAAATACTGTCATGCCCCATTGTAATATTCTCGAGCAAGGTGCCTTCAAAAATATCCTGCTGGCTGAGCATTATGCCGGTTTGTTGCCGGAAAGAAGCAGCATTGTAATTACGTATGGGGATGTTATCAATTGATACGGATCCTTCAAAATCGGGGTAAACTCCTGTAAGTACACGCAGAAGAGATGATTTACCTGAACCATCTGCGCCCATAATACAGATCTTTTCCCCCGCTTGTGCTGAAAAAGATACTTTATTCAGGACAGGTTTTTTATCATAAACAAAAGTAAGGTCATGCACCTGCACGGTTACACCTTTACCTGTTTCGGCAAGCAGTATGTTACCATCCTGCTCAAGGGGTTTGTCAATAACCTTACCGAGTTTGTCAACCGAAGTAAGCACATCATATACCTTGTCGAGGTTGATGATGAGTTTTTCAACCGAATTGATTACAAGGAGTATCACAATTTCAGCAGCAATAAACTGGCCGATGTTCAGTTGCTGGTTAATCAGCAATATGCTCCCCACAATCAGCATTACTGCTGTAATTACAACTTTAAATATGATCAGTGTCCAGTACTGAAAAAGCAAAATCCGGAAATGGCTGGTGCGGGAATTAAGATAATTTTCCACCAGCTTGTCTGTACGCCTCAGGTTAAGTGAAAATCCTTTTGAAAACTTAAATGACTTTACCACCCTTGCCAGTTCTTCAAGCCACGCCGCCACACGGTATTTGTACTGGCTTTCACGAAAAGAAGTTTCAAGGCCCCTTGCGCCTGTGTAATATAAAACAAGGTACCCGATAACTACCAGCAATACGCCAAATGCTATAAACACAGGGTGATAAAAAGAAAGCAGGAGCAACCCAAAAAAAATCTGGATGGTTGCAGTGGGTATTTCAAGCAGCAATTTGGATATTCCTTTCTGCAAAGAAACCGTATCAAAAAACCGGTTTACCAGTTCAGGAAGATAATAGCTGTCAACAGCTTTCAGGTCAAGGCGTGGAATGCGGCTGGCATACTCAAAAGCATAGCGCACAAAAATTTTCTGCTGTACTTTTTCAATTATCTTCATCTGGTTTACCTGCACCATACCATTGAATAAAACACCCGCTACAACAAGAACAATTAAAATAACCAATGAAGTTGAAATAGAACCACCCAGCACAAAACTGATGATGCTTTGTATGCCAAGGGGAAGGGAAAGCTGGATAAGGCCATTAAGGATGGCATAGAAATACACCGCCGTTATTTCTTTTTTTTCAAGTTTAAGCACCCGCAAAACTCTTCTGATAGGGTTTTGAGGCCCTTTAACTGCGTATTGATCTGCCATCGTGGCTGTTTTAGGTTCAAAGAAAGTTGATCTTTGTTTTACTTAACCAGGAGTACCGGAAAAATAAAACATTCCAGCAAATTACAATGTGCAGGAAAAATTGTTTAAGAAAAATGTATTTAAAAGTGAAAAAGATTCCGCTTTAACTTTTTTTTTAACCCTAACATTCAGGCAGGCTGAGCGGAACATTAACAGCAAGGCCACCTTCCGCAGTTTCCTTGTACTTGTAATTCATATCCTTTGCAGTATCCCACATGGTTTTAATTACCCCATCAAGGGAAACTTTTGCATAGTCAGGTGAACTTTGAAGGGCAAGTTGTGCAGCAGTTATGGCCTTGATGGCGCCCATGGTATTTCTTTCAATACAAGGAACCTGCACCAAACCGGCAATGGGGTCGCAGGTTAAACCCAAATGATGTTCCATTGCAATTTCAGCGGCCATAATTGCCTGCCGCTGGGTACCGCCGAGACATTCGGTTAAAGCTGCGGCAGCCATCGCAGATGATACCCCTATCTCCGCCTGGCACCCGCCCATGGCTGCAGAGATGGTAGCGCCTTTTTTAAAGATGCTGCCTATTTCAGATGCGGTAAGTAAGAATTGTATGATACGCTCTTCCTTATCCCGGTATCTGTCGGCGCTATCGCAAAAACAAACATAATACTGAAGTACTGCAGGAATAACCCCGGCTGCCCCATTGGTGGGCGCTGTAACCACCCTTCCGAAAGAGGCATTTTCTTCATTAACTGCCAAAGCAAAACAACTTACCCAGTCAATAATATACCTGAAATCGTTTCCGCCCTGGCGTATGGTAGCCACCCATGTATCGTAATTATTGTATTTTCTTCCGGCAATTAATTTTTTATTCAAATCAAAGGCCCTGCGTTTTACCTGCAAGCCTCCCGGCAAAATTCCCTGTGCATGGCACCCCCTGTAAATACATTCGTGCATCACCCGCCATATATTTAAAACAGCTTTTTTTGTTTCTGTTTCACTGCGCCATGCATTTTCATTTTCCATTACCACCTCGCTGATGCTTAAACCGGTTTTCATGCACCAGTGCAAAAGCTGTGATGCAGTATCAACCGGAAATGGCAAACTGATCTGCCCGTCTGCCTGCTCCTGCTCCCCTTCTTTTTTTACAAAACCGCCGCCAACAGAATAATATGTTTCTGCAACCTGTGAACCGTCTTTTAATGTAACAAGAAAACTCAGCGCATTGGGGTGGTAAGAAAGTGATTCGCTGAATAAAAATTCAATGTCCTCCGCCGGGTCAAAATCAATTTCATGTTTTCCATGAAGCACCAGTTTTTTCATGCTTTGTATATCATGGATTTTCGGTTCAATGTGGTTCACTTCAAAAGTAACAGGGTCATCCCCGCTTAACCCAAGCTGTATAGCTACATCTGTGCCATGCCCTTTTCCTGTTTTTGCCAAAGACCCGTACAAAAGCACATGCAGGTTTGCAACATTAAAAAGCAAGTTTTGCTCTTCAAGCGAATGTGTAAAACGTTGTGCCGCCCTCCAGGGGCCAAGTGTATGTGAGCTTGAAGGGCCCACACCAATTTTAAACATGTCGAACACTGAGATGGATTCGTGTGGCAAGGAAAAGAATTTGATATAAAATTAAAAGGCTTTAATGACTATTGCCATTAAAGCCCTGAATATTATTCCCGTAAAGAAATTATCAGCCAATTGCTACCAGTTCCACTTCAAATATCAGTATAGAGTTGCCGGGAATTACCACGTTTCCGCTGTTATCTTTTATGTCACTTGCCCCATAACCCAAAGAAGGCGGCAGGTAGAGTGTAATTTTTCCGCCCTGCTGAATAAGGGGTATGCCCTTCTTCCAGCCGGGTATCAACTCGCCCAAAATAAAAACCCGTGTGTCTGATCCCGGGGTGTTGGGTGTCTGATCAAATACATTGCCATTGGTAAGCGAGCCTTTATATTTTATCACAATCTGGTTGCACAAGCCTGCTGAGTTGCCAATGCCCTGTGTTTGCACCTTATAATAAAAGCTGCCTGAATGTTTTGTGGTGTTGGTAATGCCCTGCCCGGAAAGATAAGCTTCCAATGCCTGAATCTCCCCGGCAGGGACGATTATATTATCATCCTGATAAGGACAGGAGTTATTGCCGGTATTGGTTTTAATACAACCTGAGAACAGGAGTACAGTTGCGGATAGTAAGACTATTTTTCTCATATACAGATTTTAAAAGGGGCAAATATCAGGAATAAGTAAAATTAAAGAATACATCCTGCAATTTTTAACTGTTTATTGCCCGGACAATTTTTTATAAGATTAATTAACAGGGTTTTCCGCTGCTTCATTATCTTCTTTTGCTTTCAGTTCCAGATAGCGCTGCTCATTCATGTCCCAGCGGTGTTTGCGTGAAAATACTGCAAGAAATAAGACAATAAGCAATGCCGCGACAATTAAGACAAGCGGATTAAACTGGCTGTTGCCTACCATAGTGGCTCTCTTGTACCATCCTGAAAAAAAATTCAGTAAAATGGGAACCGTAAACAATACCCCGAGGGGCAGGCCAACCAGAAGCTGGTAAGTGACTTTCTTTTGCCGCTGCCGGTTTTTCTCCCAAAAATCAATGAATGCCTTTTCTTCTGTTGAAAGCATAAAATATATAAATGTGCAAAGTTAGGGTTTAGGGATACATTCATGCCATATTCTATTTATCATAAATACCCCATAAAGAAATAAACATCAGTTTTTTACGTTTAGTTAGTCCGGGCAGCATTGCCACCCTGCCTTTTTTTTCAGTAACTTGGCATTATCCAAAAACCAATAGCTTGAAAATACCTTCACTGCTTGCAGAATATCTTCTCCAGAAAAGGGAATTGGCCCTACAGGGTATAGGAAGGTTTACACTTGACCAGGTTTACGAAAACCCGTTTGAAAAAGACAAAAGCAAGCAGGAACTGCCTGAGGGATCCGTTCATTTTATTGCTGATAAAAAAACAAAAGAAGATATTGCCCTTATAGAATTCATTTCCAAAAACACTGGAAAAATAAAACCACTTGCAGCTTCAGACCTTGACTCTTTTATTGTACTTGGCCAGCAACTTTTAAACATCAGCAAACCATTTGTTATTGAAGGAATAGGAACCCTGCAGATGGACGGGCATAATGAAATTGAGTTTTTACAGGGCCATGTGCACCTGCACAAAAAAGAAGAAAGCCTTACACGGAAAAATAAAGTTGCAACTACCGAAGAGAAAGGGGCTGTATCCTTTGAAGACAACTACCTGAAGCCAGCCAAAAAACCAGAGCCGGCAGGAAGAAGGGCAGTAATTATGGGCTTAATATTATTGGGCCTTGGGGTAATGGCATGGGTAGGTTATTATTTTTATTCCAGCGCCAAACAAAAGGTTGAAACCGGAAAAGAGCCGCCTGTTGAACTGAACATGAACCCCGCAAAAAATGATACCACTTCAGTAAAAACAGATTCGGTTGCAACGCCGCTAACCTCTGCACCGCCGGGAAGCACTGCAGCAGTTATCCCGCAGGGAAATTTCAGGATAGTGCTTGAAATAGCTAACCGCAAAAGGGCCCTGAAACGTTACGCTGACCTGAGGGAATGGGGCCATACAATTATAATGACCACAACAGACTCTGTAAAATTTAAAATAGCCATCCCTATCCACGCACCCCTTAAAGACTCCACCAGGCACCGTGATTCCCTGTCCCGCTATTTTGCCCGTAAAGTATGGATTGAAATCTGATTAATGAACCCTCGTTCATCGCTTTGGTATGTTTTGTTCTGGTTATGCACCGGGGCAGATATTTTTTTTGTAATAACCCAGAAACAGGAGGGGCGTTATATAAGCAAAGTTTTGCTTATGCCGCTGCTTATGATGGCTTACTTCATGGAGAACGGTGCTGGCGTTACATTCAGCAGACTGATCCTTACAGGTTTGTTTTTTTCATGGATGGGTGATATACTTTTATTGTCCGAAAGCCGGTTTGGTTTTCTCTTCATACCCGGTCTCATCAGTTTTCTTATTACACATATTATTTACATCAGGTATTTTCTCCTTATACAATCGAAACACAATTCCTTTTTTAGAAAAAGGCCTGTAATGCTGCTGGTTGTTGCCGTTTATACCGTGGAGTTACTGTACCTGCTGTGGCCGCACCTGGGAAACATGAAAATACCCGTAACTGTTTATGCAACGGTAATCAGCCTGATGCTGGCCTGCGCCTTGTGGCAATACAGGAAACTCGGCTTAAAAACTTCATTGCTTTTTATAAGCGGTGCTTTGTTGTTTGTTTTGTCCGATTCATTGCTCGCCATCAATAAATTTTATACGCCGTTTTCTGAAGCAGGGGTTTTTATTATGCTTACCTATATCAGCGCCCAGTTTCTTATTGCAAAAGGCAGCAGCAGCCATTTAAAAGAAGAAAAGCGCCAACTGGTGCACTAAAAACCTTTTACACAGCCCCGGACATTTGTATTTTCACTTTTTACTTTATAATACCAGTAAAGCGGAAGACCCGTAGCTGTTATGGCAAGGCCAAGCAATGAATTAATAACGGGCACATTGCCATTGATGTAATTGTAAACATCATTCCAGATGGTGCTTACCACATAAAAAAAAGCAAAGGCAATAAACAGCAATGGCAAAAAAGGATAGCCAAGCATTTTATACGGCCTGGGGTGATGGGGCATTTTTTTACGCAATATGAATAAACCAATCCCCCCGAAGAAATAAGCAATCCATGTAATAAATGTAAACATGTCTGCCAGCATATCAAAAGAGCCGCTCAATACAAGAACTGATGTCCAGGCGCAGTGAAGCAGCAACGCATTGCCCGGTGTTTGAAAACGCGGATGTTCTTTTCCGGCCCAGGGGAAAAATAGCTTGTCTTTACTCATGGCATAAGTTACCCTTGAAACCGCCATGGTATTTCCGTTGCTTGCTCCGAATGTACAGATCACAATCATGGCTGCTATAATAGCCCCGCTTGTTTTACCCAATGCAGCTCCAACTGCATCTGAAGCAACAAGCGGTGATGTGGCCATAATATCAACAGGTAAAATATAAACATAAGCTTGGTTTACCAGCACATATACAACCATGCAGGCAATTACGCCCCATATCAGGCTTTTCGGTATATTCTTTTGCGGATCTTTTAATTCTCCGCCAACAAAAGTTACGTTCACCCACCCGTCGTAAGACATGAATGCACCCGTCATAGCCGCAACCAATCCGCCGATAAGCTGCCACCCATGCCTGGGCTGTGAAGATTGCCCGGTAAAGTTTTCAATGTTTCCATTACCTGAAAAAAACAACCCAAATACAAGGATACCAATAACAGCCAGTTTAATAAAAGTTGATACAACCTGCAGCATGCTGCCGGCCTTTACACTCCGGTAATTCAAAAGCGTAAGCCCAGTTATCATCAATACAGCAAGCAGTTTTACGCCGAGATTCTGCAGCGGGTACAAATTTCCCAAAAAGGGAATGTGCAATACCAGGGATTGTTCCGTTGCAGTATCAAAACGCGGCAGGTGAAGAAAATAATCAGTATACTGCGCACAAACAAAAGTAATGGCTGCAACAGCAGCTGTATTAATTACAGCAAAGGCTCCCCATCCGTATAAAAAAGCAATGAAGTCGCCAAACATGTTGCGGAAATAAATATACTGGCCTCCTGTTTCAGGAAACATGGCGCCAGCTTCAGCGTAAATCAGTGCACCAATAAGAGAAAACAAGCCTGCAATAATCCAAACCACGAGCAGCCATACAGGAGATGCAGTTTGTGCCGCCATGGTGGCCGGTTTCATAAAAACACCTGAGCCAACGATGCTGCCAACTACTATGGAAGCAGCTGACCAAAACCCGATCTTTCTTTGCAAGGATGCTGCCATAGGCAATGTTAAACCAGGTCAATAAACCTGCCTGACGCTGAAGATAAGAAAGAGATAAATGGTTTGGCCAATAAATTCTTACCTTAACAAAAACTGATTGACATGAAAAAAACATTCCTCTCTTTATGTTTATTCTTTGTTGCAATATCAGGCTGGGCCCAGAAAGCGGTTAGTATTTTTAATAGCAAAGACCTCAGCGGCTGGACAATTCACGGAACGGAAAAGTGGTATGTTGAAAGAGGTGAATTGGTTTGCGAAAGCGGACCAGATAAACAATATGGTTATTTGTCCACTGCTAAATCATATAAGAATTTTATACTCACGCTGCAGTTTAAGCAGGAGGCTAATGGAAACAGTGGTGTATTCTTCCGTTCGGGTATTGAAGGTGTAAAAATAAGCGGGTGGCAGGTAGAAGTGGCCCCCATAAACAACCATACCGGCGGCATTTATGAATCTTACGGCAGGGGCTGGCTGATACAGCCTGACCCTATGCATGAAAAATACCTGAAGCCGGGCAGGTGGAATACACTTAAAATAAAAGTAGTCGGTGACGAAGTAATAACCTGGCTTAACGGCCACATGATGATTAATCTTAAAGATGAAAAAATAGGAAAGGGCGAAGGTTTTATTGCCTTGCAGATACATGACGGGGGAGGCATAAAAGTAAGATGGAAAAAAATTAAAATACAGGAACTCTGATACTTCCTGCTTTACCTGGATCCATTAAACGCCATGAGCCTCAATGACTGTATCAGAAATCCATTTTGGGAATGAAAGTAATTTTGGCGGAATGGCTCCTGATATAATCCATCAGGGCGTATATGAACAGGATAATACTGCACATTTCAAATGTTTCTTCAATACAGCATGTCAGGTACCACCAGAAAGTATATTCACCCTGCGACAGGGCAAGATAACCTTCCGGTAATTCAAAAGCTATAGCAGCGGTGCAGTAAGAAATGCCTGATATCATAATAAGGTTCTTTGTTTTTTTAGGCATCCTGAAGACGAAATTGAGAAAAAAACCACCAACAACACCGGCAAATAAAACATAAGGAAGTATCCACGGGTAATGCAGTAAACCCAGGAAATTCCCTTGAATTTTATCTTTCAGGAAATTGAACCGCTCATGAATTCCTATTATCTCATCTGTTGCAAGAAAAAGAAAGATGATACTTAATATCTTCCAGTAAACGTGGTTACCTTTTGATTTTTCATCCCTGATTAGGGAAATGATAAACAAAAGCAATGCTGACAACAGCAAAAGGCCGAAAGAAAATATAGTGGGGAAATTCCATTCCCCGTTCATATCAAAATTTGCAAAAAGGGATAATGCAAAATGGGTTTTAACAGAAAAAACCTCAACCATATAAAGGCTTACCAGATTAGCTATTACAAGAATTAAAACAACAAATAAAAGCAACCTGATAATACCTTTTACAGAAAGCAGGATAACATCTGATTTCGCAGGTTTTTTAACTGAAAATTCACCGCTGGAGGTTACAATAGATTTTGAAAAAGTTTCCTTCATAAAGCACAAGTTGGGTTAAACGATAAGCTTGCTTACGAATTATACTTTCTTTATGATGGAGTCAGAGGGATTTACAAGGAGGATATTACTATTTTACAAAGCAATAAAGCAGAAAGAACAGTACTTAAATAATGGAAAGTGAATAACCAGTATTTATTTCCCTTTATTGGCTTTTAAAAGTATTAATAATTGATTAATATTCAAAATTCCCGGCAATATTTATAGCGAGCCTGTATAAGAACCGGCCCTTAAAATACTGCCAAACCAAGGTTCTTCACTCCTGCTATACTTTAAAATTCAGTTGCTTAGAGTTGGGCTGGGAATTCAGCATCTGGTTACCTTACTGCAAATAATTTAATCATCCTGCCATCCCTGTAAAATGCTATTCTTTTTATAAAACTGGCCCTTTGTACCGAAACAACCTGCAGTGGCTTCATTTTATAAGTAAGGTTATTGCCGTATTGCACTACGCAATGGACGTTTAACGTATTACCTGCCATCTCTACCTTTTGAATAATCAGTTTGGTATCCCTTATGGTAGGCGCCATGGCTGCAGCAATAACCCTTTGTGAACCAAAGTTGGGCCCTGCAGCAGCACCGCCGACTGTTTTGGGTGCAACGAAAGTTTTATTAAACTGCGGCAGGTTATTTACAACAAAGCAATTGATTCCGCCGCCAAGTTTTACTTCATTTTTAAGGGTGCAGTTTGTCAGGTAAGTAAACTCAACAGGTTCCGGCTGTGCTTTTACAGCAGCATTCAGTAATAAAAAAATAAGCCCGGTAAGCAAAGTTTTATTCATAAGATATATTTTAAAAAAGGGTTTACATGTATTAAAACGTTTTTCAATACTGCATAGTGTTTTTTATTTGAAGAATACGGGGTGTATTTTATGCTATCCGCTTTAGCTCCACTCCTTTAATCTCCCCTAACCTGAGCAAAACCTGTTCCAAACAGCTGCTGGCAATGTTTATTTCCAAATGGCAAAACAATTGTATATCCCTTTTTAATACATTACAGTTAAAGGCTTTAATTATTTTCATCGCCTCGCCCAATTGCGTATAATCAAACTGCAGCCTGTATGCTGTTTCAACCGGTTTGCGGATTATGGCTACAATTTGCAATACCATGACTGCTGCAGTTTTATATGCATTTATCAGGCCGGGCACTCCCAGCAAGGTTCCTCCGAAATAGCGCACTACTATAATAAGGACATTTTTTAGCTGCTTACTGTCAATTTGCCCCAGTATGGGCCTTCCGGCAGATCCTGAAGGTTCACCGTCATCGCTTACCCTGAAAGTATTTCCATCCTGTCCAATGCGATAAGCAAAACAATGGTGTGTGGCTTTGGGGTGCCCGTTTTTAATTTCTGCGAGCCGCAATTTAAATTCATGAATATCATTTACGGGAAAGGCATAAGCAATGAACCTGCTGCCACGGTCTTTAAATTCAGCAATTCCGGGTTTACCGATAGTATTATAAAAATCGCTGTCCGGCATAATGTTAAGATGTAAAAAAGAAAACCCCGTAAAAGCATTTGCCTTACAGGCAACTGTTTTTATAATAAATAATATGATCAGAAAATAATTGTTCTTCCTTTACAGTAATGTGGTTTTGCAATTGGGGACTTTGCAAACCTGATGTGATGGTTAGTCCGGTGTTTGTTATCACCCTTGCTTCATCCCAATAACCTTCATCAATAAATGACTGCAGCAGTTTTGCCCCTCCTTCCACCAGCACACTCTGAATTTTCATGTGGTACAATGCATTTACAACCTGGTGCACCAGAGATACATCTTTTGTAACCTGGTAATACAACGGTTTGCCTGCTTCGGCATGCTTTAATGTGTTGAATACAATCGTTGAAACAGTTCCGTCAAACAGTTTTAAAGAAGAAGGCAAACGCAGGCCCATATCAATTACCAGCCTCAGGGAGTTTTTGCCTTTCCACAACCTCGTGGTAAGTGCAGGATCATCAAAAAAAGCAGTATTGGTGCCCACCAGTACAGATGCTTCTTCGCTGCGCCACCTGTGCACAACAATATTGGTAAACTCATTGCTGATGTGCAGTCTTGATAAATCCTCATGCGCCATTATCCCATCAGCAGTCTGCGCCCATTTTAAAACAATGTAGGGACGGTGTTGGATATAAAAGATAAAAAACCGTTTATTGACCTCCTTACATTCATTTTCAAGAATTCCGGTTTCAACTTTTACCCCTGCATTTCTTAATTTTTCAATACCCTTTCCATTCACTTCCTTAAATGGGTCGCTGCATCCAATTATTACCTGAGGTATTTTTTCTTCAATTATCCGGTCGGCACAGGGAGGTGTTTTGCCATGGTGTGCACAGGGTTCCAGCGAAACATACAAAACCGACCGGGATATCAGTTCCTTATCGTCAGGTTTTACGCTGTTTATACAATTTACTTCTGCATGGGGCCCGCCATAATTAAGATGCGCCCCTTCACCAATGATCCTTCCTTCATGTACCAAAACAGCCCCCACCAACGGGTTCGGGGCCACATTGCCGCACCCCTCTTTTGCCAGCTCAAGGCAACGGTGCATGTATTGATCATGAAAAGCCAACAGGAATAATAAATAGTAATTGTGAAAACCCAAATGTATGAAAGCAAAAATAAATTAAGTTTGTCATGATGACGATACAGCATGCCTACGATGAATTTTACAACAGCCTGCAGCAGATTTACGATGCCGGTGAAGCAAGAAATATTGCCGATTGGGTGATTGAAGATGTAACGGGCATACGTAAGATTGACCTTGTTATCAGGAAAGACCTGATTCTTTCCCCTAAGCAGGAGTCCGTTCTGGAAGGTTTTTTGTCGGAATTGCTCCGCCACAGACCTGTGCAGTATGTATTGAACGAAGCCTGGTTTCATGGTTTGAAACTTTATGTTGATGAAAATGTTTTGATACCCCGGCCGGAGACAGAAGAGCTGGTTGACTGGGTGGTTAAAGATGTAAGCTATGAAATGAAAAAGAAAAAAAAAGCATTATCCGTTCTTGATGTTGGCACAGGCTGCGGGTGTATAGCAATAGCAATAAAGAAAAATTTACCAGATGCAGATGTATGGGCAGTTGATGTAAGCGAAAAGGCGCTGGAAGTTGCCGGCAAAAATGCCATGCTGCAGGATGTTGCCGTTCATTTCAAAAAAATAAATTTTCTTCAGCTCAGCGAAAGGCATGCGCTTCCTTCATTTGATGTAATCGTAAGCAACCCACCCTATGTTCCGGAAAAGGATAAAACAACCATGCACAAAAACGTTGTGGATTATGAGCCGCACCTTGCCCTTTTTGTAAATGATCATGAACCGCTCGTATTTTATCATGCCATAGCCAATTTTGCCATGGCCCACCTTAAATACAACGGAATAATTTTTCTTGAAATTTATGAAAACCTAAGCGAACAGGTAGCTGATTTATTCCGCAAAAATGGTTTTGAACAAATTATTGTAAGAAAAGACATGCAGGGCAAAGACAGGATGGTGAAGATACAGGTTGAAAGCTACGGGCTTTAGGAATTTGCAGTCGGTAGTTCCCGGTCAAACAGGCATCAGGCTAATGGCTGACAACTGCTTTACTGTACATTATTTTTATCAACTGCAAGTACTGTTTTTGCACCCAGGTCACGGGCTACACGCATTACGGCAACCACATGATCAACAGGAACTTTTTTATCTGCATTGATGACGATGGTAGGGATATCAGTTTTCTCTTTTTGGATAACAGGTATCAAAGCGATGCGCAGCGAATCCAGCGAAACCCTGGTTGTGCCTATGAAATACTGGGCATTTTCGTCAATTGAAACCACCACATTCTGTTTGGCTTTGGTATCGCTTTTTGATTTGGGCTGCGATAACCTGATAACATTGGGGTTTGCAAGTGTTGAAACAATTAAAAAGAACATCAGCAGGATGAAAAGGATATCATTCAGCGGGCCGGTATGCACTTCTGCTTCTCTCCTTAATTTTTTACGTAAATCCATGTGTTATGATATGCTTTTCAATTTAACGGGTAGGCTCCTGCAATATATCAAGGAAATCTGCGGAAGCCACCTCCATCCGGTTGGCGGTTTTATCTACCTGTGTACTGAGAAAATGATACCCTACATAAGCCAGCACCCCGATAATCAAACCGGTTAATGAAGTAATAAGTTTTACATATATACCGCCTGCAATGGTATTCAGGTTAAATTCACCGGTGGCGTTAATCTGGTAAAACAACTGCACCATACCTACAATAGTACCTATAAAACCAAAAAGCGGTGCAATACCGGCAATAACCGATAAAATATTCAGGTTCCTCTCCATCTTGTACAACTCCAGTTTACCAACATTCTCCATGCTCTTTTCAATCATGTCAATAGGTTTGCCGATGCGCTGGATGCCCTTATCAACAATTCTTGCAACGGGGTTATTGGTGTTTTTGGTAATTGCCCTTGCTGCAGATACATTTCCGGTTACAATGTGGTCACGTATAATGCTCATAAAATTCTCGTCAATCTTTCCGGCTTTGCTGATGGCCATCCATCTTTCAATAAAAAAGAATACAGCGGCTACAAATAAAACCGCAAGGGGTATCATCAGTACGCCACCGGCAACCAGCAAATCCCACAAATGCATTTCCTGCGGGGTCGGAACAGCTCCTGTTTGTGCGGTTGTGGTATCGGTTAATTTGTTGGCTAAAGGATTAGCCTGCAGTAACAATCCTAACATGTAATGTTTGATTTGGGCAAAAGTAATGAGAAAACTATCGTAAAATGGTCTGACAAGCTGAACGTGTAAATGTTGTTATTATTTCCAAAAACCATTCCGGATACAGCGCTCTTAACAATTTATAAAGGAATTTAAAAGAAAAATCCCGCAGGTATATGCGCTGCAGGATTGAAATAATTGAATGAGGGAATAATCAGCTGTGCTGCGGCTTATCCATCTTCATCAGGCTCATGATCTGTTGCATGGTGCGTTGCATGCCTTCGCTGCTGCCATCAAGAAATATCACGTTGCCCTTGCCTACTTCTGCAAAGTTTTTCACTGCTTCGGTCCACATGCTGAATAAAATCACATTCGTATCAAGATTGGCCTGCTTGAGTTGTTCGGCCGCTTCCGTCATACCTTTGGCCACTTCCTGGCGGAACAATGCCACACCCTGGCCCCTTAATCTTGCCGCTTCTCTCTCTGCTTCTGCAGCTATTTTAATTGCATTTCCTTCTGCTTCTGCGCCTTTGGTTTTGGTAATAAGCAATGCCTGCCCTTCGTTTTCAGCAGCCGCTTTCAGGTTATTTGATGCTACCACTTTACTCATGCTCTCCAAAATGGCCTTATCAAAAGTGATGTCGTTGATCTGCAGGTCAAGCAGGTGGTAACCCCATTCACTCAGCAGGTGGTCAATTTCTTCTTTTACGTATTCTACTATTTCCCTTCTTAAACCAAGTATTTCTGCCTGCCGCTTGGTAGCCACAAAACCGCGTATGGTGCCTTCAACTGTTCTTACCAGCGCCTGCATCAGGTCCTTCTCGCTGATGAATTTAAATGCAACCTTTTTTATTGTTTCCTCTTCTTCATTCTGTACTGCATAAAGCAGCATGTTTTTAAAATAAACATTGGCCTGATCCTGTGTTACTGCCTGAAATTCCAGTTCAACAGATCGGTTTTGTATGCTCACCCTTTTTGTAATCTGTTCCAGGAAGGGTATTTTAAAATTCAAACCAGGCTTCAGGATGCGGCGGTATTTACCAAACATGGTAATCACATCTATGTACCCCTGCTTTACCGTTACCAGGCCGCTGAAAACAAACAATACAGCAAAAGCTATCCATATCCATGATAAAGAAAATTCCATATGCTTAAGTTTTGGAGGGGCTGAAGGTAGTACATTTCAGATAATCATCCATACAAAGGAAACCTGGCTGACAGAAAAGCACCGCCCATAAAAATGCAATTGATTATTTCTGTAAATATTTATAACTTTTACCAAACCTTACTGACATGACACGCAGCAGTAAAATCATTTCGGGCATACTTACTTTCATACCATTTGTTTTGCTTATCGTTTATTTCTTCTCCATCGGCTTCCTGGTAAGGGACGCCATCATGCACCGGCACGAGGACATGCCCTTCCCCATTCTTACAGATGTATTCTGGATGGTGCTGATTGCATTGCTCCTGGGCCTCTTCAGTATCGGGTTATTGATTTACTACATTATGCATGCATTGAACAACAAGTTTATTGACAGCAATGAAAAACTCATCTGGGTGCTGGTATTTGTGTTTGCAAGCATTATTGGCTTCCCCATTTACTGGTATATGAGGATATGGCAGGGGCCTGAAGCAAAATACATCGCTTCATAAATTGTAAGCTTTGCTTTATCCAAAGTTTAATACCTGCTTACCGGGCTCCTTTCGCACCAAATCATTGTAAGGTGCATAATGGTTTCAACAGATTTTTGCATATCCTGTATGCTTACATACTCATGCTTGCCGTGAAAAGCCATTTCGCCGGTAAAAATGTTGGGGCAGGGCAAACCCATAAATGATAAACGGGAACCATCGGTGCCGCCCCTTGCACTCATCTTCTTTAAGGTTATCCCGGCACGCTTAATGGCTTCTTCAGCATAAGCAGATACCTGAGGATATTTATCTAATACTTCTTTCATGTTCCGGTATTGCTCCTTTATTTCAAAAACAGCTTTTGCTCCGGGAAACTGCGTGAGTGTTTCATTGAGTTTTTGCTGCAGGAGTTCTTCGTATTCTTTCAGCTTTGCTGTATCAAAATCGCGGATGATGAACTGAATAGTTGCTTTTTCTGCAATACCATCCGTTTGTATGGGGTGCACAAAGCCCTGTCTTCCTCCGGTAGTTTCGGGAGATAAAGCATCTTTCGGCAAAGATTCAATAAAAGCCGCCGCAACTTTCATTGCATTTACCAGTTTGCCTTTTGCATAACCTGGATGGGCGCTTACGCCATAAATGGTAACGGCGGCGCCATCTGCCGAAAATGTTTCATCTTCAAAAGAACCCCTTTCGCCTGCATCAAGGGTATAACCAAAATCTGCAGCAAGCTTTTTCATGTCAACCTTATCAACACCCCTTCCGATTTCTTCATCGGGTGTAAAAAGGATTTTTATTTCGCCATGCTCAATTTCGGGGTGTGCGGTTAAATAACTCACCATATCCATAATAACTGCAACGCCTGCTTTGTCATCGGCGCCAAGCAATGTTGAGCCGGAAGCTGTAATGATATCTTCTCCTTTTTTTTCAAGCAGGTAAGGGTTATCTTTTACTGTTATAACCTGTGTTGTGTCATCGGGCAAAATAATATCATTCCCGTCAAAATTTTTATGTACTACCGGTTTTACTCCCGTTCCGCTGCAATCAGGTGATGTATCCACATGTGCGCAAAAACAAATAACCGGTACTTTTTTATTTGTATTTGCCGGAACAGTTGCATAAACATACCCGTACTCATCAAGCTGTACGTCTGTTGTTCCCATGTCTTTTAATTCTTTTACCAGCAAAGCAGATAAATCTTTTTGTTTTGCTGTTGAAGGCTGCAGCTTACTGTTGGGGTCGGACTGCGTGTCTATCTGAACATACCTTATAAACCTTTCTGCTACCGTAAACCGGTAATTGCTGAACATGTTTTGATTTTAAAGCAAAATAAAGGGAAAAAGAGTGACTAGGATCAAGGCACAAGGTTAAAGGAACAGGGGGCATGCAAACAAAAATCTTGTATATCCCGATTAAAGTGTTTAATTTACTGTAAACCAAAACAAACAGATATGAAAAAATTGCTTGTCGGCGCCATTGTTGGCGGCATCCTTGTTTTTTTGTGGCAAACTTTATCATGGACGGTATTGAACCTGCATGGTAAAGAATACCGGAAAGCTGCAAACCAGGACAGCATTATCCAGTTCCTGAGCAGCCAGTTTTCTGATGATGGCCAGTACATGATACCCGCTGTTGATGAAACTGCCACTGCAGAAGAAAGACAAAAAGCAGCTGAAAGTATGCAGGGCAAACCCTGGGCAGTAGTTGGCTACCACAAAGCTTACAACACCGATATGACCACCAATATCATCAGGGGTTTGCTGGTTGATGTTATTGCAGCATTAATGGTATGCTGGGTGCTGATGAAAATGACCAATTCAACATTTACCAATATTTTTCTTGGCTCAGTATTTATCGGGCTCGCCGGTTATCTTTTCATTCCCTATTCGGGGCACATCTGGTTTCAAAACCCGGGTGCATCAACCCATCTTATTGATTCGCTGGTATCGTGGGGATTGTGCGGAATATGGCTGGGCTGGTGGCTGAACAGGAAATAAAATTACAAGTTTGAGGTTTGAAGTTAACTCCAGTTTCAAATATCAAACCTCAAACTTTAAACCATATCAGGGCATGATAATTCTTGACTTACCGCCTGAAATATTCATCAGTTCAATATCAAAAATCAATTCTTGCCCTGCAAGAAAATGATTGGCGTCCATTACCACCACATCTTCCTTTACTTCGGCCACAATTACCTGGATGGGGTTACCATTCTGGTTGCGGAGTGTTAACTGCATACCCGCTTCAAGCTTCATCCCTTCAGGTACATTTTCCACCGGAAATTCAATTACTGCTTCTTCATCTCTTTCCCCGTAAGCATCGCCTGGAGGTATCTGTATTGTTTTCTTTTCACCCACGCTCATACCTAACACACCATCATCAAAACCTTTAATCATTTGCCCGGCGCCAACAGTAAACTCAAGGGGTTCCCTGCCTGCCGATGAATCAAACTGCGTTCCGTCGGTAAGACGTCCTGTGTAGTGCACTTTCACTACATCTCCATTTTGTACTTGTTGCATATATTTTTTTTGGTTCAGCTTCCTCAATTCTTATCACCTTTGCTTGTGTCACTCACTTGTGCTTCCAGTATTACTACTGAACATTTCAGGTGACAAAACGGTTAAAGAACGACGGAAAATAAGCTCGAAAGGTAGCCCAAATCTTTTACTTTTTACTCACTTATTTTTTCAGATATTTGAATAATCATTATTCTTTATGAAACCACTGAAAATCGTACTTCTTTGTATTGTAATCTCATTTAATTTACCTGCACAATCTTTACCAGGCACAAAAAAAACTGAAGTTGTAAAGCCAGGGAAAAAGAAACCCAAACCACAACCCCGCATCATTCCCGCCGCCGAACGCATCAATGTTTACCTGCCATTGATCAAAGGAAAAAAGGTCGGCATATTCGCCAATCAAACTTCAATGGTCGGCAATACGCATTTGGTTGATACATTATTAAAACTTGGTGTTGATATAAAATTGATTTTTGGCCCGGAGCATGGGTTCAGGGGCACGGCCGGTGCAGGTGAGAAGGTTGG
Source organism: Chitinophagaceae bacterium (assembly GCA_033763355.1). Lineage (GTDB taxonomy): Bacteria > Bacteroidota > Bacteroidia > Chitinophagales > Chitinophagaceae > JANRKT01. Next base: position 5,237 of record JANRKT010000295.1, on the reverse strand, counting down.
TAATTATACAGATAAAAAAACCGGTATTCCTGTAGTTTCATTGTACGGATCAAAAAGAAGGCCCTCTGCTGAAGACCTCGCAAAAGTGGATCTGCTCATCTTCGATATACAGGATGTCGGCGTTCGTTTCTATACTTATATCTCTTCATTGGAAGAATTTATGGAAGCGGCTTTTGAAAACAGTAAACCGCTGATGATACTTGACAGGCCCAACCCGAACGGTCATTATGTTGATGGCCCCGTACTGGATAAAAAATATAAGTCATTTATCGGCATGCAACCGGTACCCGTTGTATATGGTATGACCATTGCCGAATATGCATTTATGATTGCCGGAGAAGGATGGCTGAATGAGAAAGCGAAAGAAAAATACGCTTATTACAAAACAGCACAAAATTCAGTTGACACGCCTTTTCATTTCCAGGTTATTAAAAACGCAAACTATACACACAAGAGCAAATACGTTTTGCCGGTCAGGCCATCACCCAATCTTCCGAATATCCAGTCCATTTATCTTTATCCTTCCACCTGTTTTTTTGAAGGCACGGTACTGAGTGAAGGCAGGGGAACCAACAAGCAATTCCAGGTATTTGGTCATCCGTCGCTGCCAAAGAATTTGTATTCATTCACACCAAATCCGAATGAAGGAGCAAAAAGTTCCAAGCTATACGGACAAAAATGCTATGGATGGAATCTGAGTGGCACTCCGGAAGAAGTTTTGAAGAGCATAAATAATAAAGTGCAACTGAACTGGCTAACAGGAGCTTACAGTTTATTTCCCCAAAAAGACAGTTTCTTTATTCTTCCCAAATCAGGAAGGATGGAAGAATCATTCTTTAATAAACTTGCAGGTAATAACGAATTATGGCAGCAGATCAAATCCGGCAAAAGCGAAGATGAAATAAGAAAAAGCTGGGAGCCTGCATTGAGTGAATTTAAAAAGATAAGAAATAAGTATTTACTGTACGAAGATTTTGAATAAAGTTGAAGATATCCACATCCTTATTGAAATTAAAAGAAACAACTTGATTATTTCGTTATTTTTATCCATCAAAGACGAGATCATCAATGCCCGACCATAGCGCTGTTCCTGACATATTGCAACAATACATACCCGCCTCCAATTCTTTCAATGAACTTTTTACGGAAAACAATGGCTTCAGGCCCGACTGGCAAACTTTTTTTTCTTCTCTTCACCAGTTGGGATATACCGAATTGCAGAACCGTGATGCCGACATTTTAAGACTGCTGAAAGAAAACGGTGTAGCCTACAATATCTACAAAGACCCTTCCGGGCAAACACGTCCCTGGGAACTGGACCCTATCCCTCAACTGATAACCGCCCATGAATGGGAAACGATCAATGCAGGTTTGATTCAGCGTGCCGGATTGTTTGACCTGCTGCTGAAGGATATTTATGGCCCGCAAACATTGATAAGAAATGGTATCATACCGCAGGAATTGATTTACATGCATCCCGGCTTTCTCCGCTCCTGTGTCAATATCAAATTACCAGGCGACCCGCACTTAGTTTTATATGCGGCTGATATGGCCCGCGGTATAGACGGACGTTTATGGATCATAAGCGATCGTACACAGGCGCCATCCGGATCCGGCTATGCATTGGAAAACAGGTTTGCGATGTCAAGTGTTTTACCAGAATTGTTTTCCAACTTAAATGTAAAAAGATTATCGCCTTATTTTGATTCATTGCAACAGGCCTTGACAAGTATTGCTCCGAGAAATTCAGATAATCCGAGAATAGTTATCCTTACACCCGGCCCGGAAAACGAAACCTATTTCGAACATTCTTATCTCGCCGCTTATCTCGGTCTTACATTAGTACAGGGCAATGACCTGATGGTAAAAGATAACTATGTATGGTTAAAAACTATTGATGGTTTAGAAAAAGTGGATGTGATTTTAAGAAGGCTGGATGATGTGTATTGTGATCCGCTGGAATTGAAAAGCGATTCATTGCTGGGTGTCGCAGGTCTTCTGCAGGTGGTACGAAAAGGTAATGTTGCCATTGCCAACCCGCTTGGCAGCAGCATTGTGGAGAGTGCTGGGCTTATGCCTTTTTTACCTGCTATAGCAAGGCATTTTTTCGGAACAGAACTGATCATGCCAACCATCGCTACCTGGTGGTGCGGCCAGCCCAAAGAAATGAATTATGTAATAGCCAATTTAAAAACACTGGTGGTAAGAAAGATCTTTCGCAATATTGCAGGCACCCGTTCTGCTATTGACGGAGCTTCATTATCATCAGTACAGGCAGAAGATCTGATACAAGAAATGAAGGCAAACCCTTACCTGTATGTAGGACAGGAAAAAATTAATTTCTCATCCACTCCATCCTGGCTTGATGGGAAAATAGTAGCCGGTCATTCGCTGTTCAGAAGTTTTTTGGTAAGTCACAACAATAGTTATATCGCAATGCCCGGCGGCCTCACCCGTACCAATACCTCCGCCAATAGTTTTATCATCTCCAATCAGCTCGGCGGTATCAGTAAAGATACATGGGTTATATCCGCAGACGATGAACAAGAGCAACCCGTGAGCCTGCAACTGCATACCGATACATTACAACATAAGATATTAAAGAGATCACTGCCAAGTCATACGGCAGAGAATCTTTTTTGGGTGGGGCGCTATACGGAAAGAGTTATTCATAATGCCCGGCTTCAGCGTACTGTTATGCAACGGCTGCTTCAAAGCAATAAAACATTTGTTGCCGATGATGAAAATACGGAAGCCATATTGCTGCAAACAGTAACGCAGTGCACTTATACATTCCCGGGTTTTTTCGAAGACAGCCATCCTGCAAAAAGAGCAGCGCAATACGCAAAACCCTGGACGGAGCTAACCGATATTTTATACAATGAAAAAAGAAATGGCAGCCTCAGTCATAATCTTTACTTATTGAAAAATGCGGTATATAGTGTCCGCAATTTCTGGGCGCTGGATACATGGCGGGTGCTTCGCCAGATGGAAGACGAATGGAATAAAGCGAAAGCCGATACCCATACTGATCATCTGCGGATGATAAGCAGTATTGATTCATTGAACACATCCATGTTTGCTTTTCTCGGAATGAACCGGGAAAGTGTGCGGAGAGAACAGGGGTGGAATATCATGGACCTGGGAAGAAAAATAGAGCAATCGCTTTATCTCATTACTTTGTTAAGAACTGTGTTTCAAAAAAATCAGGATGAACAAACAGAACATGAACTGCTTGAATCCGTCATGATCGCCGGTCAAAGCTTGATTACTTACCGATACACTTACCGGGATCATTTGCAATTGCCCCTGGCGCTGGAATTGCTGATGCTCGATACCAACTATCCCAAATCATTGGCTTACCTGGTAAAAAAAATAAAACGATACATTTCACTTTTGCCGAAAGAAGGAAAAGAAATACAATTAAGCAACAAGCAGCGCAATATCCAGGAAGCCGACTCCTTATTAAAACTGGCGGATGTAACTGCATTAACAAAGTTTGATCCCGTTACCGCAGACTATGCTTCGCTGACTGTTTTTTTAGACAAACTGTATTCACTGGTCGCAGATACCTCCCTGCTGATCTCAAAAACTTATTTTAAACACAGCCAGATACAAAAACAATTATTCACTGCCAACCTTATCTGACCGCAGAACGTATATCATGCTCTATTCAGTTGAACATACGACAAAATATCAATACCACGAGCAGGTGAGCCTTTGTCATAATATTGCCGCATTAACGCCGCGCAATACAGACAAACAAACCTGCAAAGCCTTCAACATCATCATTACTCCCCTGCCGGATGTGCTGGAAGAACATACCGATTTTTTTGGCAACAAATTGTATTATTTCGTCATTGAGCAGGAGCATGAAGAATTAACTGTTACGGTGAGGTCGCAGGTAGAGAAAATAAACGGGCATGATGCACCGGTAAACTACCCCGTTCAAAGCTGGGAAATAGTAAGGGATATGCTGCTGAATTCTGCAGGAGAGATGATGGCGGAAAAACAATTCACTCACCCAACGCGGATAACAGCCGCTACTGCAGAAATAAAAAATTATGCTGAAATTTCTTTTACTCCCGGCAAACCATTGTTTGAAGCCGTATATGATTTAACCAAACGCATTCATACTGATTTTAAATTTACACCCGGTTTTACCACGGTATCTACTCCGCTATCTGTTGTAATGAAAGAAAGAAAAGGTGTTTGCCAGGACTTTGCACACTTTGCCATTTCCTGTGTTCATTCGATGGGGCTGCCTGCAAGATATGTAAGCGGATATTTAGAAACACTGGCGCCTGCCGGAAAAGAAAAATTGGTTGGGGTAGATGCGTCACATGCCTGGATCTCCGTATTTATTCCGGGAATGGGCTGGGTTGATTTTGATCCTACCAATAATCAATTGGCCAATGACCAATATATCACTATTGGCTGGGGCCGCGATTATTTTGATATCATTCCATTAAAAGGAGTGATCATGAGCAGCAGTTCTCATGAGCTGAAAGTATCGGTGGATGTAAAAAGGATTGAGTAGTGCGCTACTGAATATCGTTTTTACTTCGCTGTTGATATTTCTTCCTACTAACAGCACGAACAGAAGAATATTGAAAACTATAGTGTATATTCAAATTGTCTCATAGAATTATTGAACGTTTGTGTGCAGCCCCGCCTGCATCACACAATCCAATGATCGGGGCAGGCGCACACCATGCGATGATAGTAGCACAGCAGCCTGGCCCAAAATCATTTTATTTCTTTACGTAAACACCTTCTTCAACCGCAAATCCAGCGTACACGGAAATTCATTATTTATTTCCGGTGGCGGGGCATCATAGATAAATGGCGCCCGGTTATTTTCTACATAATGTTCCGTAACAGAAAAATAAGTTCTTACAAACTGCGGGCCCTGGCTATGCTCCGTTTTTCCAAAGCGGCTTACACGTCTTGACTCGGCTTCAAAACTATTGACGGGGAAGGTATCATAACTCCTGCCTCCCGGATGCGATACATAATAAGTGCAGCCACCGATGGAACGGCTGTTCCAGGTATCAACAATATCAAACGTAAGAGGAGTATCCACGCCGATAGTGGGATGCAATGCACTCGGCGGTTGCCAGGCACGATAGCGGATGCCGCATACATATTCTCCTTTAACAGGCGTAGGAGTTAATGGCACACGAAAACCATTGCATAATAAAATATAGCGGCTGTCATTGATTCCTTTTAGTTTT
>JANRKT010000294.1:0-9842 GCA_033763355.1 Chitinophagaceae bacterium | reverse complement strand
GCAACCAAGTCTGTTTGCCCACTGGAGTGTTTGCCCGGCTTACTGATTGCCAACATCATCTTGAAGAGCCGTATGAATCGAGAGGTTCAAGTACGGTTCTGTGAGGAGCAGGGGGTGAAATCCCCCTTGCTTACTCGACTGCCTGCAGGCTGCCTGCCAAAGGGCTATTACCAATTTTCAAATTGTGTCCCTTTAAGAAAAAAGTCGTACGAGAATAATAATTCATTGATTTCCTTTTTCTTTAATAGATAGTGTTTCGTATCTATCTCGTTATTGTCCCGTGCTTTGGTGAGTGCTTCTAATTCCTGCTTTTTAAGATGTCGCTTTTTTACATTCTCGTAATGTTCCAAATTTTGTCTTCGGAGCTCAATAATGTCGTCTCGCAAGAGATTAGGGTTTTCTTGATTAGTAACTCTATCGAGTGAATAACCATATCGTTCTGTGTATGAGATTCTCTGCCCAAACTGAAAGGAAGGGACTTGACGAATAAATTGTTCAAACCCCTCAGAAGTAAATTGCACATCGCCTTGTCGAGTAATTATTGTCCAGTGATTTTTATCGCCTCTTTCAATGTCTTCAATTTCGAAAGAGCCTTCAAATCCAGTCCCAAATTCAAAACTTAAATTCCGAATGCTTTTAAAAACAAGTGTTGCTGGAGCAACCCAAAAAGTATAGGGCAAGCCATCAATGTCTGGTTGATTCCACTTAAAAATATAATCTATGTCCAATTCCAAATCTTCTGTCAAACGGATCCTATAAATGTGATTGTCATGCCAGCCCATTTTGTCAAAGTCAGCGTCTGTCCAAATACTTTTTTCCAAATCGTATGTCATTGTTGAAGTTGTACGGTGTTGTAACTAGCTTGCAGGCAACACATAAATTTACGCCATTGTTGGTATGCAGCCGAGCTTATGTGTTGCGTACCAACAATCGGAGCAAAAACCGGTTATTGGTAGGCTTTGCTGCTTACCAACGCCTCATACCAACAATGGCGTAAAGACTTTCCCGGTCATGCAGTAAGCTGTTGTTATGATACTTTTGTTGTATGCTTGTGCTTCTATCTTGTAAATTCAAATATCAGCTCTTTTTCAAGCAATCGGGCAATATTGTCAACATAACGAGCTTCTGCAAAGTTTTGAATATTGTCTTCAATATTACAGTATGTAAAGAATCTGTATTTGTCTCTCGTAGCTATTTCAAAATAATAGGGCAGTCCGTCAGTGCCACAACCATTATATCCGCTTATATCATTTTCATCAGGGAGTATCATAATCTTAAGCGATAGAATATTTTTAATGAAGTTATTCCATCCTGATTTTGGTTTCGCTTCTTTTACTTCTTTATTGCCGATGAATTCTTTTCCAGTCTTTTCTTCATATCCCTGAATAAATGTTACTAACTTACCAGACCATTTATTACTCTTCCGCTGAATTATAACAACATTTCTTTTTTTAGCCATAGAATGTCCGAGCCAAATACGGATTTCTAATGAGTCGTAACCATTTTCAATGTTGTCAAGATTAAGTTGTCTCACATCTTCTCTTATGGCTTTGAACAAGTATGTTGTGTCACCCTTTTTTGGTCCGTCTTTATATGTGGGAATTTCTCTGGTAAATATTTTTGGAGTGTCGGTGTTAGTGGTTTGAAAATTTGCATCATTGTACTGTCTATTGCAAGAAACAATGAATAGAAAGGCGAAAATGAAAATTGAATTTAAGTTTTGCATATTAGAGTGTATCAAACAACATAGCACACAAAGTGTGTATTTACGCTAATATACGCTACCAAAAAGCCAAAACAATTTTTTTAATCCGCTCATATGCCATTGTTATTATGAAGGCTGAACGGGAGCATAGCGCATAAAAGCACCGGGCTTCAGGAACAGGTATCTTTTCCTTAAAACTTATAACTGTAACCAATACGGAAAACCTGTGTTTCATAGTAATCGGTGCCTGTAAGTTTAAACCCGTTACCATTGGTTTCTTTTTCCAGACGCAGGGTGTTAAAAAGATCACTTGCATTAAAGAAAAGTTCGGCTTTGTCTTTTTGAATCAGCTTTTTTATGCCCGCATCAACTGAAAACCTTGCACCTGTTTTTCCCTGCGGGATAATATCAGGCGCCAGGTAAATAGCTGTAATTTGTATGTCCGTTTGTTTTGGCAAATGAAAAATGCCGTTTACTTTAATATTACCGGATATAAAGGTTTCTTTCCCTGCTGTGAAAATTGACGGAACCGGGTATTTGTTTTCTACAGTAAACCCTTCAATGGTGTTTTGATAAATATTTACATTGCTGTTGAAAGAAAATACTTTTGAAAAGTCCTGTTGCAGCACCATTTCAATACCGGTATTATAGCTGCGCCCTGCATTTTGAAATACCGTATATATAAGCGTTGCAGGCGGCGCCTGTGTGGCAATTCTTATGATGGTCCCATCTGTGCTGCGGTGATACAAAGCTGTATAGAAGTACCCCCTTTGCAGATTGGTTTTATAACCCAATTCGTATGTATTGGTAAACTGCGGACGCAGCGCCGGGTTACCTACTTTAATAATTTCAGCATCATCATATTTTGGAAAGATGCGGATGTCCACTTCATTCGGCCTGTCAACCCTCCTGTTGTGAAACAGGGAAATTTTATTCTGGTCGTTGATTTTATACGCCAGTCTTATATTGGGGAATGGGCGGGTGTAATTATAGCCGTCGCTTTTATAGGTATTGTGGTTGGGGTTTACTTTATACTGTAAGTCCACATATTCCACCCTAAGCCCGATTTCGGCTTCCACCTTTTCGCTTTCAAAAACATAGTTGCCGTATAATGCGGGGATGATTTCAGTATAAGTAGCCGCACCGCCGGCGTTGATATCTAAAGGTGAATTAAGCCCGGGTTTGAATTGCATATTGGTGGGAATATCCCGGTAGCGGAATTTAAAACCACCTTCTGCACGGCCATACCTTAACGGCTTTACATAATCAATATTAAAGTCGGCAACATGTTCGTCTGAAATGAGCTTGAAAGAATCCAGTCCAGTATAAGATGGCAGGATGTTTTCAAAATTATACTTCTCATCTTCCCTGTGAAAAGTATAGTTGAAGCCGGCGTTCAATAAATGTCCCGGCTGTTTAAACTTGTGCTGGTATGCTGCCGATGCCACAATGGTTGTTTTCAGTTCATCTTCAAGGAAGCGCCAGAGACGTAACCTTTCAGATAAATCGCCGTTGAAAAAAGGCTGGTCGCCCCGGTCAATTATTTTTTCAATACCATATAGCCCCGATACAGTCAGCATATCACGGCTGCTGATATTCCAATCAGCCCCCGCTTTGCTGGTTAAAAAATGTGTATTCCTGTTTCTTTTTGTTTGCTGGATGATGGCAGTATCATTGTTATAAGTTCTCCTGATAAATTCGTTTTTGTTCAATGTTTCGGTGTATAGCCAGTCTGCCTGCAGGAAAGTATTTACATTGTTTTTTCTGTAGTTTAACGAAAGAGAGGGATTGATTTTTGGCGTGGCCTGGTATTGCGGCCTGATGGTGGGCAGGTTTTCCCTTTTTTGCCACAAGGCGCCGAGGCCTGCTGCAAGCCCGGCCTTACCGTTAAATCCTTCCTGTTTGTTTTTTTTATAAATGATATTGATGATACCTGCATTTCCGCCGGCATCATATTTAGCTGACGGGTTGTTGATGATTTCAATTCTTTCTATCGCTGATGCAGGAATATTATCCAGGCCTGTCTGGCTACCAAAGCCCGTTAAAGCGGTTTGTTTGCCATCAATTAATATGGCAACTTTATCGCTGCCCCTTAATTCCACTTTGCCATCCTGGCTCGTGGTAATGCCGGGCAGGTTTTTTAATACCTGCAAAACAGAACCCCCGCTTTGACTGATGTTTGCAGCAACCGAAAAACTTTTTTTATCCATTTTATTACTCACCTCATCTTGCTTTGAAGTAACCACCACTTCCTGCAATTGCTTTGTGTCCGGTTGTAATTCTATTGCACCGATATCTAAAAAAGGGCTGAGTGAGCCTATTAAAACCGGTTGGTACCTCGTAGCAAATCCGGAACTGGACAATTGTAATAAGTAGTTCCCGGTTTTTATATCTGCAAAACTAAACCTGCCTTCTTCATCAGAAATGGTCCCGGCAACAAAGGCGCTGTCGTTACTTTTTTTCAGCAGGATGCTTACAAAAGCCAGCCCGGTTTTGGTTTTGCTTTCTTTTACCATGCCGGAAAGCGTTACTTTACCGGTTTGGGCGGTAACGGTAAGTGTAAATAATATGAACAGGGCAGATGTTATAACCGGGGCAATGGAAATCCGCATCAATCTTTTATTGGTAAAGGACAAAGATATTGAATGGGGGAAATAATAGGTACAGTATTATACCCTTTACCTTGTCTTGTGTCTTCACATACCAATAGTGTTCCTGTTTTGATTTCAATTGCGGCGGATGGGGTAAGGGCCGCAGGTTTTGCAGTTTTGAGATGAGTGGCAGATGAGCTTAGTTTATGTTATGTATCCCATTTCATGAAAACAGGGGAGGGCAATCAGTATTTCAGATTCATCAGTTTTGCAATGGCTCCAAGAATTTTAATAGCAGCATCCGGCGGTTTCCTCGCAATAATTTCATTTCGGTAATTATTCATCAGTACTGACAGGTACAGTTTTGCCTGCATATTCATTTTAAAATCTTTTGTTCTGCCGGCTGTTATTTTATCCAGCAGTTTGCATACATCTTCAAAATAATTTTCCATTTTAAGGGCGGGCTGATGGGTATTGAAAACAGTTACTGTTTTACCAGTGGGGTTCCTGAAACTATGAGTAACCCCTGCGGGGACTTCAAGTTTATACCCCTTTTTTGCAGTAAGCCATTTGTCTTTTACAAAAAATTCCATTTCTCCATCCAGTACCTCATAAGTTTCGATGGCATGGGGATGAATATGAAGCAGCGGGTCTTTCATGTTGCAGCCCGGCAAAAGTTCCCAATGCAGGTCAAGCGATTTGCCACCGGTATCAGCGGCTGCCTGAAGTACGGTGAACTTCATGCCTATTGGTGCCATATCAAGAATCTGATTTTTTAAAGCCATAAGTACACTGAATTTTTAATGTTGTGTTTTTGCCCGGCGTTATCCCAGGATAACAATACATAAAATAATCAGGAAATAAAACACATCTTTAATATGTCCGTCTTTTTCACCCCCGAAGAGTCTCTCCGTTGCTTAGTGGACAAAGTCAATGCGGAGAGGTTCTTGGGAGAAAGTGCGTCCGTACCATTTATTGCCGAATAGTTTTATCATAAGTAAGTGCCGGCCCTACCACTTTAAATCCATTGCCTTGCTGGAACTTATCTCTTTCTTCTTTCGTCATCTTTTCATAAATCCCTTTACTAACAGCTCTAAAATGTTCTTCCATTTTACCTGCTGGTTGAAATGCCATTAATAATTTTGAAGTTCCTTCATTTATTTTTGCAAAAGCATGTGGAATCATACGTGGCGCAAAAACACTGTCTCCTGCTTTTGCTGTAAAAGTCTGGTCGCCCACCTTAAATAAAAATTCTCCTTCCAGAATATACCACCATTCATCTTGTTCGAAATGATAGTGAAGTGGCGGACCTCCTTTCTTATCTCTTGTAGATTCAAAAATGTAAATATCTCCGTCAGTATCTTTCGCAGAAACCTTGCAATAAAAATGGTCGCCTTCAAACAGGGGGATGCTTTCGCCAAACCGGTCTTTTCCAGCATCTACTTTTATGCCCTTATCAACTCTTTTTTTATAAAAGGGTTTTGCTATCAGCGTAAACGGAACAGTCAGAAAAGAGCCAAACGTTAAAAAAAGTTTTAAAAAAGAATTACGGTTCATAGAATTTATTTTGAGTTTATTTATTTTAAAAACTTCTCACCTCCCACAGCCTCTCTCCGTTGCTTGCGCCCCGGATTTCGTCTCTTCACGAACCGGGACGGGGCATGAGCAAAGCAATACTTTACCATTCTTGAATTATAATCCCTGCTTGTTCATCCTTTAATGCGAATTCTTTAGCACCCCATGGGCGAAGAGTAATTTCCTTCAGGTTTGGATGAAGGAATTCAGGATGAGATTTAGAAACCTTTCCATAAACTTCTTCAATATTTTTAGTCACTAACCTAAACTCCGGATTATGCTCTTTAGCAAGTTCTGCATTTTCAAAAAGATTTATACGTAATCCATCTTTTTCCAGTACACAAAATGGTTGGCTGGATTTTATTTCATCATGTACGACAGTAAAGCCCAGACAGTCGACAAACAATTTCAAGCCATCAGTAATGTTGACATAAAAAACATTTGGAACCAGTTTTTCAAAATTCATTGCTTAATTTTTAAGAAGTGTTTTATAATTACCGCCGGCTATCATCAGCTGTTTTTCCTTAACGCTCGGGTGTTTTAGCAAGCCTTTTAAGTATGGCTTTTTTGATCATGGCAACTACTTCAACTTTGGGGTCTGCAATTTCCGGGATTCTGTATTCTATGGAGGACCCAATAACCTGGGTTGCCTCCTCCAATGACAATTGATAATCCTGCTGAACCCAATCCAATAATCCTTTTGTTGCTATTTTCAAAGCACTGTCCAAAGAGGGGTGCAATCCCACTGCCATAATATATGTTGCGTCTTCAAGTCTCGGGAAATCAGGTTTTATTTTTGGATTTTTAATCAGTTGCACAGTGAAAGCGAAATTCATAGATGTTTCAAGTGCGGCTAAATTGATCTCACCATCTCCCTGTGCAGCATGACCATCTCCTAATAACAATAAAGCGCCTTTGTGAAATACCGGCACATACAATTTTGATCCTGTTGTTAAACGGTTGAAATCTAAATTTCCGGCATAAGGTCCTGCATCATCGGTGGTAATGGCACTATCCTTTGGGGCAATGCCAACATCACCCAGGAACGGATGCAGGTTAATGTAAAAATTTTTCAAATGCCCTTGTTTCAATTTGGGAGAACCTGTCATTTTTTTTAAATCGAGGTCCCAGTCAAATGGTTTGTATTGGTCCTTAAACTGATTAACGATATCCTCCGGCAAGCTTCTTGGAACAAAAGATTCAAAGCTGGAAGCGCTTGGCCGGTTAAGCGAAACATCAATGAGTGTTATCACGAGGATATCTCCTTCTTCAGCGCCATTAATATAAAAAGGGCCGGTTAAAGGGTTGCCGCCATTTCTATCGGTTACTTTTTTTCCGTGTTTATCTATTCCCTCCGCATCAATACTTTCTGTATAAATCGTATCACCAGGTGAGATATTCAGCACCGGTTTTAATTCAGAAGAAAAAACTGAATAGTAAGTAGTGGGCTTAAAATAAATTCTCTTTTTATTCTGGCTAAAGGCTATTTGCGATACAATAAGAAGAAAAAAAACAAAATATGTTTTCATTTGCCCTTTTTTGATTTGGTATCAGATAGTATTACCGGTTGGTATTATTTCCATATTAAAGACTTATCAATACCTGCAATAGTGGACCTTCCTGTCAATGCCATTGCCATTTCAAATTCTGCTTTTAAAATTTCTAAGGTTTTGGCAACGCCTTCTGCACCACCCGAAGCCAAACCAAAACAGACAGGCCTGCCTACTAATACGGCATTTGCACCAAAAGCAATTGCTTTTAAAACATCAGTGCCACGTCTTATGCCACCATCCATTAAAATGGGTATTCTTCTGTTTACCCTTTCAGCAATTTTTGGCAGCGCCTCAATCGTAGCAGGGGCAGTATCTAAATTTCTGCCACCATGATTGGAAACGATAATGCCGGATGCGCCGGTTTTAATGGCATTTTCCGCATCATCAGCATTTAGGATTCCTTTTAATAACACGGGCACTTTTGCAAACGAAATCAACCATTCCATTTCTTTCCACGTAAGGGGCAATTTCTGATCAAATGGGCCATTTGTATAGGGGGCGTTTATACCGGCAGGCAACTCGAATTTTACTCTTGCTTCACGGTCCCGGGCGCCACCAACCGGTGTATCTACTGTAATACAAAGGGCTTTATAACCCAATGATTCTGCTTTTTGAACAAGGTTTTTCGTAAATGCTTTATCGTCTCTTACATACAATTGAAACCAAAGTGGTTCAGTGGCAACTTTTTTTATTTCTTCAAGAGGTGTAGTGGTAAATGAACTAACCACATAAACTGCTTTTGCTTTACCGGCTCCTTTGGCAGTTGCCAGTTCGCCCTCAGGGTGCATCATTTTATGAAAGGCAGTTGGGGCTATTAAAACAGGATAAGCCAGTTTGTGCCCGAACAATGTAACACTTGTATCAAGTTTGCTCACATCATTCAGCACATTTGGGTTTATTTTCAGCGCATCAAATGCCTGCCTGTTCCAGCGCAACGTAATTTCATCAGCTGCTCCGCCTGCAACATATGCAAATGACATTTTTGTCATTTTCGACTCAGCCATTTTTTCAAAATCAAACAAATTGATGATTTCGGATAAATCAACCGGGTCGCCGGCAGCAGTTGACAAATTAGTTTGTGCACCTGTCTGACTTTGCCCGGTAAATGGAATCATTAAACCACCTGATAATGCCGTGATTGTTTTGAGCAAGTCTCGTCTTGTTTGTTCCATTTTAAAATGATATTTATTTGAATAATGTGAATTGTGGTTTTAACAAGGTAGAGATGCCTTTATCACCCCGCAACCCATCTCCGTTGCTTAATGGGCACGATAGGGGACTGCGGTTCACCAGTAAAAATTACAAAGTTTAATTGAGAAAATCATAACAATGAGTGTGCACTCAAAAATTACCAGGCCAGTTGACATCTTCTTTTATCACTTTTGCCTTTTGCAAATGGTACCTGCCTCGTGTCTTCACGAACCGCTACTGAAATCAATACAAGAATGAGATTGGTTCGTGGGGACACGAACCCTTTGGCGGAGGCTTTGCGTCAATTAGTCTTTGAACATTTAAAATCAAACCACAGCTTGTCCAGGCTTGACCAAATATCCTGATGCAATGGCTGGGGAGATAATTCGAAGAATACAAAAGTTTTGTTATCACCGGCACATGCTTTCAGATGTACTTTGCAATTGAGCACTATTGGCATCTGTTGCATGTAATCCGTCATTTTAATTGTTCCGGTATAAGATTTCAGGTTGCCCCTGTCTTTCTTTACTTCTTTGAACGATGTCTCGACTGGTATGATCTTTTCTTTGGGGATATTGCTCCCATTGATTGCGATTAACCCGGTATAATAATTTTTTAAATTGCTACCGAGTACTTCAGCATTTAATTCTACTTTTCCATCGAGGTACCATAAAAAGGCATAACTCCAGTACTCAGCGCTGTTTACTTTGGCCCAGCCCGGGGCAAAACGGATATCTTCAACTCCATTGTATGAAATTTGAGGAGCGAAACTTATTGGAATGAGAAATCTTTCAACGCCCCAATCTTTAGGGACCGGGAGCAGGTAAGGAGCTTCCCACTTATGTCCGTCAAATTCATTTTTTATTTCTTGCCCGGGAAGAGATGCAGTAAAAAAGCTTAGTATGGCTATAGCAAGGAGCTTCATCTCATAAATTTTTGTATGCCTGTATTGAATTGCGCACAAATTCAGTCAGTGAAAAAATGATTCACATCTGTGTAAATAAAATTAGTGAATCCGGGCATCATTCAGAATAATTCCGGGGCGCCAGATTGGAGACCTCAAAGGCGAAGTCTCTGCCGGAGGCCTGTGTGCTGGCATGGCAGGACTCGCCGTTAATCAGGCATTCGTATCTTACTTTGTTTGATGTCATCTTAACAGAACCGCTGAGTCCTGCAGGCCAAAGCTCAAAGCTCAGGACTAATGCGGAGACTCAGAGAGAGAAGAAA
>JANRKT010000293.1:0-1986 GCA_033763355.1 Chitinophagaceae bacterium | reverse complement strand
TTTCTGAACAAACGGTTAAGCGGGGCTTTCATCAAAAAGGTTTTTTAAATGGAGCAGATTAGTTTACGGAACGTTGCTTTGTTAAAGCAAAGTATTTATAAGGGTTGTCCATTCTTCCTGCAAAGAAATATCAGGTCTTTTTTTGCCGGCCCGGTTATACCAGTAATCTGCATTCCACAAATCGCCTTCTTTCCGGTGCAGGTAAGCGTGTATCCATGCGGCGGTTTTATCTTCAATATCCTGGATAATGTGGTGGGCTTTTTCCCAGTTGCCTTTGCCGTCGTGCCACAATGCTTTAAGGTAATCCGTTACATCAGGAGGGTGCTGGTTTTGCAGGCTTTGCTGAAATTGTTCAAAGGTCATGGTTCAAAAATAAAAAAGTTCCGTTATGCGGACCTTTTCCGGCTGGTGTTCGTGCCGCTGGCATTGCAGCATAACATCGCCAACCAGCATCCAAAACCAAGGGTTCATCCCTGCCCCAATACTAAAAAAAGTCTCCAGTTTGCCATTTCAGGTTTTCGGTGTGTTTTACGGGCAATGTAATACTTAGTTTAAACCCTTTGCCCGGAGCAGTTTCAATACTGGCCCTGCCGTTATAGGCACGCACCCTGTTGAATATATTAGAAAGGCCAATACCTTTTTTTAGAATATCCTGGTTGGCTCCTTTACCATCATCTGCAATTTCCAGTTGCAGCATATCGGGCAAAATTTTAAGATTAATCCATGCATTGGCTGCATCGGAATGTTTAATGATGTTATTCAACTGCTCCTGTATTGTCCTGAAAATTGTTAAGGAAATATTATAGTCGGGCAGTCCCGCATCCCCGGTGTGAGAGAAACTGATTTTACAGGTATCGAGTGAATTTAAGGCTCCAGTCATGCTTGTTATTGAATCAATCAGCCCGATATCTTTTACCTGTGTTGAAATTATGTTTCTTACAAGGTTTCTTATTTCTTCAACAGCCCTGCTGATGAGTTCGCGGCTTTCCTTTACAAGCGTTATTGTTCTGGTTTCGTTACCGGATGCCACTCTTGATAAAGTCATATTTGCAGCAACCAGTATCTGGTTCACATTGTCATGAAGTTCCTGTCCTATATAATTTCTTTCTTTTTCCTGCGCTTCTATTGCTGCTTTTAAAATGGCTTTTTGTTTTTCTTCTTTTTCTTCTTCCAGCTTTTGCCGCAGGAGTATTTGTTCCGTCATGTCCTGCATGGTGCCAATCATCCGTAAGGGGCGGTTTTGTTTGTCCCGAAGCACATATCCCCTGTCATGTATAAATTTATAAGACCCGTCTGCACAGCGGAAACGGTATTGCTCATTCCATATTTCATGACTGTTGTTCAGTAAATCATTGAGTTTAGCCATAATCCTGTCCCTGTCTTCGGGATGTACGTTATTTATACGCCATGACCTGTTTTTATTTATTGAATCATGGTACCCGAATATTTTTACTTTATCATTCCACAATATTTCGTTGCTTTTAATGTCCCAGTCCCACAGGGGCTCGTTGGTGGCAAGAGAAGCGTAGGTAAACCTTTTGTTAATTTCATCCAGCCTGATCTGGTTTTTCTTTCTTTCAATGCTGTAAAGAATTGTTTTGAGCAGCAGCTTTTCCTCAAACTCACCTTTCACAAGATAGTCCTGCGCCCCAGCCTGAACTGCCTGCACGCAAAGAGAGGTGTCATTCATTCCTGAAAGTATAACAATGGGTATATCAGGCGCTATGCTCTGTACGCTAAGAAAGGTTTCCAGGCCATTGCTGTCAGGCAGGTTAAGATCGAGTAAAACAATGGCGGGCCTGCTGTTTTTGAGGCTTTCCAGTGCATCAGCTAATTTTTCTTTGTGAGTACTGTTTTTTACAGGCCAGCCTGCACTTTCCAGTTGTATTTTTAACAACTGCAAATCGCCCGGGTTGTCTTCAATGATCATCGTGGATAAAGCGGTTTCCATTTATTTTTTATTTTGTATAGGAAATAGTTGCCAGT
>JANRKT010000292.1:0-12500 GCA_033763355.1 Chitinophagaceae bacterium | reverse complement strand
TACATGGGCCTTGTGGCCAGTGGCGGAGTTGACCAGACAAGAACATTTACCGGATGGAGATTAAAAGATGTTGGCAGTGGAAATATGTACAATGTGCTGAGTGGTTTTACCGTGAATGTTGGCAAGCTGCAGATTGCTCCTAACTTTTTATACCAAAAACCAATTGAAGGCCCCATACCATCTGATGTGCCGGCACCGGGAAGGCCCCGCAATATTTTAGACGACCCCTTCGCTGTTCGCAGCAACAGGGAAACAGTAGGTGGCGAATTATTATTGACGTATGACCCAACACCCGGCACATGGATGTATGAGTGGGATAACGACAGGCAGGAAGATGCAAAATTTGCTGTGAGTGCCGATTTCGTTTATCGTCATTTACCAACTATACAGGATGCAGCTATTGGTATCTTGGCCAACCGGAATTTATTCGCATTTCCCGGTTCAGCACCTGCTGAAGATTTATGGGAAGTAAATACAAGGATTGTTTCTAAAGTAAACCACAACCTCGGTTTAATTGCCAACCTGTATGTTGGGAACGGACAGGCGAACGGTAATGATAAAAGAACCATTGACAGATATGGTTTTGACTTGCGGACAATTTATAAGAAAACCAAATTAATTGCCATTGGTAAGTTCAACGACTGGGGGCCTTTTGACTATCACCGTGATTTTAACTTAACCTTCCCGTTGCAATTGATTGCTGATATATCAACTGAAATTGGAAAACCCGATTGGTTTATGCTGCCCGGAACGAAAATTGGTATAAGAGGAACTTACAGAACGCTGGATAAATATTCTCCCCGCTATTCACCCGTTAAAACCATGGATGCAGCCGGCAACTGGGTGCCCGACCCAAATGCAATCGGATTCCCCGATGGCAATGAGTGGGAGATCCGGACATACATTCAAATCAACATTGGTAAATAAAATTGGGCAAGCCCATCAACAATAAATTATTAGTATGAAAAAGAATCAATCACTTTTCAATTTGCGTAGCGGACTGCTTGTTTTAGCAGTACTGTTTGCTGTTAGCTGTAAAAAGAGGGATGTGGCGGATTTGCAAAACCCAACCTTCCCCAATACTGCCGAAGTTTTTATTGATGACTTTACCGGCGATTTAGCTTACGCTGCTTTTGGTGGCAGCGATGTAAAAGCCTTCCAGGTAGATAACCAAATTGCATACGGCGGCACCCGCCAGGGTATGCGGTTTGAAGTGCCTGATGCCAACAGTCCCAACGGCTCGTATGCAGGCGGTGTGTTCTTCAGCAAAACCGGGAGAAATTTATCCGGTTACAATGCTTTGACATTTTATATTAGGGCTGCGCAGGCAGCCACCATTGGTGTAATTGGTTTCGGCAATGATTTGGGAGAAAATAAATACTTAGTTACCATGAATGGGTTGCCGGTTAACAGCAACTGGAAAAAAGTTATCATTCCCATACCTGACGCATCAAAACTTACTGCAGAAAAAGGATTGTTCTATTATTCCACCGGGCCGGAAAATGGAAGGGGTTATACCTTCTGGATTGATGAAGTACGGTTTGAAAAATTAGGTGACATTGCTAACCTGAAAGGTTTGATTTATACAGGGCAGGACAAAATAATTAACAATGCCGAAACAGGTGATAAGATTACCATTAACGGTCTTCAAGCTGCTGTAAACCTTCCAAGCGGCGTAAACCAAGCTGTTGATATATCACCTTATTACTTTACATTTAATTCGTCTACCCAAGCTGTTGCCAATGTTGATGCAAAAGGGCTGGTATCCGTAATAGATGCAGGTACTACTACCATTAAAGCTGTTCTTGGTAAAGATACAGCCACCGGTTCATTAAAAATTAATTCTACCGGCTTGCCGGTTGGCCCCACCACAAAAGCACCGGTTCCTTCCCGTGATGCTACCGACGTAATTTCGTTGTACAGCAATGCCTATACCAACGTGCCGGTTGATACATGGAATGCCCGTTATCAATTTTCTAATGTTGACGAATATTTTATCAAAGTGCAGGGAGATGATGTAATACGATACCGCAACCTAAACTTTGTGGGAATTGAGTTTAAAACTCCTCCTGTTAATGCCTCGGGTATGAGTGGCTTCCACATAGATATTTGGACACCGGACGTTACTACCTTGCCTAACAACTTTAAAGTGCTTTTGACTGATCTTGGTGCCAATGGTGTATTTGGTGGTGGCGATGACAAAACTCATGAAGTTACCATTACAAGTCCTACATTAAGCACAGGCAACTGGGTGAGTATCGATATCCCATTTTCTACTTTTACCGGGCTTACAACAAGAGCAAACCTTGGGCAAATGGTACTTTCTGGCACCCTCCCCAATGTATATATTGACAATGTGTATTTCTACAAAATACCAACCCGCCCAACAGTTGCAGCACCCACACCAACAAGACTTGCCACCAATGTAATTTCCATTTTTAGCGATGCTTATACCAATGTTGCCGGTTCTGATTTTAATCCTAACTGGGGACAGGCCACTGTTACTACACAAACACTCATTGCCGGTAATAACACATTGTCTTATGCAGGATTAAATTACCAGGGCTTACAATTTGGCAGCGCCCAGAATGTAACTTCTATGGGCTTCCTGCATTTGGATTATTTCACGGTAAACTCTACGAGTTTGAAAGTGTACCTAATTAGCCCTGGCCCGGTAGAAACGCCTTTTACACTTACTGTTCCTACAACTGGATGGAATAGCGTGGATATACCGCTTTCTTCTTTTTCACCGGTAGCATTGAACAATTTGATTCAGATGAAATATGACGGTAATGGTGATATTTATGTAGATAATATTTATTTCTATAAAAACCCCGCACCACCCACTATACCTACGGTTGCAGCCCCAACGCCTACCCGGCCGGCAGCAGATGTAATTTCTATTTTTAGCGATGCTTATACCAATGTAGCCGGTACAGATTTTAACCCAAATTGGGGACAGTCAGGATTTGCCACTGCATCACAAACACCCATTGCAGGAAATAACACCTTGTCTTATCCCAATTTCAATTACCAGGGTATCCAATTAGGAGGCAATCAAAATGTTTCTTCTTATGGATCTTTACATCTTGATTATTACACCGCCAATGCTACTACACTTCGTGTATTTCTTATTAGCCCTGGTCCTGTTGAAACGCCATTTACATTAACAGTACCAACAACGGGTTGGAATAGTATTGATATTCCACTTTCTGCCTTTTCGCCGGTGGCATTAAACAATGTTATCCAATTTAAGTTTGACGGTGGCACAGGAACAGAAAGTATTTTCCTGGATAATATTTATTTCTGGAAGCCTCCTGCAGGCGGTGGTACATTCACATTGAATGATGTAATAAATTTTGAACCAGGCGGATTTGGTGCTGGCTGGACATGGAATGTGTTTGAAAATGGTTCAAACCCACCGCTTGAGTTTGTAGCAAACCCATTCCCAACGGGTATCAATACATCAGCAACCGTAGCAAAATTCACAGCTCAGCAGGCAGGCCAGCCCTATGCCGGTACCGAAACAGCGAATAGCCCCGCAGGTATGCCTGTATTTAATCTGGATGCCGCTCATAAGATTGTAAGAATAATGGTGTATAAAACTACGACGAGTGACGTAGGAATAAAATTTGCGGACCCTACGGGCTTTGCATTTCCGGAAATTAAAATTCCCAATACAGTAATAAATGGCTGGCAGGAACTTACTTTCGATTTTACAGCCCAGATACGCGATGGATATAAGCAGATAATTATATTCCCTGATTTCACTGCACGGACTTCCACCAATGTGGTATATTTTGATAACATACGATTTGGTAATTAAAATGATGTGATTAAAATAATGAATGGTGAATTCGGCAAAATGATTAGAATTTTTTAAACTCAACAAAAAAATTTGTCATGAGAAAGGAAAGTAAAAATGCAGTTTTCGCAACTATAGGCTCACTGTTACTGCTAATGTTGATAGGCTGTAAAAGAGAAGCGGTACAAACATTACCTCAGCGGGAATGGGAACTTACCTGGAGTGATGACTTTAATGGTACAGCAGGCAGCTCACCCGATAATTCAAAATGGGTATTTGATATTGGTGCAGGTGGCTGGGGCAATAACGAATTGCAAACCTATACCAATAATGCAAACAATATAAAGTTAGATGGAAATGGTAAATTAGTAATTACAGCTATAAGCAACTCTGCCGGATTTACCAGTGGCCGGATAAAAACTAAAGGAAAGTTTTCACAAGCCTACGGCCGCTTTGAAGCAAGAATAAAAACTCCAACCGGACCGGGTATATGGCCTGCTTTCTGGATGCTCGGTTCCAATATAGATACAAAGCCATGGCCGCAATGTGGCGAGATTGATATAATGGAGCAGAGAGGTCAGCAGCCTTCCATTACCCATGGCACTTTGCATGGCCCGGGATACTCCGGTGGTAATTCAATCGGCAAAGCCTATGCATTAACGGACGGAAGGTTTGACACCGACTATCACATCTACGCCGTTGAATGGGGCGAAGGGTATATTGATTTCTTCGTTGATAATTTTTTATACCAAAGGCTTACACCTGAAAATGTAACCGGTGAATGGGTGTACAACCGGCCATTTTACCTTTTACTGAATGTGGCAGTGGGCGGCAATTTTGTTGGCTTTCCCACAACGGGCACACCGTTTCCGCAATCCATGTATGTGGATTATGTGAAAGTGTATAAGCAGAAATAATTTTTTTTGGTTGAATAGCTATGTCAAAGCTTATTGTTTTGGCAAACAGGGATGTTATGCCTGTGTATTAAAATTATAATAAGGCAATCATGCAACAACTGTTTAATGATACAAGCAATACAAAAAAAGAAAGCATACTGGAGGAAGTGAAAATTGGTGATGAAATTTTTTACAAAATTTCTGATGTGGATGCTATGCGGCCTTTCTTTATGAGTATTGTAAGTGAGTCCAATCACTGGCTGTTCGTCTCCGGGAATGGTGGTATAACAGCAGGCCGCAAAAATGCAGAGTATGCCCTTTTTCCTTATTATACGGATGATAAAATAACAGAGTCAGCAGAAATTACCGGCAGCAAAACTATTCTCAGGATAGCAATTAATGACGAAGAATATGTTTGGGAACCTTTTTCTGCAAGAAGCGAAGCATTGTATAATTACCAGCGGAATATTTATAAAAACCGCTACAGCAACAAAATCATTTTTGAAGAGATAAATAATAATCTGTCTCTGACTTTTCAATACGAATGGAACAGCAGCAACCTTTATGGCTTTGTAAGAAAATCAAGGGTTATTAATCATTCAGCAGATGAAATATCCATTGCAATGATTGACGGGCTGCAGAATATTTTGCCCTACGGCGTAGGCAGCGATTTGCAAAACTCCACCAGCAACCTGGCTGATGCTTATAAACGCAGTGAACTGTTGCCGGACACAGGCCTCGGCATTTTTGCACTCAGCGCCATCATTGTTGACAAAGCTGAGCCCAGCGAAGCATTAAAAGCAAATACCGTTTGGTCAGCAGGATTGGATAATCCGACATATTTACTTTCAACAAAACAACTACATCGCTTTCGCAAAGGGGGAAGTATAAAACAAGAAGAAGATGTTAAAGGCGAGAAAGGTGCTTACTTCATCTCTGCCAAATTAAGTCTTGTATCGGGAGCAGAAAAAAACTGGTTTATTATTGCTAATGTTAATCAGAGCCAGTCAGCAATTATTCAATTAGCAGATAATATAAGGCACAACATCAACCTGTTGAAAGATGTACTGTCAGATGTGGAAGAAGGAACAAAACATCTCGTGAAGTTAGTCGCTGCTGCCGACGGCTTGCAATTCAGCGCTGATGAATTGGGCAATACACGGCATTATTCCAATACGCTGTTTAATATTATGCGTGGCGGCATTTTTGATGATGGGTATAACATCAGCAAAAATGATTTTGTAAAGTATTTCAGAAAAGCAAATGCTATTGCTTATGCAAGCAACGAAAAACATTTGCAACCATTGCGGGAGCAATTTTCCGTATTTACGTTAAAAGAACTGGCTGAACAATCTGGAGATGCAGATTTTATACGCCTGGCTACGGAATATCTTCCATTAAAATTCAGTCGCAGGCATGGGGACCCCAGCCGACCATGGAATAAATTCACTATTAACACAAGAAGTGAAACAGACGGTTCAAAAATTTTGGACTATGAAGGCAACTGGCGTGACATATTTCAGAATTGGGAAGCCCTTGCACATTCTTACCCTGCCTTTATTGAAGGAATGATTTTTAAATTCCTCAATGCTTCCACTTTTGACGGATACAACCCTTACCGTGTGATGAAAGATGGGTTTGACTGGGAAAAGATAGAGCCGGACAATCCCTGGAGTTATATTGGTTACTGGGGCGACCACCAGGTTATTTACCTGCTGAAGTTTCTGGAGTTTGCAAAAGATCGCTATCCGTATTTGCTTAAGCAGTTATTACACAAAGAAATTTTTGTGTATGCCAATGTGCCTTATAAAATAAAAAGCTATCAGCAGATACTTACAAACCCAAAGGATACTATTGAATTTGACCATGCTGCTGATAAAACGCAGAAACAAAAAATGGAGCAGCTCGGCGCAGATGGTGCATTACACACCAACAGCAGCGAAACTATACACAGAGTAAATTTTACAGAGAAGCTATTGGCTATGCTACTGGCAAAGCTTACCAACTTAGTACCGGGCGGGGGCATCTGGATGAATACGCAACGGCCCGAGTGGAACGATGCCAACAATGCTTTAGTTGGCAACGGTCTTTCCATGGTTACCTTGTATTACCTGAGAAGGTTTTTAGTATTTGTTAAACCATTGTTTGATTCAAAAGCGAACCCGGCCATTTTACTTTCAGCAGAGGTGCAAAGCTATTTTATTTCAGTAGCGGAGATTTTTAAAAATTACGCTACTTCTTTACCAGCTGAGCTGAGTAATCAACAGAAAAAAAATATGCTGGATGAGCTAGGAGAGTCCAGCAGCAGTTTCAGGGATAATATTTATGCTAATCATTTTTCAGGAAAGAAATCAACGATAACAGCTGATGCTATCAGTCAATTTATTGCAAATGCTTTGGCATTTACAGAGCAGTCCATAGCTGCCAATAAAAGAAAGGACGGTTTATATCACACCTATAACCTGTTAAGCTATAACGATAACCAATTAAGCATTTCTCATTTAGATGAAATGCTGGAAGGCCAGGTTGCAGTCTTAAGCAGCGGTTATTTATCAGCAGAAGAAAGTTCGCAACTGTTAGATGCACTCAAAAACAGTTCGCTTTACCGCCCTGATCAGGATAGTTATATTTTATATCCCAACAAAGAATTACCAAAGTTCTTGCAAAAAAATAATGTACCGGCACAATCAGTACAGTCCATACCATTACTAAAAGAATTGCTGGCTGATGGTGGTGCAGGCATCATTGAAAAAGATATTCTTGGCGGTTATCATTTCAATGGCCGGTTAAGAAATGCAAATGAGTTAAGTGAAGCGTTCGAAAAATTGGACAGCAAGTATCAGTTATCCGTTCTGCAAAACCGCACTGCGGTGCTGGATTTATTTGAAAAGGTATTTAATCACAAAGCATTTACCGGCAGGTCGGGTACCTTCTTCGCTTTTGAGGGGCTGGGCTCTATTTACTGGCATATGGTTTCAAAATTACTATTAGCTGTAAAGGAAACCTGTTTAACTGCTGCTCAACAAAAAACAGATAATGACACACTGCATAAACTATACGAACACTTTCATGCCATTAAAGAAGGTATAGGCGTACATAAATCTCCGGCTGTTTATGGCGCTTTTCCTACCGACCCCTATTCACATACACCTTTTGGCAAAGGGGCACAGCAACCCGGTATGACGGGGCAGGTAAAAGAAGACATCATCAGCCGCTATGGCGAACTTGGGGTACAGGTACATCACGGACAATTAAGTTTTAATCCTGTATTGCTGCAGCAAAAAGAATTTTTATCAGCAGAGAAACAAGTATCCATCATTAACAGCAAAGGCGAAAAACAAATTATAACACTGCTAAAAAATTCTTTGTTGTTTACTATTTGCCAGGTGCCGGTGGTGTATGTAATAAATGAGAAACAAGGTCTGGAGGTTGCTTATAGGGACGGTACAATACGGGAAGCAGCAGCAGTCCAGTTAACGGAAGAAGAGACAACAAATCTTTTTAACCGCAGTGGGGAAATTATCTCTGTCAGGATTTTTATTCAGCCGTCAAACCTGCCGGAGCAATGAGTGCATCAGTTAATTATAATTACCAGCAAACTGAAACGATTGTAAAAATAGTTTTCTAATCTCCTTTAATAATTGCTATATGAGTAACGCAATTCACACCAAGCAGGTACCCATGTATAAAAAAGTGGCTTTTGGCGTTGGTATGCTGGCCAATCAAATGTTTCCCGCTGCCCTTGGCGTGTTCATGGTGGTGTTGGTAAACGGCTTTGGCTTTCCGGTGTGGATGGTAGGTGTTCTGACATTTGCTCCGCGGTTATTGGATTTTATTATAGACCCGATAATGGGTTTTATAACCGACAATACCCGTTCAAAATGGGGAAGAAGAAGGCATTATGTCTTTATTGGTTCGTTGATCTTAGGCATCAGCTTTTTATTCATGTGGCAGATTCATAAAGAGAATGGTATTACGTTTAACTTTTTCTACTTTCTGTTTTTCAAACTATGCCTGTATGTAGGGCTTACCATTTTTAGTATTCCTTTTGTGGCAATGGGGTATGAAATGAGTGAAGATTTTCATGAACGGACACAAATCATGGCCATATCTCAATGGATTGGGCAATGGGCCTGGGTAATTGTTCCCTGGTTTTGGATTATCCTGTATGACAAAGATTGGTTTGCAACTCCTGAATCCGGAGCAAGGGCATTATCCGTATGGGTTGCTATTATTTGTATGCTCTTCGCCATGGTGCCTGCATTTTTTATAAAAGCCAAGTCAACTTTGAATGAAACATCTTTCAAGCCTATTGGCATTCGTAATATAAAAGGAATTTTTAAAAATCTCCTGCATGAATTTAAAGAAGCATTTAAAATAAGTGATTTCAGAAAGCTTTGCTATTCTACCTTTTTTACTTTCAATGCATTTAATACAGTTGCGCAGTTTACTTATTTTATCATTGTCTATTATCTGTTCAACGGAGACCAGAAAAACGGCAGCGTTTGGGCTGCTGTTTTTGGCAGCGGCGGTGCGTTGGTCACTACCTTCGTCGTAATTCCGGTAGTGGTAAAGATGTCAAAGATGATAGGAAAGAAAAAGGCATTTCTGTTATCACAGGCCGTTTCAATTTTTGGTTATATCTTATTGTTTTTTCTGTTTGTGCCCGGTAAGCCCTGGTTGTTTATAATTGCATTGCCCTTCTTCTCGTTTGGTATAGGAGGATTGTTTACAACTATGATGAGCATGACAGCCGATGTTTGTGATGTGGACGAACTGAATTACGGGCAAAGAAGAGAAGGTATTTTCGGCGCCATCTATTGGTGGGTAGTAAAGCTGGGTTTTGCATTTGCAGGCTTGCTGAGTTATTTAATATTAGCTGCTATTAACTTTGATGGAAACTTACCAACCCAAACCCCAGAAACAATTTTCTGGCTTCGGTTTTTCTTCTCTGCAGTTCCAATTTTAGGAACATTGGTGGCTATTTATTTTATGTGGAATTATGGAATTACGGAAGAAAAACATAAAAGCATTCAACAGGAGCTGGCAAAGAGAAAAGCTCCTAAGTCTTCGGGATATGGAACTACCAGTGTTTTTTCCGGAATAGATTTAAAGGGTTTAACCAAGCCTGAGCTTTTGAAAAAATACCCGGCCTATATTAATACAGGTATTGATTTTGGGACGGTTAGCGGAGCAGCTTTTCAGGAAAAATTTGATGAAGTATTTAATAGAGGAATGCACGGTATTTGTTTTACGGTATTTACCGGAGACCAAAACCCCGGAGACCAGATTTCTGAAGAACAAATAGTGAAGCGGTTGAAGGTACTGACAGGTCACACAGAATGGATTCGGGTGTTCTCAGCAACTAATGGGTATGAACTCATTCCCGGTATTGCCAAAAAAATGGGATTCAAAGTTCTTATTGGTGCATGGATTGGCAAAGACAAAGAGCAGAATGCAAAGGAAATGCAATCGTTGATAAAACTGGTTAATGAAGGTTCAGTAGATATGGCAGCAGTAGGCAATGAGGTTTTATTCAGGGGCGACCAGGATGAAAACACATTAATCAGTTATATTAATGAAGTGAAGAAAAATACAAACAGCGTTCCCGTATGTTGTGTGGATATTTACAGCGAATTTATCAATCATCCTAAATTGGTAAATGCATGTGATAAGTTATTGATCAATTGCTATCCGTTTTGGGAAGGGGCTCATATTGAACATGCAGGAGTTTATTTGCAGGAAATGTATAGAAAAGTGAAAGTGATATCCAACGGTAAAGACGTAATTATTACTGAAACGGGTTGGCCAAGCGATGGACAAGTGGTAGGCGAAGCGGTTCCATCTAAAGAAAATCTGATGCTGTATTATATGGAAGCACAATTATGGGCAGAGCAGGCTGGTGTAAAACTATTTTACTTCTCTTCCTTTGATGAAGCATGGAAAATACACTTTGAAGGCTGGGCCGGAACATCCTGGGGATTGTGGGATGGAAATGAGAATTTTAAACTTAACTAATCTAATTTTTGCTATGTCATACAGAAAAGAAAATATTTTTTCATCTCAGCATCTGGCGGAGGTGAATTACCTCGCCGGTGAAACAGAGGAAGGCCTTACCAATTTATTTGCAGAAATTTTACAAAATGGTGTGCATGGCTTCTGTTTCAGTTTATATGAAGAAGGACAAAAGCCCGGCGATATTATTTCAGAAGCGCAGGTGCGGAGAAGAATGGAAATAATAAGGCCGCATACCAAATGGGTCCGTTCATTTTCCTGCACTGATGGTAATGAACTGATACCGAAAGTGGCAAAAGAATTTGGAATAAAAACATTGGTGGGCGCCTGGCTTGGCAATGATGCGGAGATAAACCGCCGTGAAATAGAAGGACTGGTACAACAAGTCAACGATGGGTTGGTGGATATTGCCGCTGTTGGTAATGAAGTAATGTACCGGAATGATTTAACTGAAGAACAACTGCTGGAATTTATTTACGAAGTAAAAAGCCGCATACCATCACAAATACCGGTTGGTTATGTGGATGCCTATTATGAATTTACGCACCGCCAAAAAATTACCGAAGCCTGCGATGTGATATTGTGCAACTGCTATCCCTTTTGGGAAGGCTGCCCGTTTGAACAATCGCTGGCACACATGCAGCAAATGTACCAGCAGGCGATGCAGGCGGCCAATGGAAAAAAAGTAATTATCACGGAAACGGGCTGGCCCAGCCAGGGTGAAAACACAAAAGGAGCCCAGCCATCTGTGCAAAGTGCAAGGGATTATTTTATCAATACACAATTGTGGAGTGCCAACGATGATATACCGGTATTTTATTTTTCCTCTTTTGATGAAAGCTGGAAGGTAGGCGCCGAAGGAACTGTAGGCGCCTATTGGGGTATTTGGGATAAAAACGAAAAGCTGAAGTTTTAAGAATGGATTTTTTTGAACAATATAATTTACCCTTTGCGAAAGCTATCTGTTACTCCGGCTTTAGAGATGGGCAGCAGCCCGGCGGTATTACGCCTTCGTATGAAGAAGTAAAAGAAGACTTACTGATACTGCAAAAGCACTGGAAATATTTACGCTTATACGATTGTGACGAACATGCAGCTACTGTTTTGCAGGTAATAGAAAATGAGCAATTCGATTTTAAAATAATGCTGGGTGCATATATAGAAGCGGAAATAAATAATCCTGATTGTCCCTGGGGCGGGGGTGTGTATGCTAAAGAACAACTGGGGAAAAACAAAAAATCCAATCTTCAGAAAATTGAAAAGCTAATTCAATACGCCAATCAATATCCTGATATTATTTTCTCTCTGTCCGTCGGCAATGAAGCCTGTGTAAGCTGGACGGATCATTTGGTTCCCGTGGACAGTGTAGTTAAATATGCACAGCTTGTAAAACAATCCGCTAAACAGCCTGTTACCTTCTGCGAAAACTATGTGCCCTGGTTAGATAAATTAAAACCGCTGGCTGAAGTAGTGGATTTTATTTCCATACACAGCTACCCCGTATGGGAGTATAAACCAATTGAAAAAGGGCTTTCTTATACCAAAGAAAACTTTAGTGCAGTGGCAAAGCTTTATCCCCATAAACCAATTGTAATAACAGAAGCCGGCTGGGCTACCAACAGTAACGGCCGTGGCATTAACCCGGAAAATGTAAATGAAGAAAACCAGGAAAAATATTACAACGACTTAATGCACTGGTCAAAAAAAAATAAAATACTCACCTTTTTCTTTGAAGCGTTTGATGAGAACTGGAAGGGTTCAGCCCATCCATTAGAGCCGGAAAA